>NZ_JAJMOZ010000003.1:0-422210 GCF_020991525.1 Flavobacterium sp. EDS
ATCTTCAGGTAAACGAGACAGGAGTGGTTTGGTACAATTCACTAGTAAGTGTAACGCCATTAGATTCAACCACAGCTTTGGCTAATGGAGAATACTACGGAGCAATCCTAGATCCAGTAACGGGTTGTGTGAGTTCAGTAAGATTACTAGTAACGGTAACAGTAACAGATCCGGCTAAACCAACAACAACTGATGATACACAGGATTTCTGTTTGGCTAATAACCCAACAGTTGCTAATCTTCAGGTAAATGAAACAGGAGTGGTTTGGTATAGTTCACTAGTAAGTGTAACGCCATTAGATCCAACCACAGCTTTGGCTAATGGAGAATACTACGGAGCAATCCTAGATCCAGTAACGGGTTGTGTGAGTTCCGTTCGATTAGTAGTAACGGTAACAGTAACAGATCCAGCTAAACCAACAACGAATGATGATACGCAGGATTTCTGTTTGGCAAATAACCCAACAGTTGCTAATCTTCAGGTAAATGAAACGGGAGTGGTTTGGTATAGTTCACTAGTAAGTGTAACGCCATTAGATCCAACCACAGCTTTAGCAAATGGACCTTATTACGGAGCAATCCTAGATCCAGTAGCGGGTTGTGTGAGTTCAGTAAGATTACTAGTAACGGTAACAGTAACTGATCCAGTTAAACCAACAACAACTGATGATACACAGGATTTCTGTTTGGTAAATGCACCAACAGTGGCGAGTCTTCAGGTAAATGAGACTGGTGTAGTTTGGTATACAACAGCAACAGGAGGAACAGCTTTAGATCCAACGACTGTTTTAGCTAACGGATCTTATTACGGAGCAATCCTAGATCCAGTAACTGGTTGTGCAAGTTCAGTTAGATTATTAGTTAAAGTGATTATTAATGACGGTGCAATACCAACTACAACAAGAGCTACGCAAGATTTTTGTTTAACAGCTCTGCCGAAAATTTCAGATTTACAAGTAAATGAAATTGGGGTTGTTTGGTATAATGTAGAAACAGGAGGGATTGCATTAGCTCCAAGTTCATTACTAGTAGCTGGAACATATTATGGCTCTTTAAAAAATCTAATAACAGGTTGTGAAAGTAAATTAAGATTGGCCATTCCGATTACTTTTAGAGGAAGCGAGTTACCAACAATAGCCTCAAGTAAAGCAGTTCCGTGTGTTTTTGATGAGATTACTTATACAACTGTAAGCGGAATGTCAAATTATGATTGGACAATTACTGGAGGAGGTACTATTACGGCAGGAGGTCTTGCTACCGATAATTTTGTAACAGTTTCATGGCCAGCGATAGGGCCTGCAAGTGTAAATGTTTCCTATACTAATCTATGTAATGAGACAAATAGTAAATTATTAACGCTTGATGTTGCAACTTGTTCAGATATAACAATGAGTAAGACAGTAGATAATCCAACTCCTAATATTAATGATAAAGTAACTTTTACTGTAACAGTAAATAATGTAGGATCAGGAAACTTTATAGATACAATAGTTAGTGAAATTTTGCCAACAGGATATGATTTTGTTAGTGCACAAACTACTACTGGAACATATAGCAATATAACTGGAGCGTGGAATATTCCAGTATTAAACGCCAATGAAAGTGCAGTGCTTACTGTAGTGGTTCAAGTATTACCAACAGGAAATTATTTAAATGTAGCTTCGATCGTGGTTTCAAATCCAATAGATTCGGATACAACAAATAATCATGGAGAAGCTTCTGTAAGCCCTGTATGTTTGATAGTTTATAATGAATTTACTCCTAACAATGATGGTGCAAATGATGTTTTCAAAATAGATTGTATTGAAAATTATCCGAATAATAGTTTAAATGTTTATAACAGATACGGAGCGTTAGTTTATAAACAAAATCATTATAATAATGATTGGGATGGGATAGCAAATGTATCAGGCGCAATTAATAAAGGAGATAAATTACCAGCGGGCACATATTATTATGTTCTGGATATTGGTGCAGATGGAGTAGTTAAAACAGGTTGGTTATCTATTATTAGATAACCTCCTGTAACCATAAATCATCAAATTAAATTAACTGACTAAATAGTTATAATATGAAACTAAGTGTAAAATTTATAGAGAACTATCTTTTGATATTTTGCGGGTTTGCATCATTCTTTGCAAATGCACAACAAGACCCGCAATATACACAGTATATGTACAACACAATGGTCATCAATCCAGCTTATGCTGGTTCTACAGGTTATCTAGAAGCAGTATTATTGCATCGATCACAATGGGTTGGAATAGATGGTGCACCACAAACACAATCACTCTCAGTACAAGCCCCCTTGAGAAATGAAAAAATAGGGTTAGGTTTAAGCGTGGTTAATGATAAGTTAGGGCCATCAAATGAATTATACTTAGATGGTAATTTTTCATATTCATTGGCTTTAGGTTATGAAAAAAGATTAGCATTTGGATTAAGAGCAGGAATGAGAATGATGAATATTGATTGGACTAAAGGACGATATTATGATGCTAACGATGCACTATTAAATAATAATATTAATAATGTAGTAAAACCATCAATAGGAGCAGGGGTATATTATTATACAGATAGGTGGTATGTAGGCGCATCGGTTCCAAGCTTCATAAGAAGTGATTATTACAATGACATACAAGAATCAATAAACTATGATAGATTGCATTATTTTTTCATGGGAGGTTATGTATTTGATTTAAATAGAAGCTTGAAGTTCAAACCAGCAGTTTTAGCTAAAGTAGTAAACGGAGCGCCAATTTCAGTTGATCTTTCGGCTAATTTTATGCTTCAGGAAAAAGTTGTACTAGGAGCCTCTTACCGCTTTGATGATTCAGTTAGTGCATTGGCAGGATTTCAAATATCACCAAGCTTTTACATCGGATATTCATATGATTATACAGTAACCAAATTGAATAAATACAATGATGGTTCGCATGAATTTATATTGCGATATCAATTTAATAAAGATCCAAGAAAAATTAAATCTCCTAGATTCTTTTAAATACCTTACATATGAAAAAATATTATATACTTAGTCTTCTATTCAGCTTTGTATCTGTTTTAGCGCAAACAAATTTAAAAAAAGCAGATGCCTTATTTAGAAACTATTCCTATGTAGATGCAGCAAAAGCATATGAAGAGTGTTTAGAAAAAATTAAAAAGCCGTCAGTTCAAACTCTAAAAAATGCTGCGGACTCCTATTATTTTATTTCAGATAATCGAAATGCTTTAAAGTGGTATCAAAGACTATATGATATACAAGGAGATAATTTACCTGATATTTATTATCTAAGGTATATTCAGTCAATGAAAGGAGTTATGGATTATGAAAATGCTGATAACATAACCAAAGAATATTTAAATAAAAAAGGCGACCAAAAGGAAATTGATAAGTATGTTTGTCAAAAGAAATTATTAGATAGTTTATCAAAAGTTAAATCACTTTATACGATATCAAATAGTAATATCAATACGAATAAGTCTGATTTTGGAGCTACTTTTTATAATGATAAAGTAGTATTTACATCAGCAAGAGATACTACTAATTTTGATAAAAAGTTATATAATTGGAACAAACAGCCATTCTTGAGCTTATATGTTGCCGAAAGGAACGCAGTTGATGGTAATTTGTTCAATGAAACAATCTTTATACCTAATATAATGACCAAATATCATGAGGCCACAGTAACATTTAGTTCCGATTGGAAAACAATGTATTATACAACCAATATTCTAAATAAAAATAAATTGGTAATAGATGAATCCAGAATAAATAATTTTCAAATTATAAAAGGAATTATAGAAGATAACAAATTAGTCAAAACTGAAAAAGTATTCTTTGATAGTGATAAGTATTCAGTTGGGCATCCATGTTTAAGTGATGATGGAAAAATGCTGTTTTTCGCTTCAGATATGCCAGGAGGTTACGGAGAGACTGATTTGTACGTAGTACGAATTGCTGATGATGGTACGATGAGTTCACCGCAAAATTTAGGACCAACAATAAATACAATAGGTAATGATGTTTTTCCTTTTTATAGAAATGGAATACTTTATTTTTCTTCAGACGGACATTATGGATTAGGTGATTTAGATATATATGAAAGTAAACTTTTTGAAGGATTGAATTTTTCAGTTCCTAGAAATTTAGGAGCTCCAATAAATAGCAATAAAGATGATTTCTCGTTTATCATAGATTCAAAAGATAATTATGGTTATATATCATCAAATCGTGCACAAGGAAAAGGAGATGATGATATTTATTATTTTACTAAAGGAAAACCTATTTGTAATCAACTCATTTCAGGAAAAGCAATAAATATAAAAACTAAAACTGGGATAAGTGATACATTTATTATGGCATATGATGTATATGATGCAGTCATAACCGAAACTAAAACAGATGCAGATGGGAATTATAAATTAGAAGTTCCATGCAGTAAGAGGATAAAAATAACAGCTAATAAACCAAATTATAGTGGAGATGAAAAATATGTTGAAACAACAAAAGAAAATAATGCGGAATTAAAAGACGTTAATTTTTATCTTAGTAATTATGATGATTTAGTAGTTAAAAAAGAAGGTGTAGAAAAAATTGATATCAATCCTATTTTCTTTGACTACGATAAGTTCAATATTAATCCACAAGCAGCAACAGAACTGGATAAAGTTGTATTTGTGATGCAAAAATTCCCTAAGATTAAAATTAAAATTGAATCACATACTGATTCCAGAGGTAAAGATGCATATAATTTGAAGCTATCAGATGAGAGAGCCAAGTCGACACAAGATTATATCCTTTCAAAAGGTATTGAAGCTTCAAGAATCGTAAGTGCTATAGGCTATGGAGAAACAAGATTAGTGAATAAATGTAGTAATGGAGTTAAGTGTACTGAAGAAGAGCATTTTGCCAATAGACGTTCAGATTTTATTGTAACAGAGAAATAAAACTTAAAATATTTTGCGAAAACCACTTTTAAAAAGAGTGGTTTTTTTGTTTTTAATTATACTTTTGATTACTTATTTTAGACAAAATTTTTTAGGATAATAAAAGATAATCGAATTACAAAAAAATATGAATATTCAGGATTCTATACAAGCTTTAAGGGACGAATTAAATGCGCATAATTATAATTATTATGTGCTTGATAATGCTACAATATCAGATTATGATTTTGATATAAAATTAAAGCAACTTCAGGAATTAGAGGAACAGCATCCAGAGTTTTTTGATGAAAATTCACCAACACAGCGTGTAGGAGGCATGATTACAAAAAATTTTCAGACGGTTGCTCATGAATATCGTATGTATTCCTTAGATAATTCATATTCAAAAGAAGATTTGATCGATTGGGAAACCAGAATTCAAAAAGTTTTAGGTAATGTTGATTTGCAATATACCTGCGAATTAAAATATGATGGAGCTTCGATAAGTATTACATACGAAGATGGAAAGTTGAAACGAGCAGTTACCCGAGGAGATGGATTTCAAGGGGATGACGTAACAAATAATATCAAAACAATAAAATCGATTCCTTTACAATTAAAAGGAAATTATCCGCCCGTTTTTGCAATTCGAGGAGAAATAATTTTGCCTTTTGCAGGATTCGAAAAAATGAATCAGGATTTAATAGAAATAGGAGAAACTCCTTATTCGAATCCAAGAAATACAGCCTCGGGAAGTTTAAAATTGCAAGATAGCGCGGAGGTAGCTAAAAGACCATTAGAGTGTTTACTCTATTTTGTAACAGGAAATAATTTGCCATTCAAAACCCAATTTGATGGTTTAGAATTGGCAAGAAAATGGGGGTTTAAAGTACCAGTTGAAGCAAAATTGGCAAACAATTTACAAGAAGTATTTGATTTTATAGATTATTGGGACATCCATCGTCATGAGCTACCTTATGAAACAGATGGGGTAGTTGTAAAAGTAAATAGTATTCAACATCAAGAAGAATTAGGTTATACAGCAAAATCACCACGTTGGGCAATTGCATATAAATTTAAATCAGAGAGGGTTTCTACCAAATTAAATTCAATTTCTTACCAAGTGGGAAGGACTGGAGCAATTACACCAGTAGCAAACTTAGAGCCCGTACAATTGGCAGGAACTATTGTAAAAAGAGCATCTTTGCATAATGCAGATCAAATAGAAAAATTAGATATTAGAATAAATGATACTGTTTTTGTAGAAAAGGGAGGAGAGATTATTCCTAAAATAATTGCAGTCGATTTAACTCAAAGACAAACAGATGCAGAACCTACAAAATACATTACGCATTGCCCAGAATGTAATACTGAATTAGTAAGATCAGAAGGAGAAGCAAATCATTACTGTCCTAATTTTTATGGATGCCCACCACAGATTATAGGTAGAATCCAGCATTATATTTCAAGAAAAGCAATGGATATTGAAGGGCTTGGAGGAGAAACGGTTGCTTTGCTTTTTAATAATGGACTGGTTCATAATTATGCAGATTTATATGAGTTAACAGTAGAGCAAATTTTGCCATTGGAAAGAATGGCGCAAAAGTCGGCAGAAAATCTAGTAAAAGGAGTTGAGAATTCTAAAAAAATCCCTTTTGAGAGCGTTTTGTTTGCTCTTGGAATTCGATTTGTGGGTGAAACTGTAGCTAAAAAATTAGCGAAACATTACAAAAATATTGATGCATTGAGTCAGGCTACTTTAATGGATTTAGTTCTAGTAGACGAAATAGGCGAACGTATTGCAAAAAGCGTTATAGAATTTTTTGAGAATGACGAGAATAAAATAATTATTGAACGCTTAAAAGGTTATGGAGTTCAATTTGAAATACTAGAAAAAGTAAATCCTAATGCAACGACTAAATTTGAAGGAAAGACTTTTGTCGTTTCAGGAGTGTTCTCTAAATTCTCAAGAGACGATATCAAAAAAACGATTGAGGATAATGGAGGTAAAGTAGGTAGTTCAATTTCTGCTAAAACTGATTTTGTTGTTGCTGGTGAAAACATGGGGCCTGCTAAATTAGAGAAAGCAAATAAGTTAAATATACCTATAATTTCAGAAGATGATTTTATAACAAAATTAAATGAAAACTAATACACCGTCATTAATTCTTTACTTTCTTGCATTAACATTTGCGATTATCTTTGATTTCTTAAAAGAAGATTTTATAAGTATGTACGCAAAGGCAATTGTGGTACCTTCGATATTTATATATTATCTTATAACGACTAATTTTAAGATAAATATAATTCAGGGACTTATTTTTGCTTTATGTTTTACAGGAGAAGTATTTAATTTAATGGAGGTTGATGCAACAGAGTTAGGTTCTCTTTTTTGTTTCTTATTAGTCTATTTGTTGTTTTTGAAGCTTATTTTTGATGATTATAGAAAAATAAAACTAAGAAAAAACGACATATTGCCAGTAGCAATAGTCGTTATTTTTATTTTATATTTATTAGTTTCAGTTTTAGGCTTACAATATGAGAAAGTAAATGAGAATCATTTTATTTATACTCTATATGGTGTTGTATTGAGTATGTTGGGATGTATTTCATTTATTAGTTATATATCTAAAGGGACTTTTTTAACTCTTTTACTAACGTTAATGACAGCCTGCTTTATCTTCTCTGATATTTTTTTTATTTTTAATCAATCTTTTGATCATTCAATAGTGTTAGTACTAATAAGAGATGTAACTCAAATGTTAGCTTATTATTTTATGGTAAGATATTTTATTCAAAAAAGAATAGAAAACATTCGAGTTAGAATTTAGACTGTAATTGATTTTCCTTGTGATGATTTTGTTTTATTCTTATCTAGGTAAAAGTCGATTCTACCTACGTTAATTCCATAACATCCAACTTGATTAACTAAAACATCCTCACCGGATTTATTTTTTACAATAGTTGGTTTATCAAGAAAAGTATGTGTGTGTCCACCAATAATTAAATCAATATCTTGAGTTTGCTCCGCCAATTTTAAATCACACATTCTAGTAGCGTCATCACGGTATTTGTATCCCAAATGCGATAAGCAAATTACTAAATCACATTTCTGTTCTTTTTTAAGGATTCTAACCATGTCGTGTGCAGTTTCGACAGGGTCATTATAAACAGTTTCTTTATACATAAGTTTATCTACTAAACCTTCAAGTTGTATTCCAAGACCAAAAACACCTATTTTAATACCGTCTTTGTTGAAAATTTTGTACGGTTTTACAAGACCGTCCATTGCAGTGTTTTTAAAATCGTAGTTAGAAGAGATAAATTCAAATTTGGCATGAGGCATTTGTGCATATAAACCATCTACACCGTTATCAAAATCATGATTACCAATTGTAGAAGCGTCATATTTCATCATGCTCATCAGTTTAAACTCTAATTCTCCACCATAATAGTTAAAGTAAGGAGTTCCTTGAAAAATATCACCAGCGTCCAATAAAAGAACATTTGGATTTTCTTTACGGATTGAATCAATTAAAGCGGCACGTCTTGATACTCCACCCATATTAGCATTGCGAGGATCATCGGCAGGAAAAGGGTCAATATGGCTATGTACATCATTGGTGTGTAATATAGTTATATGCTTAACATCAGGAGAAGTAAAGCTACTCATAGATAAACCCAAACTCAATAATGCTGTGCTGGCAGCGGTTTTTTCAATAAAATCTCTTCTTTTCATTTTAATTTATTTTGCGGTATAACGCTTGAACTCGAAGTTCTTAAATATTTTTAATTGTAATTTTATTCTTGTGTAACTCGGATATCTCTAGGTACCGGAATTGGATTAACAGATTTAAAATAATCAATAAGGATGTCTCGTAATTTATAATTTAAATCATATTTCTGAACACCTTTTTTAAAGAAGTTCATACTATCTCCACCATTTGCTAAATAATCATTTGTAGCAACATAATAGATTTTATCTTTTTCGATTGGTTTTCCCTGAATCAAAATGTTTGCTGGAGTGTTATTTTTAGTAATTGTAAAAGTCATTCCAGAAATAGGATGTGGCTTTTTCTCAGCAATAAAATAATTAGCTAATTCTAAAATTTGTTCTCCTTTTAAAGCCATAACAACAAGGCTATTTTCAAAAGGCATAATTTCAAAAGCAGTTCTAGAAGTGACATCCCCTTTAGGAAGTATTGCTCGTATACCACCATGATTTAGGAAACAAATGTCAATATCTTTTTTCTCTCTGGTTTTAAAAATTAAATTACCTCTTTGTAAACAAGCGTCAGCCATTAAGCTACCAATAGTTGTTTGTAATTTCCCAGAGCTTTTGTCCAATGTTTCAGGACAATAAGAAAGAACACTATCCAGGTTTTTGTTAATGTGCTCCCTGTAAGGTTTAATGAAATTCTCTATTTCAGGAGTTTGATTTTCAGTACTTGTAATAGGAATTAGCTTACCTTCAATTTTAGAAACTTGGTAAGTTTGTTTGCTACAAGAAACTCCTATAAAAAATGTTAAGAATATAACAAAAAGTTTTAAAAATCCGTTATACTTTTTTAGTTTTACCATCTTAAATGCGACTTAAATAATTAATTTTGTAATCAAGTAAAAGTACTATGTTTTTAAATTATATAAAGGTTTTTTTTGTAAAAAAATCATTAAATAAAAATCTTGATAATGTAAAAAACGGTGTATTTACTACCGATATACAAACAGTTGGTTTGCTTATAGATGAGAGTAATTTTTTAGAAAAAAAAGCTTTGCTAGCTGATTTGGTGTCAAAAGGAATTGTTGAAAAGAACATTAAGATTGTTGTTTATAAAGATAAAATCGATAAAAAAGAAGCGTATACTTGTCCAACTTTTGGGATAAAACATCTTAATTGGAATGGAGAAATTACTGAGGATTTATTGAAAGACTTTATAAAAGAAGAATTCGATTTACTAATAAGTTATTATGATATCGAAAAAGCAATGTTGATGCTCATCACACAAAATTCTAAAGCCAAGTTTAAAGTTGGTTTTGCATCAATTGATAAAAGGTTAAATCGAGTGATGATTAATACCAATCTTCGGGAACATAAAGTTTTCGTGAATGAATTATTTAAATATTTAAAAAACATTAAACCAAATATAATCTGATATGCAATCATTAATAGGTACAGGCGTTGCACTAGTAACTCCTTTTAAAGAAGATTTTTCAATTGATATAGAAGCGTTGCAAAGAATAGTTAATTTTTCTGTAGATGGAGGAGTTGAATATCTTGTAGTTATGGGAACGACTGCCGAGAATGCAACATTAACTGAAGCTGAAAAGGAGCTTGTTATTTCGACAGTTGTTACTACAAATAAAGGAAGATTACCTTTAGTGTTGGGAGTTGGAGGAAATAACACAATGCAAGTTGTGCAAGAATTAAAAACAAGAGATTTATCAGCATTTGAGGCTATATTGTCAGTGTCACCTTATTATAATAGACCTACACAAGAGGGAATTTATCAACATTTTAAAGCCGTTGCAGAAGCCTCTCCGATACCAGTAATTCTATATAATGTTCCAGGAAGAACATCAAGTAATATGTTACCAGCAACAGTAATACGTTTGGCAAATGATTTTTCAAATGTAGTTGCTATAAAAGAAGCAGCAGGTGATTTGGTTCAAGCAATGCAGTTGCTTAAAAATAAACCAACTGATTTTCTCGTTATATCAGGAGATGATATGATTGCATTGCCTATAATTTTGGCTGGAGGTTCAGGCGTAATATCAGTTATTGGGCAAGGTTTTCCTAAAGAATTTTCTGAAATGATTCGTTTGGGATTGAATAGAAAAGTAAATGAAGCATTCAAAACACAATACTTTTTATCAGATTGTATTGATATGATTTTTGAACAAGGTAATCCAGCTGGAATAAAACAGGTATTCAAATCGCTTGGTATTGCTGAGAATGTAGTAAGATTACCGCTTGTACCAGCCGATGAGTCGCTTGCAAATCGTATTGATGATTTTGTTAAAAAAAGCATTAAATAAAAATAAAAAGGAAGGTATTTTATTATACTAAAAAATATTTTGTAGAAGCTAAATTAATAACTAAATTTGCCACCGAAACTTCGGTGTGGTTTTACTTGGACATAAGCATCCTGGGAATCATAATAAAAGTAAAAAAATGAAAAAAATAATATCTGTATTGTTTGTCGTTGTTCTTTTTTGTTCATGTAGTGATTATCAAAAAGCACTAAAAAATGAAGATGTAGCAGCAAAATTCGAAGTGGCAACAAAAATGTATGAAGCTGGAAAGTATGCTAAAGCAATTCGTTTGTTTGAGCAACTAGCAACATCATACAGAGGAAAACCTCAGGCAGAGAAATTGTTTTATATGTTTTCACAATCATATTATAAAACAAAACAGTATTATTTGGCGGGCTACCAATTTGAAAGTTTTGCTTCTGGTTATCCAAGAAGTGAAAAAGTAGAAGAGGCAGCTTTTTTGGGGGCAAAAAGTTATTCGATGTTGTCGCCTGTTTATAGTTTAGATCAAACAGATACTAATAAAGCAATAGATAAATTACAAGCTTTTATAGATAATTATCCAAATTCAGAATATTTAGCAGAGGCAAATGCAAGTCTTAAGGTGCTAACTAATAAATTGGAGAAAAAAGCATATGAAAATGCAAAAGGATATAATACTATTTCAGATTTTAAATCGGCAATAGTAGCATTTGATAACTTTATTGGAGATTATCCAGGAACAGAATTCAAAGAAGATGCATTGTATTATAAATTCGATTCTGCATATCAGTTGGCAGTAAATAGTGTTTCTGCAAAAATGGAAGACCGTTTAAAAGTAGCTAAAACTGCTTATATGAATTTAATGAAATACAAAAGTGATACTCATTACAAGGTGAAAGCTGACGAGATGAATGAGAGAGTTGAGAAAGAGTTACAAAATTTTACTAAATAAAATAAAGTCATGGATTTAAAAAAGACGAATGCTCCAGTAAATACAATTACCTACAATAAAACTACTATTGAAGAGCCTACAGGTAATGTGTATGAAGCGATAACTATTATGGCAAAAAGAGCTAATCAAATTAATTCTGAAATTAAAAAGGAATTGACTGAAAAGTTAGAAGAATTTGCTACGTATAATGATAGTCTTGAAGAGGTTTTTGAAAACAAAGAACAAATTGAGGTTTCTAAGTTTTACGAAAAATTGCCTAAGCCACACGCTTTAGCAGTTCAAGAATGGTTAGACGGTAAAACATACCACAGAAATTCAAATAAATAATATAGTACCATGTCAGTTTTAAACGGTAAGAAAATTTTACTAGGAGTCTCTGGTGGAATTGCAGCCTATAAAACAGCATCATTAGTACGACTCTTTATAAAAGCAGGTGCCGAGATTCAAGTAATCATGACACCTGCTTCTAAGGATTTTGTAACGCCACTTACGTTATCGACCTTGTCAAAAAATCCTGTACATTCAACTTTTTTTAATCAAGAAGATGAGAATGAAAAATGGAACAATCATGTCGAATTAGGTCTTTGGGCCGATTTGATGGTAATTGCTCCAGCTACCGCAAATACAATGTCCAAAATGGTAAATGGTACTTGTGATAATCTATTGATTGCGACTTATTTATCGGCTAAGTGTCCAGTTTACTTTGCACCAGCAATGGACTTGGATATGTATATACATCCTTCTACTTTATCGAGTTTTTCGTTGTTAAAGCAGTTTGGTAATACTATTATTCCTGCTGAGAGCGGGGAGTTAGCCAGTGGGTTGACAGGTGAAGGTCGTATGGCAGAACCAGAAAATATCGTTGCGTTTTTAGAAGCTGATTTAGAAAGTAAATTACCACTTAAGGGTAAAAAGTTTTTAATTACAGCTGGTCCTACTTATGAAGCAATAGATCCTGTTCGTTTTATAGGGAATCATTCTTCTGGTAAAATGGGATTTGATATTGCCTCAGAGGCTGCAAACTTAGGAGCTTCGGTAATACTTGTTGCTGGACCTACAAATTGTAAAGTAACAAACGCATCTGTAAAAGTAGTTTCGGTAACATCGGCACAAGAAATGTATGATGCATGTCATATGTATTATTCAGATGTTGATGTGGCAATTGCGGCAGCCGCGGTTGCAGATTACAGGCCTAAAACGGTAGCGTCTCAAAAAATAAAAAAAGCTCCAGAAAATTTCACGATTGAGCTAGAGAAAACAAAAGACATCTTGTTTTCGTTGGGTGAAATAAAGAAAAAACAGTTTTTAATTGGTTTTGCTTTAGAGACTGAAAATGAAATTGATAATGCAAAGCTGAAAATTCAGAAAAAAAACTTAGATTTGATAGTTCTAAATTCTTTACAGGATAAAGGAGCTGGTTTTGGTGGGCAGACTAATAAAGTAACCTTTATTGATAAGCTTTTTACTATTGAACCAATGGAATTAAAGTCTAAAGAAGCAGTTGCAACTGATATTTTAAATAAAGTGATAAAGCATTTTCATGAATAAAATACTTACCTTTTTGTTATTTTTATCTTTTGGTCTTATACAGGCACAACAGTTAAATTGTACTGTAACAGTAAATTCACAAATGCTTCCAAATGCAAATCAACAAGTTTTTAAAACGTTACAGACAGCGTTGAGTGAATTTGTTAATAATACTGATTGGACAGGGAGTTCACTAAAACAAAATGAAAAAATTAACTGTTCGATGTATTTAACTATTACGTCTAATACTTCAGATCAGTTTTCAGGTACCATACAAATACAGTCTTCGCGATTAATTTATAATTCGACTTACTCATCTCCAGTTTTTAATTTTAACGATAAAGATTTGAGTTTTAGATATACCGAATTTGAAAATTTATTGTACAATCCAAATGTTTTTGAGTCGAATCTAGTATCTATAATGACATTTTATAGTTATATGATCTTAGGAATGGATGCAGATACTTTTATGCCAGCCTTAGGGACCCCATTTTTTGAAACAGCTCAAAATATAGCAAATGTTGCTCAACAAGGTGGTTTTAAAGGATGGAGTCAAGCAGATGGAGTACAAAATCGTTATTTCTTGATTAATGATATGCTTGCGCCAACATACAGTGATTTAAGACAATGTGTTTATGGATATCATGTAGGTTTAGATGTGATGAATCAAGATTTAAAAGCGGCTAAAGAAAAAATTAAAGCTTCGTTAATGCTTTTAGGGAAATTAAATGCAATAAAGCCAAATGCTTTTTTAACAAGAGTATTTTTTGATGCTAAATCAGATGAGATTGTATCTATATTTTCAGGAGGACCTAGTGTTTCTATAACAGATTTAGTGGAGAATTTAAACAGAGTTTCGCCTATGAACTCTACTAAATGGGGACAGATTAAATATTAAGCATTCAAGTATAGATTGCTTATTTCCAAAACTTAATATTACAAAAAAGAGATATGATTACTTCATTGTCAATAAAAAATTATGCACTAATTGAAAAATTAACTATTGATTTTTCAAAAGGATTTTCTATAATTACTGGTGAAACAGGAGCAGGAAAGTCTATAATATTGGGTGCATTAGGCTTAGTTTTAGGTAAAAGAGCTGATTTGACTTCATTGAAAAATAAAGAAGAAAAATGTATTATTGAAGCGCATTTTAAGATTTCGAAATACAATCTTCAGACTTTTTTTGAGGCTAATGACCTAGATTATGAAGATGATACTATAATAAGACGAGAAATTTTGCCGTCAGGTAAATCGCGTGCTTTTATAAATGATAGTCCAGTAAATCTTCAGGAGTTGCAAGAGTTGAGTTTGTATTTAATAGATATTCACTCGCAACAACAAACTCAGGAGTTGTCGGAAGAAAGCGTTCAGTTTCAAATTATTGATGCGATTGCAGACAATCTTGGTGTTATTTGTGAATATCAGAATGTTTTAAAGAAGTATAAATCGGATAAAACAAAACTGAATTCACTTCTTAAAAAACAAAACGAATCAGCTAAAGAACAGGAATATAATACGTTTCTTTTGAATGAATTGGTTGTAGCACAATTAAAATCTGGGGAACAAGAAGAATTAGAAGAAGAATTTGAAAAACTTAACAATGTCGAGATTATCAAGGAATCGATAGATAGGTCATTAGCTATAGCTAATGAAGAACAATTTGGAGTGATTCAAAATCTAAATGAGATTAAAGCATCTTTGCATAAAATTGTTACTTTCTCACCAGGATATCAAACATTGTTTGAACGATTGACAAGTTTGGCGATTGAATTTGATGATGTATCGAATGAGTTGCAAAAGGCATCAGAAAAATTATTAAATGATCCAGCAAGGCTAGATTTCATTAGTCAGAAATTGCAGGTTATTTATAATTTACAAAAAAAGCATCAAGTTGCTACAGTTGATGATTTAATTGAGATTCAGACTAAACTTGAAAATTCAGTTCTTGAATTAGGGAATATTGAAGAAGAAATAGCAAAACTGACTACTTCTATTGATCAAAAAACAGCAGAATTAGATGTTTTTGCTAATAAAATTCATGAAAATAGAATAACTGCAGTTCCATTATTGTCAGATAAGCTAATTGCAATATTAGAAACATTAGGAATGCCAAATGTTCGTTTTAAAATTGATATTAATTATGGAGAAACTTATTTTCAGAATGGAAAAGATGAACTTCAGTTTTTATTCTCTGCAAACAAAGGAACAGATTTTGGAATACTTAAAAAAGTTGCTTCTGGAGGTGAAATGTCACGTATTATGCTTGCTGTAAAAGCAATTTTAGCACAATATTCAAAACTACCGACTTTAATATTTGATGAAATTGATACGGGAGTTTCAGGAGAAATTGCTATTAGAATGGGAGAGATTATGAAAGAGATGAGTAAGCAGATGCAAATTTTTGCAATAACGCATTTACCACAGATCGCGGCTAAAGGAGATTCTCATTTTAAAGTATTTAAGTCCACAATTGATGATGATACACAGTCAGAATTGAAGCTTTTATCTCAGGAAGAACGTATTGTAGAAATTGCTCAAATGTTGTCAGGGTCAGTGGTTTCTGATTCGGCTTTAAATCATGCTAAAGCCTTGCTCAACTAAAAAAATGAGTTATATTTGTGAATTAAATTATTCCGTCTTACGAAATGAAATAGGTAGTTAACTGCTATCATTTATATAAAATAAAAATAAAAAACAGTTCCAAAATTATGATTATAGAACCAAGAATGAGAGGATTTATTTGTTTGACATCTCACCCAAAAGGATGCGAGCAAAATGTAAAAAATCAAATAGAATACATAAAATCTAAAGGGCCGATTGAAGGAGCTAAAAAAGTATTAGTAATTGGAGCTTCAACAGGTTTTGGATTGGCTTCTAGAATTACAAGTGCATTTGGATCTAATGCAGCTACAATTGGAGTATTTTTTGAAAAACCACCAGTTGAAGGAAAAACAGCTTCTCCAGGATGGTATAATTCAGCAGCTTTTGAAAGTGAGGCTCATAAAGCTGGTTTGTATGCTAAAAGTATCAATGGTGATGCTTTTTCTAATGAAATTAAACAGCAAACAATAGATTTAATTAAAGCTGATTTAGGTCAGATTGATTTAATTATTTATAGTTTAGCTTCTCCAGTTCGTTTGCACCCTGTAACAGGAGTATTGCATCGTTCAGTTTTGAAACCAATTGGAAGTACGTTTACTAATAAAACAGTTGATTTTCATACAGGAAATGTAACAGAAGTTTCTATTGAGCCATGTACAGAAGAAGAAATTGCCAATACTATTGCGGTAATGGGTGGTGAAGATTGGTCAATGTGGATGGATGCATTGAAAAAAGAAAACTTATTGGCTCCTGGAGCTACTACAGTTGCTTACTCATACATAGGGCCATCTTTAACAGAGGCTGTTTATCGTAAAGGAACAATTGGACGTGCTAAAGACGATTTAGAAGCTACAGCATTTGCTATTACAGATAGTTTGAAAGATCTAGGCGGAAAAGCATATGTTTCAGTTAATAAAGCACTAGTTACACAAGCGAGTTCAGCTATTCCGGTTATTCCGTTATATATTTCATTATTGTATAAAATTATGAAAGCTGAAGGCATTCATGAAGGATGTATTGAACAGATTCAACGTTTGTTCCAAGATAGATTATATACAGGGAAACCAATTCCTACAGATGAAAAAGGAAGAATCCGTATAGATGATTGGGAAATGCGTGAGGATGTTCAAGAAAAAGTAGCTAAATTATGGTTGGAAGCAACTACAGAAACATTGCCAGCAATTGGTGATTTGGCTGGTTATAGAAACGATTTCTTAAATTTATTCGGATTCGAATTTGAAGGAGTAGATTACAAGGCAGACACAAATGAAGTAGTTGGAATAGAAAGTATAGCTTAAACCAGCAAAAAAGATATAATTATTTAAAACCATCAACCCAAAGTTGATGGTTTTTTTATGGATATAACTTATCTTTGTTAAAATTTTACAGTTAAAACAAATACTACCTTAATACCGCATACCTAATTATGGTGTTTTCTTTAATTATACCTGTGTATAATCGTCCTGACGAAGTTGATGAGCTATTAGAAAGCTTACTGTTATCTGAATATAAAGAGCCTTTTGAAGTCGTGCTTGTAGAAGACGGTTCAACATTACCATGTGATGACATAGTTCGAAAATATCAAGAAAAATTAAATATATCTTATTACTTTAAAGAGAATTCTGGTCCTGGTGACTCTAGGAACTTTGGAATGCGAAAAGCGTTGGGTGATTATTTTATTATTTTTGACTCAGATTGTATAATTCCATCAAATTATTTGGTAGAAGTTGATAAAGCTTTAAAAGAGGATTATGTAGATTGTTTTGGAGGTCCAGACAAAGCCTTAGATAGCTTTTCGGATATTCAAAAGGCAATTAATTTTGCTATGACATCATTTCTAACTACAGGAGGAATAAGAGGAGGGTCAGAGAAAATAGGAAAGTTTCAGCCACGAAGCTTTAATATGGGATTATCTCGTAAAGGATTTGAAGCATCAAAAGGATTTGGAAACATTCACCCAGGAGAAGATCCAGATTTGTCTATACGCTTATGGAATTTAGGTTTCGAAACGAGGCTTTTTTCTAAAGCATATGTGTATCATAAACGAAGAATCGATTGGGATAAATTTTCGATTCAGGTTAATAAATTTGGAAAAGCAAGACCAATACTTAACAGTTGGTATCCGCAGTATAATAAACTTACATTTTTCTTCCCAACATTTTTTATTTTGGGGCTTATTTTTGCAGTTATATTGCTAATTTTTAATATTGACATCTTTCTGCAATTGTATTTTATTTACTTTTTTATGATTTTTATTGTGGCATCGATTCAAAATAAGAATTTGAAAATTGGGTTTTTGTCTGTTATTGCGGTTTGGAAACAGTTTTATGGATACGGAATTGGTTTTTTAGAATCGTTTGTTAAGATAATTATTTTGAAGAAAAAACCTCAAGAAGCATTCCCAGGATTATTTTTTAAGATTTAGTATGACAAAAATAATAGGCTTAACAGGAGGTATTGGAAGTGGTAAAACAACCATAGCAGGCTTTTTTGCAGCAATGGGGATCCCTGTCTATATTGCCGATGATGAGGCCAAAAAAGTAATGCAGTCTAATGAAATAATTGAAGCTATAAAAGCGGTATTTGGGACTGAAGTTTTTGAGGATAATACATTAAATAGAGCCAAATTAGCAGATATTGTTTTTAATAATGCAGATAAATTAGCATTGCTTAATGCGATTGTTCATCCTGCTGTAAAAAAAGATTTTGAGAATTGGTTGCTAAAACATAAAAATGACCCCTATATAATATACGAAGCTGCAATTTTATTTGAGAGTGGTCGTTATAAAGAATGTGATATTATAATTACGGTTACTGCCCCTCAGGAAACCAGAATTGAGAGAGTAATGAATCGCGATAAAACTACTCGCGAACATGTTTTAAAACGAATGGATATGCAATGGAACGATGAGCAACGTTTAGCGAATAGTAATTACGTTATTCATAATTTGAATCTTAAAAGTGCAAAGCAGGAAGTTGTTAAAATTCTTAAAATTTTAAATATTAAACAAAATCACTCTTAAATGTTAATATTTGGTTAATGTATTATTTAGTATATTGTTAAAATATTAATTTTGTTTCGATGAATAAAATGTTTTTTAGAATTCTTGTTTTGTTAATGAGTTTGTCCTTAATTGGGATAATTCTTGTTCAAGTGTATTGGTTTACTTCTTCATTTAAAAATAATGATGAGCAGTTTAAGTTTCATGTTAAGCAAGTTATTGGGAACGTAGCCGATAAACTACAACAACAAGAAGCGTATAGTTTTTATGATAAATACAATCATTATAAAGATAGTACGGGTAAAGTTCCACAAAAAAATGATTTATTAGAATTTTATTACGTTCAGAAAAATCCTAGAACGAATAAAACGATTGTATATTCAAATAGTATTATATCAGAAGATTATAATATCAATGGATCGTTCTTTGATAAGAAATTTAATAACGAAAGATTTAAGAATTTTAATTCTAAGCGTACAACCGAAATTTATAATAATAACAATATAGATAATTCGTCGTTACAACAAAGTATAATTCCAGATGTAAAGATTGAGAAATCTGGAAATCTTGATATTTTAGATAATGCACAATTTGAAATATTCTTTAAAGATATTGCTTCGGCAATGCCTATTAATGAAAGAATTAGTAAAGAGAAGTTGCAAAAGCTCTTAAAAAAGGAATTAGAAGAATATGGTGTAAAAACGAAATTCGAGTTTGGAATTTATAGTAGCGGTATTGCAACCAAAATTAAATCAGATGGATTTAAATATGATAAGGAATCGACTTATTCAATACCAATTTTTGCAGACAATGAAGGGAATAATAAGTATGAATTATCAGTAACATTTCCTCATAAAAAGAAGTTTTTACTGTCAGAATTGGTAAGTATAACAATATTATCAATCATATTTACGCTTATTATTATTATTGCATATACAAGTGCTTTAAATCAGTTGATTCGTCAGAAACATATATCTGAAATCAAGACAGATTTTATAAATAATATGACACATGAGTTTAAAACTCCAATTGCAACAATAAATTTGGCTTTGGATGCCATAAAAAATCCTAAAATAATAGAAGATAAAGAGAAGGTGTTTAGGTACCTTCAAATGATACGTGACGAGAATAAAAGAATGCATGCTCAAGTTGAGAATGTATTACGAATCTCTAAATTAGAGAAAAGAGAATTAGACATAAATAAAGAACCAACCGAAATCCATGGGATTATCGATGATGCAATAGAGCACGTAAGTTTGATTCTTGAAGATAGAGGTGGAACAGTTACAAATCATTATAATGCTGCTAGAACAACAGCATTAATTAATGAAGTACATTTTACTAATGTCTTGGTTAATATATTGGAGAATGCTATAAAGTATTCACCAGGTATTCCTAAAATAGAAATTTTTACAGAGAACATTAAAGATATGATTCTTATAAAAGTAAAAGACAATGGTTTAGGAATGAGTAAAGTGGCTCAGAAAAGAGTTTTTGAGAAATTTTACAGAGAACATACAGGAGATTTACATAATGTTAAAGGTCATGGGTTGGGCTTATCTTATGTAAAGAGAATCGTAGAGGATCATAACGGTCAAGTCTACGTTGAAAGTGAAAAAGGGAAAGGTAGTACCTTCATAATTAAAATACCACTAATAAATTAAAATATGGAAAATATCAATAAAAGAATTCTTTTAGTAGAAGATGACCTTAATTTTGGTGCAGTTCTTAAAGACTATTTAATGTTAAATGACTTTGAAGTTACATTAGCAAAAAATGGTATGGAAGGCTTCGAGAAATTCAAGAAAGACGTATACGATTTGTGTATTCTTGATGTCATGATGCCATATAAGGACGGATATACATTAGCAAAAGAAATCAGAGAGAAAAATAGCGAAGTGCCTATTATCTTTTTAACTGCAAAATCAATGAAAGAGGATGTGTTAAAAGGGTATAAAGCAGGTGCAGATGATTATTTAAACAAGCCGTTTGATTCAGAAGTATTGCTTATGAAAATTAAGGCAATTATTCAAAGAAAATCTTCTGATACAAAAGCAGAGCAAGTTCAATTTGAGTTTAACATTGGTAAATTTCATTTAAATTCAAAACTTAGATTTTTAACTTTTGAAAATGAAGAGCCAATAAAGTTATCTCCAAAAGAAAACGAATTATTGAAAATGTTAATCCTTCACGAAAATGACTTAATGCCAAGAGAATTGGCTTTAACAAAAATCTGGAGAGATGATAATTACTTTACTTCAAGAAGTATGGACGTATATATCGCCAAACTTAGAAAGTATCTTAAACCAGACGAAAATGTTGAAATTCTTAACATACACGGTGAAGGTTTTAGACTAGTTGTTAAAAATAAAGAAAATGCATAAATAGGAAGCTTCGAGAAATCGGAGCTTTTTTTTTGTAACTAATTCTGCTTTATGTTACAAGGGTTGTCATAAAAAAAATAAGTACCTAACAGGTTTAAATAAACGGTTAGGTACTTATTTTTGGATTCAGGTCAATTACAGACTTTTTTTCTATTATATTGTAATTTCTTGTTCAATGGAATGACAGTGTAATAGCAAAGAAGTTGATCGGCTTAGATAGCAATAAGTTTATAATTTGTTTTTAAAGGATTGCTATTTATTCCAATTAAGCTGTAATGCAAAACATGTTTTATCTTCTTTAGTAATGCTAAAAGTGCTATTAGCATCAGTTTCGCTTTCATGAATTACAACATTGTCATTCAAGGATAGTTCTTTCATGAAATTCATTTCGAAACTATCTATTTCTTGATTCAATATTTTGTTTGAGTCTACGTGGTCTAAGCACCATTCAAGATATTTTACATTATTTACATGGTTCACAATGTCTAAATCAGATAAATAAACAGTTTTTTCAAAAACAGATTCTTTATCAGGATTGATGCTTATTTTAGAGAAACCATCAGTAGTTGCCCTTTTATCAGGAAATAATTCAAAATGTTCGTATGGTAAAGCCAAGCCTTCAGGACGTCGTGCTTTAGTGTTAAAAACAGCCCAGAATGTTTCACTTCCAATTATTTTTTCACCATTTAAATACATTTCTAATGCACGAACTGAGCGAGAATTTTCTAAACTGTTAATCCATGTTTTTACAGTTACTACATCTTGCCACTTAGGTAAAGCTGTAATTTCTACACGCATTCGGCTTAAAACCCAAGCTTGATCAAATTCCTGCATATCTGTAAAGCTAATTCCTCCAACTTCTGAATGGGCAGCTGCGGTGAGTTGCAAAAGATTACACATATCGGTATATTTTAAATAGCCACTTGGCGTGCATTGTGTAAAATTGATCTCCCAGTCTTTGCTTAAAACAGAAGTGAAATTTGGTGATATGGGCATTGTAAATTATTTTATATTTTTATTGATAAAGTTTATTATCTCACTTTTTGGTGTTAGATAATCAAACCATTTTGTATTTTCGTTTCGCTTAAACCAAGTTAGTTGACGTTTTGAAAAACGGCGAGTGTTTTTCTTGATTTCTTCGATTGCAAATGGCAAGGTGAATTCGCCATCAAAATAACTAAATAATTCTCGATATCCGACCGTTTGCAAGGCATTTAACGCTTTATTAGGATGAAGACGCTGTGCTTCTTCAAGTAAACCATTGTTTAGCATTATATCAACACGTTGGTTTATTCTATCGTAAATTACGGCTCTGTCTGCTTCTAAACCTATAAGGATAGGGGTGAAGTTTCGATTATTCTTTTTTTGGTTTAGAAATGATGAATATGGCTTTTCGGTGCCTAAACAAACTTCTACAAAGCGCATCATTCGTTGTGGATTTTGTAATGTCTGCGGGTTTTCGATAGTAAGTTTATTGTAGTAACTACTGTCTAATTTTTTTAATTGCTCCTGTAAATACGTAATTCCTTTTTGTTCGTATTCCTGTGCTATTTTTTCTCGTATTGTAGTATCTATTTCGGGAAACTCATCGAATCCTTTTAAAACTGCATCAACATATAAACCCGAACCCCCTATGAGAATTGCATAATCATTATGTTTAAACAATTCTTCTAACTTATTTAGTGCTTCTTTTTCGTAATCACCTACAGTATAATTATCAAAAATAGAGATGTTCTGTATAAAATGGTGTTTGGCAGCTTGTAATTCGTCAGGATTAGGTACAGCTGTACCAATTGTCATTTCTTTAAAAAACTGACGGCTATCGCAAGAGATTATTTCGCACTTGAAATGCTGTGCCAATGTGATACTCAAGGCAGTTTTGCCTATTGCTGTTGGTCCTACTATTGTGATTAAGTATTTCATATTTTTTAGCCCAGATAGGAATGTAAACCCCAGACTTAGATTTGTTTATTTTTTTGGGTATATAAGAGCGACTTTATGAAGCTCCTTATTATACCTTAAAAAAATTACGAATATAAGGAGGAGTTGTAATGTATAGCTGGAATGGCTTTTTAAATTATTTATCTGCTAATGTTTTGCCACATTCGTAGCAGTATTTTGCATTGTCAAAATGAACTTGTGAGTTGCAATTTGTGCATGTTTTTTTGCTACTAACAGCATTACTTTTAAGGCTACTTTTTGCAAACTCGGCTGTTACAATTCCGGTAGGGACTGCAATGATTCCATATCCCATTATCATTACCAATGAAGCTAAAAATTGTCCTAATGGTGATGCTGGTGAAATATCGCCGTAACCTACGGTAGTTAGGGTTACAATAGCCCAATAGATACCAACAGGGATACTTGTAAAACCGCTTTCTTTACCCTCGACGACATACATTAATGAGCCAATAATTACAGCACTAATAATAACAAAGTAAATAAAAACTAGGATTTTCTCTTTGCTAGCTTCCATTGCTTCACGAAGTTGTATCGATTGTTGTGATATTTGTGGAATATGCAAAATCTTGAACAATCGGAAGAAACGTAAGACTCTTACAATGGTTAAAACATTTGTGGCTGGGAAAAATATTGACAAATACATAGGTAGTATTGCCATTAAATCAATGATTCCGTAAAAACTAAATATATATCTTACAGGTTTCTGTATCGAAATGATACGTAAGATAAATTCGATGGTAAAAAATGATGTTATTACCCATTCGCAAATAAGTAGCTGTGTGTGGTATTTATGATTGATACCTTCTACTGTATCTAGCATTACTAAAAGTACGCTCAATAAAATAAGTCCCAAAAGTACCAAATCGAACATACGTCCTAAAAAGGTATTTGTACCATATAGGATGATTTGGGTTTTTTGTCTGAAAAGCTCGTATTTTGATTTAATTCTTTTCATATCTACGAAGATACTGAATGTTACTATTATTAAAAATGAATTACTTTCAATGATTTGTTTTTTCTCATATAATTTTGAATTATACTTTTAGCATCACGATTGTTTTGCATTGGTATAAGTATGTTTTTGAGAATTTCGATGTTGGTAATCTGGTAGTTTAAATCGTAAAATGCATAGCCTTTGTAAACACCATCTTCTATCAATATGGCGCTACGTTCGTTTATCGTTCGTCCACGGTCTATTAAAATCATATTTTTATTTTCGAAGCTGTAATCTGTAATAAAGTTTTGAACTCTTGTGTTATACTCCTCAGGAGAAATTTCTCCGATACAAGCTCCATCACATTCCTTTATTTTATATTGAAAGCATTCTTTTTTAGTAGCATATAAACCAGTAAGCTTTTGACATAGTTTGTATTTATCAGTAAAAAAAAACAAAGCATTTTTTCCTTCTTGTAGGCTTCCGTAAGATGTAATTTCTTTTTTTCTTCCGTCAGTTTTCTGAAGTTTTAAGTTTAGATACCCATTTTTGTCTTTTTCAATATATATAGATAGTGGGAATGCTGTTTTTTTCTTAGAGCGATTGTATTTTGGTTTGTTGATTTTTATTTCATCACTTTCTTTTAAAAGTGCAATCAGTTCACTTCCTGTTTCATCATAAGTAACCGTGAATACCTCAGCTTGAATTTTCTTGCTTTTGATATTAGTTCCTGTAAAATGCTGATTAATACGTTTTTTTATATTTCGACTTTTACCAATATAAATAATGGTTCCATTTTGGTTATGTATGTAATATACACCTGTTTTTGTTGGTGCTTGCGCTATGATGTCCAGTAATTTTGGAGCAATACCTTTTTCGATTTCAAGTTTTATAAAATCCTTTATGATTGTTTTTTCTGTATCTTTTTCTAAAAGCATTTTAAACAACTTAACAGTTGCCATTGCGTCACCATTGGCACGATGTCTGTCGGCCATTGGGATTCCAAGTGCTCGAACTAGTTTGCCTAAGCTATAAGAAGGTTGTTCTGGAATTAATTTTTTGGCAAGTTCGACTGTACAAAGGGTTTTAGCTTCAAAATCGTAGCCTAAACGTCTAAATTCGGTGCGTAAGATTCTGTAATCAAAAGACGCATTGTGTGCTACAATAACACAATCAGAGGTGATTTCAATAATTCGTTTGGCAATTTCAAAAAATTTTGGTGCTGAACGCAACATAGCATTGTTGATACCAGTAAGTTTTACAACAAACGGCTGAATTGGAATTTCAGGATTAACCAAACTAATAAATTGGTCAACTACTTCATGGCCATCAAATCTATAGATAGCAATTTCGGTAATCCCTTCTTCATTAAACTGTCCTCCAGTTGTTTCTATGTCTAGTATTGCGTACATTATCAATGTCAATTTCAAAAAACAATTTCAATATCAATAACAATTCCTGAAAATTACTACTGTTATTGTCATTGTTATTGATTGTTTTTATTTAGTATCATTTTTGATGAAATTGCAATAAGTTGTTCTACTTCAATTAGAAGTTTGTTTCTTTTATCGCTATCTCCTTCTTTAATATAATTGAGAATTTTTAATGAGTTCCTTGATTCTTTTAACTCTTTTGCAACTAGAGGAAACTTTAAAAATAAAATCTTTATTAGTAATCGTGCCTTGTGCTTCTCTAAAATTTAAGCAAGCACTACCAGATGATCGAATTAATTGATTTTTATAATATTCATTTTCAAATAATCTTTCTAATTGCCTTGTAAAGAAAATACATTCTCCAGCAAAACGAACTAATCTATCTTCAAAATTGAATATTTTTTCCATTAAGTTATTGTTTTTTGGAATTGATATTGGTTTTTGTAATTTATCTTCCTCCAAATATACTACTTCCAATGCGAACCATAGTACTGCCACATTCTATTGCAAGTTGGTAGTCTCCTGACATTCCCATAGAAACAGTATTTAATTTACAGTTTACGGTTTCTGTAGCTTGCAAAGAGTCGAAGATTGATTTTAAATGCGTGAATTCTTTCTTTATTTGGTTTTGATTTTCGGTAAAAGTTGCCATTCCCATTAAACCTATAATTTGAATGTTTTTTAAATTATGAAAATCAGCAGAGGCTAGGAGCGATGCAAGTTCTTTTTCGTCAAGACCAAATTTAGTTTCTTCTTCGGCAATATGTATTTGAAGCAGACAATCAATAACACGGTTGTTTTTTAATGCTTGTTTATTGATTTCCTGTAATAGTTTTAAGCTATCGACTCCATGAATCAAACTTACAAACGGTGCCATAAATTTTACTTTATTTGTTTGTACGTGACCAATCATGTGCCATTGGATGTCTTTTGGCATTTCTTCCCATTTGTCTGTCATTTCCTGGATTTTGTTTTCTCCAAAAATACGCTGACCAGCTTCATAAGCCTCCATTAAATCAGTAATGGGTTTGGTTTTAGAAACCGCAACAAGAGTCACATGTTTTGGCAGGGAAGCTTTTATGGTGTTTAAATTTGATGCTATTGACATGTTTTTTCTTTTTTATGAAATGATAAATTGCTTTGAGATTTTCTCCGCTTTTTTACTTTCACTATAATCATAGAATCCTTCGCCAGATTTCACTCCTAATTTTCCAGCACGTACCATATTTACTAATAGTGGACATGGTGCATATTTAGGGTTTTTGAAACCGTCGTACATTACATTTAAAATAGCTAAACACACATCAAGTCCAATAAAATCTGCTAGTTGTAATGGTCCCATTGGGTGTCCCATTCCTAGTTTCATTACGGTATCTATTTCGTAAACACCAGCTACTTTGTTGTATAATGTTTCGATAGCTTCATTTAGCATAGGCATTAAAATTCTGTTTGCTACAAAACCTGGATAATCGTTTACTTCAACAGGAGTTTTACCCAATTTTACGGATAAGTCCATGATGATTTTAGTAACTTCATCGCTGGTGTTGTATCCGCGAATAATTTCTACCAATTTCATGATTGGCACTGGATTCATAAAGTGCATCCCAATAACACGTTCAGGATGTGCTACAACAGCTCCAATTTGTGTTATAGAGATGGATGAAGTATTTGTTGCTAAAATTGTGTTATGCGAACAAGCTTCGTTTAATTGTTTGAAAATATTAAGCTTTAAATCAATGTTTTCGGTAGCTGCCTCTACAACTAAATCTACGCCTACAACACCATCTTTAATATCAGTATAGGTAATAATATTTGTTATTGTTTTGGCTTTTTCTTCTGCAGTAATACTTCCTTTTGCAAGCATTCTGTCTAAGTTAGCGGCAATGGTTGCCATTCCTTTATCTAAAGATTTTTCAGAAACATCAATTAGTTTTACTACAAAACCACTTTGAGCAAATGTATGAGCAATTCCGTTACCCATTGTTCCAGCACCGATTACAGCTATTGTTTTCATATTATTTAAGTACTATATTTTATAATTTTAGCCATAAATTCACGAATTAATTCATGAATTTATGGCTAACTTTTTTGAGGTTATTTTTATTTATCGAAACAGTCAATAATTTGGTAAGCCACTTTTAATGCATCTGTTGCTTGTTCTAGAGTTACAACTGGATCAGTATCAGTGTTTATTGCATTTGCGAAAGATTCTAACTCATCTAAAATTGCATTGTTTTGCTCCACATCTGGATTTGTAAAATAGATTTGCTTTTTTACTCCTTCTGCATTTTGCAAAATCATATCAAAATCACCTGGTATTTCGGGTGCATCTTTCATACGAACAACTTCACATTTTTTTTCTAAAAAGTCAACTGAAATATAGGCATCCCTTTGGAAAAAACGCGTTTTACGCATGTTTTTCATCGAAATTCTGCTTGCTGTTAAGTTTGCAACACAACCATTTTCAAATTCAATTCTAGCATTGGCAATGTCTGGAGTATCACTAATTACTGAAACTCCACTTGCATTGATACTTTTTACTTTTGATTTTACTACACTTAAAATAGCATCAATATCATGAATCATCAAATCTAAAACTACAGGAACGTCAGTACCACGAGGATTAAATTCGGCTAAACGATGTGTTTCTATAAACATCGGATTTTCAATCATGTCTTTTGTTGCTATGAATGCTGGATTAAAGCGTTCAACATGACCAACTTGACCTTTTACGTTATATTCTTTTGCCAAAGCAATTATTTCTTCGGCTTCTTCAACAGTATTCGAAATTGGTTTTTCGATAAAAATATGTTTTCCTGATTTTATGGCAACTTTAGCACATTTGTAGTGTGATAATGTTGGAGTTACAATATCAATTACATCAACAGCATGAATTAGCTTTGCAATTGTATTGAAATTTTTATAACCGAATTCTTTAGAAATTTTCTCGGCGTTTTCTTGATTTTGGTCATAAAAACCAACTAATTCATATTTATCAGATTGTTGTAATAAACGTAAATGTATTTTACCTAAGTGACCAGCACCTAAAACTCCTACTTTTAACATGAGAATGTATTTTTAACAAAAATATAATTTATTTGTTGAAAGTGAAAGTGAATGCTTTAAAGTTTTAGTAATTTAATATTTAAGAATCAATATTTGAATTCCTATTTACTTTCTTATTTTTGCTAAAATAAAAAGAACAAACATTGAAAGACACTGCCAAACATCAAGGACTTCGGAATCAATTAGTAAGCACTTTGCAACAAAAGGGAATTACCGATAAGGCTGTTTTGGAAGCGATTAAAAAAATTCCAAGACATCTTTTTTTGAACTCTAGCTTTGAAGATTATGCTTATCAGGACAAAGCTTTCCCGATTGGTGCTGGGCAAACTATTTCTCAACCTTACACTGTTGCGTTTCAATCGCAACTGTTAGAAGTTAAAAAAGACCATAAAGTATTAGAAATTGGTACTGGGTCTGGGTATCAAACCGCAGTATTATATATGTTGGGAGCCAAAGTATATAGTATTGAAAGACAAAATGAGTTATTTAAAACAACATCTATCTTGTTTCCTAAATTAGGGATTCGACCTAAGCATCTTTCTTTTGGAGATGGTTATAAAGGATTACCTGGTTATGCGCCATTTGATAGTATTATTGTGACTGCTGGAGCACCATTTATTCCTCAGCCGTTAATGGCACAATTAAAGATAGGAGGAAGATTAGTTATCCCGCTAGGAGAAGATGTTCAGGTTATGACGTTGTTAATTCGTAAAAACGAAACACAATTTGAAAAACATGAGTTTGGAGAATTTAGATTCGTTCCTTTATTAGAAGATAAAAATTAGTAAAAGCCCATTTCGATGGGCTTTTTTATTGAGTAACTAATTCAATTGCACGCTGTAAATTTTCCTTTTCTACTTGAGCGATATAATTTATAAAAATTGATTTGTCATTTTGATTCTGACTTTCTGCTAAAATCGAAAGATATTTATTCTTATGCTCGTCATCACCTTGAATAGTTGCAAAAACATAACCGTTTTGAATTAATATCCAGTTCATTAATAAAAGAGCTATTTGAATATTTTCGCTCTCAAAAGGGCTAATTGTTATGATCTTTAAATGTGCTTCAGAAGCTAATAATATAGGGTGAAGTGTGTTTTTATTGGTTTCATACCAACTGAAAAAAGAGCTCATTTCGCGAATAATCAATGCGTCATTTTTATATTTTCCTGCATGAGCGGGTTTTATTCCTCTTAAAATCTGATGGTGAATACTCAGTAATTCTTTTTCATTGACAGCACTGTTTTTTTGAGTTAAATCTTTAATGTAAGAAATAGTTTCATGATGGTTTACCGCTTCTAAATGCTCCTGCATGGTTTTGCCTCCAATTGTTAGTCCTTCATTAATTACTGCTTTAGTCTCTTGTAACGTCAATGAGTTGTTATTAATTCTATTGCTTTCGTATGTATATTCGAGCTCTAAAATTTTAGAAATTCGATGCAAATCAAATTGTTGGAATGATTGTATTTTTGTTTTTAAGACTTCAATTTCATTTAGAACGTTTTGCAATGTTGACAAGATAATCGAAGTATCTCTCTTTTTAATGTTTTGAATTTCGATTTCGGCGAGATGTAATGCTTTAAGTGCCATTTCTTCATGTCCGATTTCATGTATTATTTTTTCTTTTAACCAAAGTATTAATAGATTCTCAAAATCAATTTCGAGCAATGAAGCAAGTTTTACAATTTGTTCTCTTGTAGGTTTTCGGGCGCCACTTTCAAATTTACTGATTAAGGCTTGATCAATTTCAAGTAATTGTGCTACTTCTCGAGTTTTAAAACCTTTTTGTTCCCGAGCATTTTTAAGTATCGTTTTCATTTTAGAAGCATGGTTTTAATTGTCAAGACAAATTTAGTCATTGTTTTATTGGTAAAAAAATAGCATTAAAAATGAATTCAATGCTATTTGTGATTTTTTTTGTGATAAGTGCTATTTCTTTGGTAACGTTCCGTCTTTCTTCATTTCGTATATTATAGTTCTCATGATATCATCTATTGTTGTGCCAATATCAGTAACATCAGAGGATTTTGTTGTGCCAGTCCAGATTAATTTTTTTTCTTTCAAAGAAAAAACATTGGTTTCTACTATATAATAAGTGTTTTCTACGTAATAACCTGGAGTGTAAAAATCGTTTGCATACATTCCGTACCAGCCACCAAACGGGCCTCCATATAATAAACCATTATAGCCTCCATAATAGATGCTATTATCTATTCCAGGAACATATTCGGTTTGTTTTTCTTTGCTTACTAATCGCATAGTAACTACACCGTCAAAATTTTCATCGTTTAGTATTTTTAGTTTTTGGTCATCTGTAAGGCCATTACTAATTTGATTCAAGAACGGATAAGAAGCATGAAAAATAGGGTTACTTGCAGCAATTCTGTTTTCAATAACTCTTCGTGTCCCTTCATTTTTTATTAAAGCTACAACTAATACTTTTTTGAAATTTTCTGAACTAATTGTTATTTGCGGATCCCTCCAACTAGTAATGATAGAAGAATTAGTACCACATCCATATAATAAGATTACAGTTAATAAAACAAATATTCTTTTCATAGCTAGAAATTTAGAGTTTATTGTAGTAAAAATAAGTATAAATATCGAGATATCACTTTGGAATTTTTATTTTAAAAAAGAGACTAAATTAAAATGCTTTTTTAATTCGATCAAGATCACGCTTAGTATCTTGTTCTTTTAGAGATTCACGTTTATCGTAGTTTTTCTTCCCTTTACAAAGTCCTATTTGTAATTTAGCGAGTCCTTTTTCATTGGTAAACAGCTTTAAAGGAATAATTGTTAATCCTTTTGCTTGTACACTTTTTTGAAGGTTTTTCAATTCTTTTTTGTTCAAAAGTAATTTACGCTCACTTCTTGATTTATGATTGAATTGATTTCCAAAGGTATATTCTTCAATATAGGTATTAATAGCAAAAAGTTCATCACCACTAAATTCGCAAAAGCTTTCGGTAATGTTTGCTTTACCAAGGCGTATTGATTTGATTTCAGTTCCGGTTAAAACAATTCCAGCAGTGTAGGTATCTATTATTTCGTAATCGAAGCGGGCTCTTTTGTTGAGTATATTGACTGTTTTTAACATAGGGTACAAATGTAAAATAAAAAAGAAAAACTTTAGTGAAATCAAAGATAATTAAAGATAATTTTTAAACTATGATTTTAATCATTTTTCAGGAAAAAACTTACGCCTAAGTTTGTTAAATAATTTAAAATAAAAACTTAAAGACATGAAAAAGATTTTAACATTAGCTAGTATTGTTTTAATGGGGTTAACTGTAAAGGCTCAGGAAGCAGATCAAGGCTTAAAAGGAGCATGGTTTGTAACATCACAATTTGGCTACCAACAAACTAAAACTGATGATGTAAAACATACAAATTTATCAGTAATTCCGATTGTAGGTACTTTTATCACGCCATCTGTAGCTGTTGGAGCAGGGCTTGGATACATTAATATGAAGTCAGAGACAGATAAAGGTACTGACGTAAAAACAGATTTGATAGTTATTCAACCATTAGCAAGAAAATATTGGAATATTGGGGGGTCTTCTCTATATTTCTTTGGTCAATTGGCAGCACCAATTATTACAGGGAAGGAAAAAGAAAAAGATACAAAAATAAACCAATTTGGTTTAACTCTATCAGGTGGATTTGATTACTTCGTAACAAAATACTTCTCAGTTGAGTTTTCTTATAATTTAGCGAATTTTACATCTACAACTATAGATCCAAAAGATGGTTCTAAAACGACTGTAACTAATTTTGGATTAGCACATATGGCAAATGTTGATTCAGCTTATTCTGTTGGTGGTGCAAACTTAACAACACCGCTTGCTGTTGGATTTAAATTCATATTCTAAATTATAGAAGGATTATTTTAATTTCAATTTAGTAATTTTGTAAAAAAGAAAGACCGTACTTTTTGTAGTACGGTCTTTTTGTTATTATTTAAAAAAATATAAAATGCAAAATCAAGATAAAAATCCTTTACACGGAATAACACTTCAAGCAATACTCGAAAAATTAGTTGGTTACTATGGGTTTGATACTTTAGGTGAATTAATACCGATTAAATGTTTTACTTCAAATCCTAGTATAAAATCTAGTTTAACTTTCTTAAGAAAAACAGATTGGGCTAGGAAAAAAGTAGAGGATTTATACATTAAATCAATTCCTAAATTTCCAGTATAGATTAATTTAATTTATATGAAATCATTACGCCACCTCCATAAGGAAGCCATTCACCACTTTTGTTATAGTGTTTTGCTTTTTCGTAACGTCCCGGTGTGCCATCATTGTAAAAGCCTTTGTAAAAACCTTGGTGCCATCCTCCGCTAACGAAAAAATCGAGCATAAATTTATCATTTAATTTCTTTTGATATCCAAGTGTGGCGCCAAGTCTATATCCATGTCCATCTTCATATTTGTTTGTATCCCAGTAATTCCATTTTTGGATTTTATATATATCTCCTCCTATATGACCACCAAAATACAAACCATTGTATTTCTCATTAAAATGGTAGCGAACTTCAGGAGTAAAAGTGACAAACTTCATTGGGCTTTTTCCATCAAATGATTCCCAAAAGGAAGCCATTAAGTCAATGTTAAGGGTTAGTTTTTTTCCAATACTTGTTTCTACGGCAACATCAGGAACGGAGACTAAAGCTGTAAGTGCATTTGCTTTTATGTAAGTTTGGCTATGAGATTGAATTGTGAATAAAAGAATGGTTAAGGCAAATAATTTTTTCATAAAATCTAGTAATTACTAGCAATAAGTTAGTTTTGATTGCTAGTTTAGTGTGCAAATATAACGCAATGCATTATGTTGTATTGTTGTAAATTTAAAATTTAACAAGAATACATTGAAATTCTGTAAGTTATTCAGAAATATATAAATTTTAAACGCTTCTCTTGTAATAATGTTGTATTGCTCTTTAGCATTAAACTATTGAATTGTGCGAGTAGTTTGTACTTTATATTCTTTTATATACTTCACTGCTTTTAATAATTTAAATGCTTTATTTGTTCAATAATGAATAAATTACATTGTCTAAGAAACGTCCTTCATAATATTCCGATTCTTTAAAATGACCTTCCTTTACAAAGTCCATTTTTTGTAAAACTCTTTCTGAAGCTAAATTATCAGGATCAATAACAGCTTCGATAGAGTGTAGTTTCATTTCATTAAATCCATAATCGATTACTTTTTTTGCAGCCTCAGGAATAATTCCTTTTCCGTGAAATTCAGGTAATAACATATAGCCTATTTCTGCACGAAAGTTTCCGGGTTGAACTCTAAAATAACCAATAAATCCAATTATTTTAGGACTGTCTTTTAAAGTAATTCCCCAATTGATTCCTTCATTTGTTTCTATAATGCTGTTAAGTTGAGAAATATGTTCCAATGCTTGCTCATTAGTTGTTATGAGTGGTCTTGGAATGTATTTCATAGTTTCTGGATTAGAACGTAGTGCTATGATTTCGCTAGTATCCTCATTCGTTATTCTTTTAAGGAGTAAGCGTTCAGTTTCGAGTACAGGAAATGGAGAAAAATTAAAATTTAACATAGGGTATGTAATAAGATTGAGTTATATAATTTCGATACTAAATTTCGAATTAAATGTTTGATTTGCTTCTAAAGTCAAGATTCCTTCTTTTTCGAAAAGATTTCCTGAATTCTCGGGAGTATCTGAATAGCCAAACCAAGGCTCAATACAAATAAAAGGAGCATTTTCTTTTGTCCAAATACCTAAACTAGGAAAATCTGAAAAATCAACTTTTACATATGGTGTATTGTTTTCTGATATGGTTAGTGAGTGAGATTCTAATGACTTAAATATTAATGCGTCATTTTCAAATAGTGAATAATCTAAATGAATTTGACCTTCTTTTGTTTCTAATTGTTTGGTTTTATTAGAAATCAAATCATTTTCAAGTAAAGAATATTCTAGAATTTCTTTTCTTTCAAATTCTAAAACATAATCTTTGAAATTTTCTGGTAGTGCTATAGCAGGATGAGCTCCAATAGAAAAAGGCATTTTAGAATTGGTTTTATTGATCACTTTATATTGGATATCCAGTTGTGAATCTATTAAGGTGTGAATTATTTGAAGCTCAAATTTAAAAGGATATATTTTTAGTGTCTCATCATTTGATTGAATAGAAAATACTGCGCTTTCATCAGTTTTAGAAACTAGATTAAATTCCATATCTCTAGCGAAACCATGTCGTGGTAAGTGATATGAAATGTTGTTAATAGAGTAGGTGTTGTTTTTTAATGTGCCTACGATTGGAAACAATATAGGAGAGTGTTTGCCCCAAAAAGCGAGATTTCCTTCCCAAATATATTCTTTGTTTTGTATGTTTTTTAATGAAAATAATTCGGCTCCAGCATGTTTAATTGAAGCAGTAAGTTTAGAATTTGAAATAACTGTAATCAAAATTTAGGTTTTGTGAGATTAAAAAATTAGGTATTGTAAATATATTTATAAAATTAATTTATAGACAAAAAAGCGGGTGAAATATTTTCTAATAAAATTTAGTTTAAATAGTATTAATCTATTTAGATTTAATTCATAAATACCTTTTTTTTTCATTAATTTGCTAGATAAACACCAACAAAAATGAAAAAACTCTCTTTGAGAGCCATATTGTCTATGGCTTTATTGTTTGGAATTTCGGCCACATGGGCACAACAAGTTCCTTCTGCAAATACTAATCCTATTTCTAAATACGATTATTATGAAGCATTCTCTCCATTGTTCTATTCAAAAAACGGAACCACAACCCGTTCAGCAAGTGGTCAGCCGGGTGCTGAATATTGGCAAAATAGGGCAGATTATAAGATTACTGCAAGATTAAATGGAGTTACGAATGAAATTATTGGTACAGATGAAATCACTTATACCAACAATAGTCCAGATAAGATGTCTTTTGTTTGGCTTAATTTAGATCAAAACTTATTTAAGGAAGATTCACGAGGAAATGCTGTAGTACCTTTAACAGGAAGTCGTAACGGAGCTCAAGGTCAGGTTTTTGATGGTGGAAATAAAATTAAATCAGTAAAAGTAACTGTTTTTAATAAGAAAAAATCTGTTGAAACTGATGCAAAATATATTGTTACTGATACAAGAATGCAGATTTTTCTTCCAGAAGAATTAGCAGCAAAAGGAAGCAGTGTTAAAATTAAAATTGAGTTCTCTTACATAGCTCCAAATGAAGGATCAGATAGAACAGGAGTTCTTGAAACTAAAAATGGGAAAATTTTTACTATAGCACAGTGGTATCCACGTATGTGTGTGTATGATGATGTAAGAGGCTGGAACACACATCCATATTTAGGAGCATCAGAGTTTTATTTGGAATATGGTGATTTTGACTTGAAATTAACTGTTCCTGCTAATCATTTTGTAGTTTCTTCAGGTGAATTAGTAAATGCTTCTGAGGTTTATACTGCCGAACAACAAAAACGTTTAAAAGAAGCCGCTCAAAGTGATAAGACTGTTATGATTCGATCTGCTGAAGAGGTTGCATCTGCTGTGGCTGCTCCAGTAAATGGAGAAAAAACATGGCATTATCAAATGAAAAATGCACGTGATGTTTCTTGGGCATCTTCGGCAGCATTTATTTTAGATGGTGCAAAGATTAATTTACCTAGTGGTAAAAAGTCATTAGCTCTTTCAGCTTATCCAGTAGAAAGCGCAGGAGATGCTGCTTGGGGGCGTTCTACAGAATATACTAAAGGAGCAATCGAAAATTATTCTAATAAATGGTTTGAATATCCTTATCCAGTTGCAACAAACGTAGCAGGTAATGAAGGAGGAATGGAATATCCTGGTATTGTATTTTGTAGTTGGGAGTCTAAAGGAGAAGATTTATGGGGAGTTACAGATCACGAATTTGGACATATTTGGTTTCCAATGATTGTAGGTTCAAATGAAAGATTATTTGGGTGGATGGATGAAGGATTCAATACTTTTATCAACTCATTAAGTACTGCTGAATTTAATAAAGGGGAGTACAAAGAAGCGCCAAGAGATATGCATAAAATGGCTGAGATGTTTACTAGTCCAAAGCTAGAAACTGTGATGAGTTCTCCAGATAATATGAAGGAAGCAAACATTGGATTGTTGTGCTACTATAAACCAAGTTCTGCTTTGGTAATTCTAAGAGAACAAGTATTAGGAAAAGAGCGTTTCGATATCGCATTCCGTACCTATATTGAGCGTTGGGCTTACAAACATCCAACACCAGATGACTTCTTCAGAACAATGGAAAATGTTGCTGGAGAAGATTTAAGTTGGTTCTGGAGAAGTTGGTTTGTAAATAACTGGCGTTTTGATCAAGGTATTAACGCTATCAAATATGTGAAAAATGATCCTAAAAATGGAATTATTATCACTATTGAGAACTTTGAAAAAATGGCAATGCCTGTTATAATAGATGTAAAAACTAAAAGTGGTAAAGTTTCTAGAGTAAAATTACCAGTTGAAATCTGGCAGAGAAATGTAGAATGGTCTTTTAAATTTGATTCTACAGAAGAAATTGAAAGTGTTTCAATTGACCCTGATCATGTTTTTCCAGATAGCAATGTAAGTAATAATGTATGGACAGCCGGAAGTGGTAAAATTGAAAAAGATGTTGTTTTAGATTCTTATCTAGGTACATATTCTAGTAAAATCTCACCTCTAAAAATTATATTCACAGAAAAAAATGGAGCTTTAACAGTAGAGTTGCCAAACTATCCTAAATTTTCACTTCAGCCTGTTGCTGATGCAGTTGATACTTTTGAATCAAAACGAGCTGGATTAAAATTTGCATTTAGTAAAACAGGATTGAAAATGACAATTTTAGAGAACTCACAAGTAATGGAATTTACAAAAGAGTAATTAAAAATTTAATTATGAAATAGAGCTTATAAGCTTTTTTATAGACCTTTATGAGGTTTTAATTAATGAAATCGGCTGTTTGAGTTAGACTCAAATAGTCGATTTTTTTTATTAAAAATTTAATTTTCACTCAGAAATTAGCTGTTATGATGCGATAAATCTGCAGAAACAACATTTTATTAAAAAAATGTTACAATTTTTGATTAACGTGTTGTAATTAAAAAAAAGATGTAAATTTGCATCGATGAATAAAATAAGTTTACATATAACTTCTTTGTCACGGACAAACTCAGTTGCTACTTCTCCCGAAGTACGGATACTATCTATATAGTATTCAAAAGAGTTTTTCGTTGTATTTATTTATATTCATTTTTTTGTCTTGAAATTACCTAAGTTGTCCTTTGGACAAACACATCCTAGAAGTACATTTTATTTAAAAATTTCTCAGTATCATCTTTTTGATATTAAGGGTTTTACGTATATTTTATTTAGCTTTGCTGAAGCAACTCTTGGGTTTCAGAAAAAAAATCATGTTTTATTTTTTAACCCTAACTTCAACTATTGAAATGAAGATCTCTATTGTTGTAACACAAGAAGAACATTATAAATATGCGCAAGAAATTTGCGATACCATAGAGTCGTCTGCCTTATTGAGAGGTACCGGAATTGCTAAAAGAACTCCAGAGTACATTCAGAAAAAAATGGAGAACAGAGACGCATTGATCGCATTGGCTGATGGTAAATTTGCAGGGTTTTGTTATATCGAAAGCTGGCAACATGGCAAGTTTGTGGCTCATTCTGGATTAATAGTACATCCCGATTATAGAAATTTAGGTTTAGCCAAAAAAATCAAATCAAAAGTTTTTGACTACTCATTAGAAAAATACCCTGATGCCAAAATATTTGGTATAACAACTGGTTTGGCTGTTATGAAAATCAATTCAGATTTGGGATATAAGCCAGTTCCCTTTTCAGAACTTACAAGTGATCCAAGCTTTTGGGCAGGTTGTAAAACTTGTACAAATTATGAAATATTAAAAAGTAAAGAAAATAAAATGTGCTTATGCACAGGAATGTTGTACGATCCAAAAGAAAAACAAAAAGATCCGCCAAAACATCCATTTAACGTAAAAGTACTCAATAGATTAAAATCAATTAAACAAGCCCTTTTCTTAAAAAAATAAAATTATGAAAAAAGTTGTATTAGCTTATAGCGGAGGATTAGATACTTCGTACTGCCTTAAATATTTAAAAAATGAAAAAGGATATGAAGTCCACACTGTACTTATTAATACAGGAGGTTTCGATGAAGAAGAACTAAATGCTATTGAAGAAAGAGCTTACGAATTAGGAAGTGCACAACATGCAAATCTTACAATCGTAGATAAATACTATGATAAAGCTATAAAATATTTGATTTATGGAAATGTACTAAAAAATAATACCTATCCATTATCTGTAAGTGCAGAACGTGTTTTTCAAGCTATTGAAGCAATAAAATATGCTAAAAAAGTTGGAGCAGAGGCAATTGCACATGGAAGTACAGGAGCGGGAAATGATCAAATTAGATTTGATTTAATTTTTCAAACTATCGCTCCCGAAATTGAAATCATTACTCCAATTAGAGATTTAAAATTGTCAAGACAAGAAGAAGTTGACTATTTGCAAAAAAATGGAGTTCATTATTCTTGGGAAAAAGCACAATATTCGATCAATAAAGGACTTTGGGGAACGAGTGTAGGAGGAAAAGAAACTTTAACTTCTAATCAGGCTTTACCAAGTGAAGCATATCCATCGCAATTAGAAAAAGATGGTGAAGAGAAGGTAACTTTACAATTTGAAAAAGGAGAATTAGTAGGTGTGAATAACATTAAAAATACACCAACAAAAAATATTGTTATCTTAGAAAAACTAGCTAATGCGTATGCAATTGGTAGAGATATTCACGTAGGAGATACGATTATCGGTATTAAAGGAAGAGTAGGTTTTGAAGCAGCAGCACCTTTAATAATTATAAAAGCACATCATTTATTAGAGAAACATACATTAGGTAAATGGCAGCAATATTGGAAAGAACAGTTAGGAAACTGGTACGGAATGTTATTCCATGAAGGTCAGTTTTTGGATCCTGTAATGCGTAATATTGAAGCTTTCCTTGAGGATACTCAAAAAACTGTAAATGGAACTGTAATTGTTTCATTAAAACCATATCACTTTTCGCTTGACGGAATTGAATCAGATAATGATTTAATGAATACAGGATTTGGTCAATACGGAGAAATGAACAACGCTTGGACATCTGATGATGCCAAAGGATTTATTAAGATTTTAGGAAATGCCCAAAATATATTTTCATCCGTAAATCACTTAGACTATGATTAATGTTGGAATAATAGGCGGTTCAGGCTATACAGCTGGGGAATTGATAAGAATATTAATGTATCACCCTAATGTGAATATCGATTTTGTGTACAGTACCACTAATGCGGGTAAGCCATTATCTGTAGCACATCACGATTTATTAGGAGATATTGAAATGGATTTTACCGATGCAATTAACCCAGATGTAAATGTATTGTTCTTATGTTTAGGTCATGGAAAGTCTATTTCATTTTTACAAGAAAATAAATTTGCAGGTCATACTAAAATTATTGATTTAGGAAATGATTTTAGATTGACTAAAGATTCAATTTTTGATGGAAAACAATTTGTTTATGGATTGCCAGAATTGAATAAAACGGCTATTAAAAAAGCAAATTATATTGCCAATCCAGGTTGTTTTGCTACCGCAATTCAATTAGCATTGTTACCCTTGGCAAAAAATCAGCTTTTAGAAAATGACATACATATTAACGCTACAACAGGAAGTACTGGAGCAGGCGTAAGTCCTTCAGAAACTACACATTTTAGTTGGAGATCAAATAATATGTCGCATTATAAAGCATTTGATCATCAACATTTAGGAGAGATAAATCAAAGTGTAAACCAACTGCAGGCAACTTATTCAAATGAGTTACTTTTTATTCCAAATAGAGGAGATTTTGCAAGAGGAATTTTTGCAACATTATATACTACTGCAGAAGAGAGCTTAGATGAAATCGTAGCAAAATATGAAGATTTTTATAAAAATGAACCGTTTGTAACAGTAACTACAACCAATATCAATATGAAACAGGTTGTACAAACAAACAAATGTATTATTAGTTTAACTAAAAAAGGAAATCGGATATTGATTACTTCAATAATCGACAACTTAACCAAAGGAGCTTCTGGGCAAGCAATTCAAAACATGAATTTAATGTTTGGATTACCAGAAACGACAGGTTTACATTTGAAACCAAGCGGATTTTAGAAAAATTTGTTTCAGGATTCAAGTTCTGCGTTCAGTGCATAACTTGAAATATCAATGCTGAAACTTAAACTAGTTTCGAGTTTGAAGTTTCACGTTCTAAATATAACTTGAAACTTTAAACCTGAAACAAAATAAACAAAAAGAAGACATGAATTTATTTAACGTATACCCACTTTATGACATAACTCCTGTAAAAGCAATAGATTGCACAATTACAGATGATAACGGAGTAGAGTATTTAGATTTATATGGTGGTCATGGAGTAATTTCTATTGGTCATACACAACCAGATTATGTATCGAAACTTAAAAATCAATTAGATAATTTAGGTTTTTATTCTAATGCAATTCAGAATCCTTTGCAGGTAGAATTAGCAGAGAAATTAGGAAAGCTTTCAGGATTAGAAGATTATGAGTTGTTTTTATGCAGTTCAGGAGCAGAAGCAAATGAAAATGCATTGAAATTAGCTTCTTTTCATAACGGAAAATCAAGAGTTGTTGCTTTTGATAATTCTTTTCACGGAAGAACTTCAGCTGCAGTTGCAGTTACAGATAACAAAAAAATCGTAGCTCCAATAAATGCACAGCAAGTAGTTACTTTCTTGCCTCTTAATAATATCGAATTAGTAGAAGCAGAACTTGAAAAAGGAGATGTTTCGAGTGTAATTATTGAAGGAATTCAAGGAGTAGGTGGTTTGGATGAGGGGACAACTGAATTTTTTCAGGCTTTAGAAAAAGCTTGTAAAAAACATGGTGTAGTTTTAATTTTAGATGAAGTACAATCAGGGTATGGGAGAAGCGGAAAGTTTTTTGCATACCAACATCATAATATCAAAGCCGACATTATTTCGGTGGCAAAAGGAATGGGGAATGGTTTTCCGGTTGGAGCAATTTTAATTTCTCCAGAATTTGAAGCTAGTTTCGGATTGTTAGGAACTACTTTTGGAGGAAGTCATTTATCTTGTGCAGCAGGAATTGCAGTTTTGGATGTAATGGAAAAATTAAAATTACAGGATAATGTAAATGAAGTTTCTGCTTACTTTTTTGAGCAAATCAAGCAAGTGCCTCAAATTATAAAAGTAAAAGGAAGAGGATTGATGCTTGGTGTGGAATTTGATTTTGAAATTGGAGCACTTCGTAAAAAATTAATTGTAGAGAAACATATTTTTACAGGAAGCGCCAACAACAAAAATCTATTAAGAATTTTACCTTCATTAACAGTAAAAAAATCAGATATAGATGTATTTATTGTTGCATTGAAAGAAAGTTTAGCCGAATTAGGACATTAGTTTTTCATTGCTAACTACATACAACAACTACCAAACAACCAACTATAAAAATTATGAACCACCAATTATCAATTGAAAAGCGAAATTTGGTTTTGCTCTCGATGGCAAAGCTTGTCGAAGAAGAAAGAAACCAAATAATTCTGACGAATCAAGCTGATCTAGCCGCTTACAATGGCACAGATTTAGCGATGGAAGAACGTTTAAAAGTCGATAATAAGAAGATTGATGAAATGATTTTGTCATTGAATCAGTTAGCATCTCAGGAAGATCCTGTTGGTGTAGAAAGGTTTCATTTTATACATGAAAATGGGATTAAAGTCAGTAATAAAACGGCAGCTTTTGGTACGATATTGATTATTTATGAATCAAGACCCGATGTAACAATTGAAGCTGGTGGAATTGCCTTTAAATCAGGAAATAAAATTTTACTTAAGGGAGGAAAAGAAGCATTAAAATCTAATCTAAAGATTGTAAGTTTATGGCATAAAGCTTTAGCAGAGAATAATGTTTCGACAGAGTGGGTTGAGTATTTAAATTTTAATAGACAAGAAACACAGGCTTTTTTAGAAAAACCAACACAAAAAGTAGATTTAATTGTGCCACGTGGTGGAGAGAAGTTAATTGAATTTGTAAAAGCGCATGCTACTTGTCCAGTAATTGTAAGTGGCCGTGGCAATAATTTTGTTTACGTTCATAAAGAAGCAGATACAGACATTGCATTGAAAGTAATTTTGAATGCAAAAACATCTAAAATCTCAGCTTGTAATGCAATAGATAAGGTCTTAATAGATTCTCGATTGCCAAATTTTGAAGGGTTTTTGGCTATTCTAATAGAGGAGCTAGATGAATCAAAAGTAGAGATTATTGTAGATAAAACATTAGAATCTTTTGCAAATACAAGCGTTTTGAAAAATGAAGATATCTGGTATGAAGAATTTTTGGATTATAAAATTGTATTAGGGGCAATCGCTTCAGAAGAGGAGGCCATTGCAAAAATTAATAAATATTGTGGAGGGCATTCAGCTGCAATTATTACAAGAAATAAAGCTGTTGCTCAGGAATTTATGGAATCGATTGATGTTGCGGCGGTTTATCATAATGCATCAACTCGATTTACTGATGGAGGGCAACTTGGTTTAGGTGGAGAATTAGCTATTAGCACAGATAAACTGCACCAACGGGGACCAATCGGATTGCAACATCTAGTTACCAATAAGTGGTATATTTATGGAGAAGGGCAAATTAGGTAATTTAGACTTCTTGGATTGTTAGACTATCTTAGAATTTTAGATTGATGATTAACGATTTTTGATTTTAAAATTTAGTAATAGACATAGCTTTGCGAACTTAGCGTTTGTAAACACAAACAATATAAAAGAGTCTAGCACTCCCAATAGTTATTGGGATTGCGGTTAAAAAAATATACAGTTAAAAGAAAATTTACAATATAAAAACTCAGAACCTTAGCCACTTAAAAAAAATGACTAAAAAAAGGATTTTATTAAAAATTGGAAGTAATACGTTAACCAAAGAAACCAATCATATTTCGAGAGGAAAGATTGAGGATATTGGAATGCAAATTGCTGCTTTAAATGATAAGTACGAATTTGTGATTGTAAGTTCTGGAGCTATTGCCGCAGCGAAACAATTTGTGAAACTAGAGAGCAAAGGGAAGGAAATTATTGTAAAACAAGCTTTAGCATCGATTGGTCAGCCTCATTTAATGCGGATTTTCCATGAGAACTTTAGCGATTTAGGTTTGTTGACCTCACAATGTTTGTTGTCCTATTCTGATTTTGAAAAAGAACAATCCAAAATCAATATTGTAAATACAATAAATGTTTTAGTAGAGAACAATTACATTCCTATTATTAATGAAAATGATACTGTAGCAACCGATGAAATTCAGTTTGGAGATAACGATAAACTAGCTGCATTAACGGCTGTTTTATTAAATGTAGATATTTTGATAATTGCTACGAATACAAGCGGAATTTATACGAAAGCATCTATCCATAATGAAGTACCAGAAACGATAGCTTTAGTGAATGATCTACAGCTTTTAGAAAAAGAAATTGGAGAATCTAAGTCGTCACACGGAACAGGAGGAATGCAATCAAAAATTGAAGCTGCAGCAATTGCCAAAGCAGCAAATATTGAAACCTGGATTGTAAATGGATTAGATGATAATTTTATTTTAAAAGCATTAAAAAATGAAATTCCTTTTACCAAGATTGTGTAAAGATGTTGATTTGGTTAATCGTTAATTCGAATAATGATTATTGAATAAGAACACGGATGATAAAGGTTTTTAGAAATGAGAATAAAAAAGAAAACATAAACTATATTTTTAATTCAAATTATGATGATTGTCAAAAGAAGAACACGGATAGTGCGGATTTACTAATGTAAAGACACAAATAAAAACAGATACTATTCTTAAAAATGTTGATTCGGTTAATCGACTATTCGGTTAAACAGTTAAACAAATAACAATTAAACAATATATTATGAACTATATTTCAATTCAAGATATCAACTCATTATCAAAATGGGTTAAAGGGGCGTTAAAAATCAAGAAAAAGCCACTAAAAAATCAACACTTAGGTAAGAACAAAACCTTAGGGATGTTATTTTTTAATCCGAGTTTAAGAACGCGTTTGAGTACTCAAAAAGCAGCTTTAAACTTAGGGATGAATGTCATGGTAATGAATTTTACTAATGAAGGTTGGACATTAGAGTTTGAAGATGGAGCAATTATGAATTCTGGTGCTTCAGAGCATATAAAAGAAGCTGCAGAAGTAGTTTCACAGTATTGTGACATAATTGCGATTCGTGCCTTTGCAGGTTTAGAAAGTAAAGAAAAGGATTATGCTGAAACTGTTATTTCAGGATTTATAAAACACGCAACAGTACCTATTGTAAATATGGAAAGTGCAGTTCGTCACCCAATGCAATCTTTGGCAGATGCAATTACAATGGAAGAGTATAAAACCAAACATAGACCAAAAGTAGTCCTTTCTTGGGCGCCACATCCTAAGGCTTTACCTCAGGCAGTTGCAAATTCATTTGTAGAAATGATGCAAATGCAAAAGAATATGGACTTTGTAATTACGCATCCAGAAGGATATGAATTAAGTCCAGAAATAACAAAAGACTGCAAAATTGAATATGATCAAGATAAAGCATTCGAAAATGCTGATTTTGTATATGTGAAAAACTGGAGTAACTTTAATGACTATGGTAAAGTAACAAATTTAGATCCAACGTGGACAGTTACTGCCGAAAAAATGGCTTTAACAAACAACGGAAAATTTATGCATTGTCTTCCAGTTCGTCGTAATGTAATTGTGAGTGACGAAGTTTTGGATGGCGAAAATTCAATCGTAATCGAGCAAGCAAATAACAGAACATATTCAGCACAATTAGTGTTACAGAAGATTCTAAAGAAATTATAATTTTATAGGTGCAAAGGCACAAAGTTGGGAAGGTTCAGCGATTTTACAAACTGAATCTAAGCTTTGTTTCTTTGTTCCTTTGAACCTTTGAACCTCATGAAAAAAGTTACAGTAATAAAAATAGGCGGAAACATAATTGATAATCCATCAGAATTAGAACAGTTTTTAACTGATTTTTCTAAAATAGAAGGTCAGAAAGTATTAGTTCATGGAGGAGGAAAATCGGCTACTAAAATGGCAGAAAGTATTGGTTTGGTTCCGCAAATGATTGATGGCCGTCGTATAACAGATGCTGCAATGCTAGATGTTGTGGTGATGATTTACGCAGGTCAGATTAATAAAAATATTGTAGCGCAATTACAGTCTAAAAATAATAATGCAATTGGATTTTCGGGAGCTGATGGAAATTTAATCCAATCAACAAAAAGAAATCATCCAACAATCGATTATGGTTTTGTGGGTGATGTAAAACAAGTTAATACAAATTTACTGGCTACATTATTAGAAAATGAAATTGTACCAGTTTTTTGTGCAATTACACATGATAAAAAGGGACAATTGCTAAACACAAATGCTGATACGATTGCAAGTGAATTAGCGATTGCTTTATCTGAAGTCTTTGAAGTTACACTTACATATTGTTTTGAAAAACAAGGTGTTTTGTCAGATTCAGAAGATGATTCATCGGTAATCACAGAAATAAACGAAGCTTTATATGCACAGTTAAAAGCCGAAAAGGTGATTCATTCCGGGATGATTCCTAAGCTAGATAATTGTTTTAACAGCTTGTCTAAAGGAGTTCAAACAATAAAAATTGGACACCATAGCATGTTGCAAAATTCTAATATATTGCACACAACGATTAAATTATAAAAGAAAAAAGTTGCTAAGTTTCTAAGAAACCATGATTTTTGCAATCTTAGAAATACAGAATCTTAGTACCTCAGTACCTATTTAAAAATGAAAAATATAGAAACGCTCCAGCAAGAAGCAATAGCATTATTGAAAAGTTTAATCGAAACCCCTTCTTTTTCAAGTGAGGAAGATCAAACGGCACTTTTAATCGAAAATTGGTTCAATCAAAACGGAATTCCTTTTAAGAGAGAAAACAATAATGTGTGGGCTTTCAACAAGTATTTTGATGAAAAGAAACCAACACTTTTACTTAATTCACATCACGATACAGTAAAACCAAACCAAGCATATACTAATGATCCTTTTAAAGCTATTGTAAAAGACGGCAAATTATTTGGATTAGGAAGTAATGACGCAGGAGGTTGTTTGGTTTCGCTATTGGCAACGTTTGTACATTTTTATAACAACGAAAAGTTACCATATAATTTGGTAATCGTAGCTTCTGCAGAAGAAGAGAGCAGTGGGAAAAATGGATTAAATAGTGTTTTACAACATTTACCAGAGTTGGATTGCGCAATTGTAGGGGAGCCTACATTGATGCAATTGGCTGTAGCCGAAAAAGGATTATTAGTGCTAGATGTTAAGGTAAAAGGTACAGCAAGCCATGCTGCACATCAAAATGAAGATAATTCATTATATAATGCTATTCCGGTAATGGAATGGTTTAGAAACTATAAATACGATAAAATATCCGATGTTTTAGGGCCAGTAAAAATGACTGTAACTCAAATAAATGCAGGAAAACAGCATAACGTAGTGCCATCAGAATGTGATTTGGTAGTAGATATTCGTGTAAATGATTGTTATTCAAATACCGAGATTTTAGAAGTGGTAAAAACCAATGTAAAAGCTGAAGTAACACCGCGTTCTATGTATCTTAATGCATCCTCAATACCAGTAGCACATGCTTTGGTTCAAGCAGGAATTGCTCTAGGAAGAACAACTTATGGTTCGCCAACGCTTTCGGATCAATCCGTTTTAAGCTGCCAGTCATTAAAGTTAGGACCAGGAGAAACATTACGTTCACACTCGGCAGACGAATTTATTTTTATCAATGAAATCGAAGAAGGAATCGAATTGTATATTAAAATACTAACTGATTTCTTTAAATTATAATATTATCTTCTTGTTATTTTTTGTCATCCAGAGCGGAGTCGAAGGATAATTAGGAGCTCTTTCCCGCTATTCGTTTCAATCTTTTCCTGGCTAAAGAAACCAGAAAAAGGATTTTCACTGCTATCGGGGCTAGAAATAATATATAGATAAAAGAATTTTTATTTGATTAACATAACGAGCTACTAAAAAAATAAATATGCAAAAACCAATTTTACTATACCAAACTGCAAACACCAATATAAAAGTTGAAGTAACTTATATTGATGAAAGCTTTTGGTTAACTCAAAAGGCTATTGCTGAATTGTTTGGAGTAGAATCTAATACTGTAAATTATCACATAAAGGAAATTTTTAAGAGTCAGGAACTAGAAGAAATTTCAACTACTCGAAAAATTAGAGTAGTTCAAAAAGAAGGGAATCGTCAAGTAAATCGAGAACTAGATTTTTATAATCTTGACTTAATTATCGCTGTCGGATATCGTGTAAATTCAAAACAAGCAACTCAATTTAGAATTTGGGCAACCAAAACTTTAAAAGAATTTATCATAAAAGGATTTGTATTAAATGATGAAATGTTAAAAAATGGTTCATCATTTGGTAAAGATTATTTTGAAGAGTTATTAGGTAAAATCAGAGAAATAAGGTCTTCTGAAAGAAGGTTTTATCAAAAAATAACAGATATTTATGCACTTTCTGCAGATTATGAAAGTACTGCTTTAGAAACAAAAAAATTTTTCGCATCAGTACAAAACAAATTGCATTGGGCAATTTCAGGAAAAACGGCTGCTGAAATCATTTACACAGAAGCAGATGCTACAAAAATGCATATGGGCTTATCAACATGGAAAGATGCTCCGGATGGTAAAATTCAAAAAACAGATGTTGTAATTGCTAAAAACTATTTGAGTGAAAATCATATTCAGGAATTAAACAGAATTGTTTCAGCTTATTTAGATTTAGCCGAGAATAATGCAAAAAGGCAATTATTGATGAATATGGAGGATTGGAGTAAATTTTTGAATAATTTTCTTCAACTTTCAAATTATCCAATTTTATTAGATAATGGAAAAATTTCACAATTTGAAGCAAAAATAAAGGCAGAATCTGAATTTGATAAATTTAGAATAATTCAAGATCGAGATTATATTTCTGATTTTGATAAAGAAATTTTAAAAATTAAAGAAATCAGATAATTTAAGGAATAATATAAACTGAGGAGATTTGATTATCTAATTAGTCTAATAAATCAAAAAAATCTAAGTTATGAAACTTTGGGAAAAAGGAATACCAACTGATAAACAAATCGAACAATTTACTGTTGGGAATGATAGAGAGCTTGATTTGGTTCTGGCTAAATACGATGCATTGGGGTCAATAGCACATGCAAAAATGTTGGGTCAAATAGGGCTTTTAACTGCAGATGAAACCAATTCGTTAGTGGATGCATTAAATGAAATCATTGCCGATGCCGAAAAAGGAAATTTTGTAATCGAAGATAGTTTTGAAGATGTACATTCCAAAATCGAATATTTACTAACAGTGAAATTAGGCGATGCAGGGAAGAAAATCCACACAGCACGTTCTCGTAACGATCAAGTTTTGGTTGATGTGCATTTATACCTTAAAGATGAAGTAAAAGCATTAAAAGAACAAGTAAAAAGCCTTTTTGACTTGTTGATGGAATCAGCCGAGAAACATCAAAATGTATTATTGCCAGGATACACACATTTACAAATAGCAATGCCGTCATCATTCGGAATGTGGTTTTCTGCTTATGCAGAGAGTCTTATTGATGATATTACAATGCTTAATGCTACTGCCAAAATTGTAGATCAAAATCCATTAGGATCAGCGGCAGGTTATGGAAGTTCATTTCCTATAAATAGAACATTTACAACAAAAGAGCTAGGATTCGAAACTTTAAAGTACAATGCAGTAGCTGCGCAAATGAGTCGTGGTAAAGCAGAAAAAACAGTTGCTTTTGCAATGAGTAGTGTTGCAGCAACACTGTCTAAATTTGCAATGGACGTTTGTTTGTATATGAGTCAGAATTTTGATTTTATCAGCTTACCATCGCATCTTACAACAGGTTCGAGCATCATGCCGCATAAAAAGAACCCTGATGTATTTGAATTAATTCGTGGTAAATGTAACAAAATACAAGCATTACCATATGAAATCACTTTAATTACAAATAACTTACCCAGTGGCTATCATAGAGATTTACAGCTTTTAAAAGAAGGACTGTTTCCAGCAATTCAAAATCTTAAAGCTTGTTTAGACATTGCAATTTTCTCCATAAAAGACATTGCGGTAAAAGACCATATTTTAGAAGATAAAAAATACGATTACTTGTTTACAGTAGATACATTAAATGAAATGGTTGTAGCAGGAATGCCGTTTAGAGATGCATATAAAGAAGTTGCTGAGCAATTAGAAAATGGTACATTTAAGTCTCCTAAAGAAACAAAACATACACACGAAGGAAGTATTAATAATTTGTGTTTAGATGCTATAAAGGATAAGATGAAGAGTTCTTATTAATTCACGAAAATGCGCTATGATTTCATAGCGCATTTTTTTTTTGGTAAATCCTTTTTTATTGAAAACAGAAAATTCATACTAAATACATATATTTGATACATAGTTATCTTAAAGTAATAGTATGACACAATTTGATGAACAGGCAACTCAAAAACTTTTTGAGAAGAACTTAATTACCGAAGAACAATTTGTGCAGGTAAAAGCCTATCGCAGTTTAGGGATTTTTTCGCTACATAACGAATTAAAGTTATTCCTATACCTATCGGTTTTGTTATTTACAACAGGAATCGGAATCTTGATTTATCAAAATATAGATACAATAGGTCATGTCGCTATTTTATCTTTGCTTCTAATTGTAACAGTAATCTGTTTTTATTTTTGCTTTAAAAATTCAAAAGGATTTCAAAAAGAAGATTCTAGTTTTGAAAATCCAGTATTACAATATTTAGTCCTTACGGCTACAATTCTTAGCTGTATTTTTGTAGGGTACATTCAATTTCAATACGAGCTATTCGGGACTCATTATGGTTTGGCAACATTAGTTCCTACAATTATTAGTTTTTTTTGTGCTTATTATTTTGATAATAAAAGTGTATTAACAATTGCTGTAACAGGTTTAGCAGCTTATATAGGTCTTTCGGTAAGTCCGCAAACCTTACTTAGCAATGATTTTTATACAACAGATACCTTAAGTTATTCGGCAATTATATTAGGAGGATTATTAATCCTTTGGACTATTTATAGCGCAAAGATTAATTTAAAAATACATTTCAATTTTATTTACCTTACTTATGCTTTGCATTTGATAAGTATTGCAGCGATCAATAACCTATTTCAAGGTTATTGGTTAATTTTTGCAATTGTCTTAGGAGCTTCTGCTTATTATTTCTACAAAGTAAGCTATCAGATTCCAGCAATTTCATTATTTGTGTTTACAATTATATACGCCTACATTGGTATTAATATTATAGTTTTTAAATTTTTAGAGTTTATAAATGCCGATGATTTCTTTGAATTTATAATGGTTTTAACTCCTTTTTACATAATAGGATCTATTGTTTTATTTATCATATTAATTAAAAATTTCAATAAACAAAAAGCAAATGATAGTATACGATAAGAATTTATTGAAGAATATTTTTTTGGTTAATGAAGCAGAGAACTTACAGAAAGCTAATTTTATAACCAAAGAGCAATTAGATACTGTTTCTAAAGAATTGCCAGTGCTTAAAAGTCAGGACAATATATTAATTCGTATCGGTTTCTTTCTATTAGGAGTTTTTTTATATTCATCTATATGTGGTACAATTTCTTTATTAGGAATAGGTGCTTCTTCGAATGATTTTTTTATTGCTTTAATTTACCTTTTCGCAATAGTTGGGTTTGTTGGGACTGAGCTTTTAGCGCAGCAAAAATATTATAGGTATGGTTTAGATGATGCTTTTGTATTGGGAGCACAATTAACCTTGGCAATAGCTGTGGCAATGACTTTTACTACAAGTATATTACGAATAAGTAATGCAGATGTATTATCAAGTATGATTACAGTAACGGTTGTTTCTTTTTTTATGTATTTGCGTTATTTACATTTGTCTTCTGCACTGATTTTTTGTTTGGCATCAACTACAACATTAGGATTTGTCTTCTTTAATTATATTGAGCTGGGGAGTGTTATTCTGCCATTTGTATTTATGCTTTATGCAATTGGAATGTATTGTAGCAGTAAAGTGCTTCTTAAAAATTTGAAAGAACCTTTTTATTATAATGGAATTTTACTAATGAAAAATTTTAGTAAGGTATTATTCTATCTTTCGGGGAATTATTTTGTTGTAAGAGAGTTTTCTGCAAGCTTATCTGGTGGTTATTATGAAATAAGTCCGGAAATTCCATTTAGCATGTTCTTTTGGATTTTTACGTTTATAGTTCCCGTACTTTATTTGTTTTTTGGATTACGTAACAAAGATAGAGTTTTGCTTTGGATTGGTTTTCTATCCTTTTGTTTTTCAATTTTTACTTTTAGAACCTATCATCATGTTTTACCGACAGAAGTAGCGTTAACTTTTGGGGGATTATTGCTATTTGCATTTACTTACTTTGCAATAAGAAAAATAAGAGAGAATGAAAAAGGAGTAACATTTAAATCGGACCGATTTGATAACTCAAATTCATTATTAAATGCCGAAGCTTTAATTATAGCATCCACATTTGGAATGAAGCCAGAAGTTAAGCCTGAGGAATCACCAATGGAGTTTGGAGGAGGAGATTTTAGTGGAGGAGGCTCAGGAGGAAGTTTTTAATTAAAAGCAAATACCGAATTGAAGATTAAAATATTCTTGCTAAGGCAGGAATATTTTAATCAATATAAAATTCATATTCTTGTATTTTTACTTGCAAACGATTTTCCAAATATTGATTTGCTCCTTTTAATTTTTCTAAAATAGACTCAGCTTCATTTTTGTATTTTCTTTTTTTAAGACTATTCCATGTTTTAGGAGGTTTCTGTAAGTTAGTTATCCTATCTGCTAATTTTACAGCCCAAACTTCTTTTCTTTGAGATGAAATTCGGTTCAAACTATCAAGCATTCTTTCTTCTTTTGGTAAATTACCATTCTTTGTGAGGGCAGAAACACCTTTGGCTATTTCAATTCCAAATTCAAGTTCTAATTCATCAAATGTTGTAGCTGTATCTTCTAAAGTGTCATGTAATAATGCAATCTGAGTAGCAAAATTTAAATCAAATTCCTTAGTATTACTTGCGGCAATTAAAATTTCCATTGCCACATTGCTTAAATGAACAATATACGGTAGTTGAGAATCAGGAATAAGCTGATTGCTTTCTGAATGTTTAAGGGCAGCAAAAATTATTGTTTTTTGATAAATTGATTGAATATCCATTTAGTTTTATTCAAAAATTACACTTTAGTTTTTAAAGTTTCAGCGTCAATATCACTATGAGAAACATCATATATTGATTTTCCGTCTTTAATAAGTAATAATTGAGGAGATTGATGAACGACATTAAAACGAGATGCTATTTCATTAGAAACATCACGATGTGCTATTAAATCAAGAAAATAAGCCTTAACTTTATTGTCTAAATCAAACTCTTTTTCAAATTGTTTTAGGGCCATTCTGCTAATACTACATCTTGTACTGTGTTTAAATATAAGAATTTGCTTATCTTTAGACTCAGTTACGATTTCGTCTAATTGGTCTACACTTGTTAAAGGGATCCAGTTTATTTTGGTTTCTGATGATTCATTTTGATCAGAATTTCCAAATAATGATGATAGAAAACTCATATTTTGTCGTTATTTATGACTTTTTGACATTTAAAAATGATAAAAATCAAATTATAAGCGTCATTTTGTCTGTTTTTTTATTGTGGAATATATTTTGAGAAATAATAAACAAAGTTACTTATTAAAATAGAATCATAAATCATAAATCAATATAAAGATGAACATAAATAAATTTACAATCAAATCGCAAGAAGCTATTCAGCTTTCTCAGCAGTTGGCACAACAAAACGGTCAACAGCAAATTGAGAATGAGCATATCTTCAAGGCTATCTTTGAAGTTGATGAAAATGTAGCGCCATTTATCTTGAAAAAACTCAATGTTAATGTGCCTTTATTTCTTCAAATTCTAGATAGTACAATTCAAAGCTTTCCGAAAGTTTCGGGAGGAGACATATTACTTTCAAGAGATGCTAATAAAGCATTAAATGAAGCAGAGATTATTGCACAAAAAATGAACGATGAATATGTTTCAATCGAACATTTAATTCTTGCAATTTTTGACTCAAAAAGTAAGGTTGCTCAGATCTTAAAAGATCAAGGAGTAACAGGTAAAGGCTTAAAAGCCGCTATAGAAGAATTACGTAAAGGAGAACGTGTAACTTCAGCATCAGCAGAAGAGACATATAACTCATTAAATAAATATGCTAAAAACTTAAATGAATTAGCACGTACAGGTAAGTTAGACCCTGTTATTGGTCGTGATGAAGAAATCCGACGTGTATTACAGATCTTAACTCGTAGAACCAAAAACAATCCAATGTTAATTGGTGAGCCTGGAGTTGGTAAAACAGCTATTGCCGAAGGTTTAGCACACCGAATTGTTGATGGTGACGTACCTGAAAACCTAAAAGATAAAATTGTTTTCTCATTAGATATGGGAGCTTTAATTGCCGGTGCAAAATACAAAGGTGAGTTTGAAGAACGATTGAAATCGGTAGTTAAAGAAGTTACAGCAGCCGAAGGTGATATCGTTTTATTTATAGATGAGATTCATACACTTGTAGGAGCAGGTGGAGGTGAAGGAGCTATGGATGCGGCTAATATCCTAAAACCAGCTTTGGCGCGTGGAGAATTAAGAGCCATTGGTGCTACGACTTTAGATGAATATCAAAAATATTTTGAGAAAGACAAAGCGCTGGAACGTCGTTTCCAAAAAATTCTAATTGACGAGCCAGATACAGAAAGTGCTATTTCGATTTTACGTGGAATTAAAGAAAAATATGAAACGCATCATAAAGTTCAGATAAAAGACGAAGCAATTATTGCGGCTGTCGAGCTTTCTCAACGTTATATTACCAATCGTTTCTTACCAGATAAGGCGATTGACTTAATGGATGAGGCAGCTTCTAAATTGCGTATGGAGATCAATTCAAAACCAGAGGAATTAGATGTTTTGGATCGAAAAATAATGCAGTTAGAAATTGAGATTGAGGCCATAAAACGTGAAAAAGAAGAAAGCAAGCTGAAAGTGCTGCATATGGAATTGGCTAATCTAAAAGAAGAGCGAAATGAAATCTACGCCAAATGGAAATCTGAAAAAGATGTAGTAGATGGAGTTCAAGCTGTAAAATTAGAAATAGAAGATTTTAAACACGAAGCAGAACGAGCAGAACGTAATGGAGATTACGGTAAAGTAGCTGAAATTCGTTACGGAAAAATAAAAGAAGCTCAAGAAAGACTGGATGTTTTATTGAAACAATTGCAAGAGTATCAATCAGGTAACTCTTTGATAAAAGAAGAAGTTACAAGAGAAGATATTGCCGAAGTAGTTGCAAAATGGACAGGAGTTCCAGTTACAAAAATGCTTCAAACAGAAAGAGAAAAACTCTTACATCTGGAAGATGAATTGCACAAACGTGTTGTTGGTCAGGAAGAAGCTATTGAAGCAGTAAGTGATGCTGTAAGACGAAGCAGAGCTGGTTTACAAGATATGAAAAAACCTGTAGGTACATTCCTTTTCTTAGGAACTACGGGAGTTGGTAAAACAGAGCTAGCTAAAGCATTAGCAGAATATCTTTTTGATGACGAAAATGCGATGACCAGAATTGATATGAGTGAATATCAAGAAAGACATAGCGTAAGTAGATTAGTTGGTGCGCCTCCAGGATATGTAGGATACGATGAGGGTGGACAATTAACAGAAGCTGTACGAAGAAAACCGTATTCAGTAGTTCTGTTAGATGAGATTGAAAAAGCGCACCCAGATACGTTTAATATTTTATTACAAGTATTAGATGAAGGTCGATTAACAGACAATAAAGGACGTTTGGCCGATTTTAAAAATACAATTATTATCATGACTTCTAATATGGGAAGTCAGATTATACAAGAAAAATTTGAAAACCTAAAAGGTGGAATTGAAGCTACAACAGAAGCAGCAAAAGTAGAAGTACTTGGGTTATTGAAACAAACGGTTCGTCCAGAGTTTATTAACCGTATTGATGAGATTGTGTTATTCCCACCTTTAACAGTTGATAACATTAAACATATTGTTGGTTTACAATTAAAGAGCGTTACAAAAATGTTGGCTTTGCAAGGAATTACAATGGATGCAACTCCAGAAGCAATTGCTTATTTATCGGATAAAGGATTTGATCCGCAATTCGGTGCAAGACCAGTAAAACGTGTTATACAAAGAGATGTGTTAAATCAATTGTCAAAAGAAATTTTGGCAGGTAAAATAACTACAGATAGTATTATTTTATTAGATGCATTTGATGGTAAATTGGTTTTTAGAAACCAAACACAAGAAGTGGCCCAATAATTTTGATTTTTATTAATTTGAAAACACCAGTCGTGAGGCTGGTGTTTTTTTTATATATAAGTTTGAAAATCAGTAAATAATGAAACTTTTTTTTAAATTAGTATAATAAAAAATCTAATTAAGTTCTCATCTTTACTTAGGTAAAGCTAAGCTAGGATTAGTTGTATATAAAAACTTAAAAAAATAATAGGATGAACAATATATTTAAAGGATTAATAGCGGGTTATGGTGCGAAAAAGCTTGGAAGTGGCTGTTTTGGGACTGTTTTTGTTTTTGTGATTATCTGGTTGCTTTTAGGTCAATGCAGTTGAAGATATTTTTTAGAAGTCTGATTGAAAATATTTGATTAAATCGGAAGAAATAGAAGAAAAAATTCAAACAAAAAGTATTAGATTCGCATGAAATAATAAATGTGTGTTGATTGAATTTGGTAGATTGTATCAAAAATCAATGCAGTTCTAAAACAATTATATGGCATCAGGTTTTTTCGTTATATTAGATGATATTGCAGCAATTATGGACGATGTTGCAGTAATGAGTAAAGTTGCAGTAAAAAAGACAGCAGGTATCCTAGGAGATGATTTGGCTGTTAATGCCGAAAAAGCTTCAGGCTTTGCCTCTTCAAGAGAACTTCCTGTATTATGGGCCATTGGTAAAGGTTCGTTTATTAATAAATTAATCATCTTACCAATAGCATTTTTACTCAGTGCTTTTTTTCCTGTAGCAATCATAGTAATCTTAGTATTAGGAGGTCTTTTTTTAGCTTATGAAGGAGCTGAGAAAATATTTGAGTTTTTCTTTCCACGCAAGCATGAAAAAGTTGAAGTAACAGCAGGTGCTTTTTCTGAAGAAGAAGCTTTAGCAGTTGAAAAAGAAAAAGTGAAATCGGCAATTGTAACCGATTTTATATTATCAGTAGAAATTGTAATTATAGCATTAGGAACTGTAATCGGAAAACCTATTTTATCACAAATTCTAGTTGTTTCTATCATTGCGATAGTTGCTACAATTGGAGTCTATGGACTTGTAGCGCTTATTGTAAGAATGGATGAATTTGGTTTAAAACTTATTCAATATAGTAAAAAAGAACGTAGTTTATCAAAAACTATAGGGAATTTATTAGTGCAAGCACTCCCAAAAGTGATTCAGAGTTTATCCGTAATCGGTACTATAGCTTTGCTATTAGTTGCTGGCGGAATATTTGTACATAATATCGAATTTTTCCATCATTTAGTACCTCAGTTGCCTTCAATCGTAAAAGAATTTGTTATCGGACTTGTTATCGGGTTTCTTGTTTTAGGAGTTGTAACTGTAATCAAAAAAATGATTCCAAAAAAAGAAGTAGCAGAATAATTTTTTTTGCCTATGATATATGACACCAATCGAAAGATTGGTGTTTTTTTTATGTCAAAAGTGATTTTTTTTAAAGCTTTAAGTTATTGATTTTTAATGTTTTATTTATTTGTTTTGTTTTTTTAACAATTTTATAAAGCAACCATCTCAATGTATTTGCATCTATATTATAATTAATAACAAAAAATATACATTTATGAAAAATTTCAATTTAAAATCAGTTTTAACTGTGTTATTCTTAGCAACGGCATTAATTTCATGTAGTAATGATAATGATGAGGAGCAACCGATTATTCCTGAATTTACTGTGAAAACTGCTTTAGTGACTGAAGTGAAAGGGCCAGAAAAAGGAAAAGTAAATGAGGAGCTTAGTTATGATGTAACTTATTTAGTTGATAGTGCTTGTGCTCAATTTGGTAAAATTAGTGAGGTAACAATTGGTACAGAAAAAGGATTGCAAGTTGAAGCTACATATCCATCGGGTGCATGTACGCTACAAGTACCAGGTCCTCAAAAAACAGTTTACAAATTTAAATCAACAGCAAAAGGGACTTTTGATATAAAATTTAAAAAATCAGAGACTGAATTCGTGACAGCAAAAGTGGTTATTGAATAATTAACCTAAATAGAGTGCTTACTATGTAGAAACAAGCGGTTTGTAAAAAGCTGTTTATTTTTACGACATTCAAAATTAAACACCAGTTAGAACGCTGGTGTTTTTTATTTTGGAGCAAGAGGATTATTTTTGATAAGAACATATTTCCCGATATTCGTTTTAATGTTTTATTTTTTAAAGAAAAAACAAAATGATTACTACAGTTATCTGGGCTAAAATGGAAATTTTAGTTTTTTATTTGAACCAAAGGCTTACTTTGCTATTCCTTTAAAAATTACTATTTTTGCACTCTAAATTTTAAGACATGCCGAATAAGAAATATAAAATAGCCGTTATCCAGTTAAATCTGAATGATGTTGCCGAAAATAATCTTAAAAAATGTATTAGTTGGGTGAAAGATGCAGCCAATAAAGGTGCTGAAGTAATCTTATTGCCAGAACTATATAGTAGTCATTATTTTTGCCAAAGTGAAGATGTAGATAATTTTGCATTAGCAGAACCATTATACAGTACTTCATTTATAGCTTTTAGTGCTTTGGCTAAAGAATTAGGTGTGGTTATTATTGTTCCTTTTTTCGAAAAAAGAATGGCAGGAATATATCACAATAGTGCATATATCATTGATACTGATGGATCAGAAGCAGGATTGTACCGTAAGATGCATATTCCAGATGATCCACATTTTTATGAAAAATTCTATTTTACACCTGGCGATTTAGGCTTTCAAGCAATTGAAACTAAAAAAGGAAAAATAGGAACATTAATTTGTTGGGATCAATGGTATCCAGAAGCAGCTCGTATTACAGCTTTAAAAGGTGCGGAAGTATTATTTTATCCAACAGCTATTGGATGGCATCCAAAAGAAAAAGAGCAATATGGTGAAAACCAGTACGGAGCTTGGATGAACGTAATGAAAGGACATGCTGTTGCAAATGGTGTATTTGTTGCAGCTGCTAATAGAATTGGTTTGGAGCAATATATTGATGGTACAGATGGAATTCAGTTTTGGGGAGCTTCATTTATAGCAGGACCTCAAGGAGAAATTTTAGCACAAGCTTCACACGATAAAGAAGAGATTTTAATTGCTGAGGTTGATTTGGATTTACAGGAAAATGTACGTCAGAACTGGCCATTTTTTAGAGACAGAAGAATTGATGCTTTTGGAGATATTACAAAAAGAGCAATAGACTAATTTAGTCAATTTATATAAAAAGCAAAAAGGACAAAATTTACATTTTGTCCTTTTTTTGTTTCTTAGAGTAAAGTTTCTAATTATTTAACTTTAAAAGTAACTCTTCTTACGATTTGACGAGCTTCTTTAGAGTTTTTGTTCACAGAAGTGTCTTCACCGTTAGCAATTACATTTAATCTAGAAGCATCAATTCCAGCATTTGTAGCTACTTTTTTCACAGCTTCAGCTCTTTTTCTAGATAACTCAGTATTGTAGCTAGAGTTTCCGATTTCGTCTGAATATCCAATAACATCTGCAGATTTACCAGGATTGTTTTTCAAGTATTTAACTAAAAAGTCAACACCAGATAAAGAAGCATTTGTTGGTTTAGAAGAGTTAAAATCGAAATATACGTTAACGTATCCTCCGTTAATCAATTCTTCAACTGTATTGTTTGTTGCGGTTTCGCTACCTTTTTTAGAATATGTTTTATCTAAATAGCTTTCTAATTCATCTGGAACACCATTTTGATTAGTGTCTATAGATTGTCCTTTAGTATTTACAGCAACTCCAGAAACAGTATTAGGCTCTAGATCATATAAATCAGCTACACCATCTTTATCAGTATCGATAAGACCAGTTTCGATTGTATTAACTCTATCTTCTAATTTACTTAATCTGTCATTGTCTTCAGAATACCAGTCAGCATGTTTTTGATTTTTACCTAGGTAGAAAGTCAAACCTACAGAAGCATTTAATAGTACACCATCAAATGAGCCAGTAGTTGTTTGTCCCATTCCGTCAAAGTTATGGTTTTGTCTACCATTAACGATTCCGGTAAGGTCACCAGTTAAAGCAAAACTGTTGCTTAATCTAATTTGTCCAGTAAGACCAACAATTCCGTGTGCCATATAGTCTTTTCCATCAAAACCATTATCAGCGCTTAATTGAGAAACACCAAAACCACCATGTGCCAATAAACCAATAGTATTAGTCCAAGTTTCAAAGTTTAAAGCTCTACCAATATTTACTACCCCTTGCAAACTTGTTCTGAAGTATTTGCTATCAAAAGGAGCGGTATCATTGCGTTCCTGAAATTGGTCGTATCCAAAATCTAATTTTAAACCAAATTTAGGACTAAACATATAACGTACACCTAAATCTGCATGAAACGGGCTAAGTGTAGATGTAGAATAGCCTTCAGTCATTGTTCTAGTTGGTTTGTTTAAACCACCATTTAATTCGATAGACCATTTGTTGTACGAGTTTTTTTCAATTGTGGGTTGTGCAGTACTTGTTGCCATACTTTGTGCACCTGCCGCCATGGACAGTAATAAAAGTGATACGGAAGCTAATTTCTTTTTCATGATATCCTATTGTTAAATTTAATTTTTTTTGAGCTTTTTCGTTTAAACTCAGTATAAAAATAGGGCTATCGGGTATAACAGATGTTCTATTGCTATTACATAATTCCCATGTTTTGTGGGTTTCTTCATCAATTTTCACGTTTATTGAGAACAATAATTTTAGATATTTAGGATAATTTAAATTTCTATCTTGCTGGAAAAAAAGAACTTTACATAATGATAAAGGGTATGAATGTTTATCTTTGTCTTTTTTTAATTTAGAACCTTTTTATGACGACAAATAATAGGATATTTCCTGCGGAGTGGGAAAAGCAACAAGGAATTGTATTGTGTTTTCCTCATAATGGTAAAGATTGGCCAGGGAAATACGAAGCAGTTCAATGGGCTTTTGTAGAGTTTATAAAAAAAGTAGCTACACATGAAATTGTTTTCTTGGTAGTTGCCGATGAAGACTTGAAAGCAAAAGTGAGCGATATGCTCGAAAGAGCACATGTAGATTTAAAGAATGTTACTTATATCATTCATAAAACCAACAGAAGCTGGATGCGTGATTCAGGACCAATTGTTGTTAGAAATGGAGATAAAAGAGAAGCATTAAACTTTAATTTTAATGGTTGGGCAAAATATAAAAACTACCAATTAGATAAATTTGTACCAGCTAAGGTTGCAGCAGTTTTAGATATTCCGGTTACACAGGTTGTATATAAAGGAAAGCCAGTTATTGTAGAAGGTGGTGCAATTGATGTAAACGGAAGAGGAACATTACTAACTTCTGAAGAATGTTTAATGCATCCAAGTATTCAAGTCCGTAATCCAGGTTTTACTAAAGAAGACTATGAAGCTGTTTTTAAAGAATATCTTGGAGTAACAAACGTTATTTGGTTAGGTGATGGAATTGAAGGTGATGATACACATGGGCATATCGATGATCTATGTCGTTTTGTAAATGAAGATACTATTGTTACCATTGTAGAAACTGATTCAGAAGATTCAAATTATAAGCCTTTACAGGATAATTTGAAAAGATTGCAAAATGCAAAGCTTGAAAATGGGAAATCTCCAGTAATTGTTGCTTTACCAATGCCGAAGAGAGTCGATTTTGAAGATTTAAGATTACCAGCAAGTTATGCTAATTTCTTGATTTTAAACAACTGTGTTTTGGTTCCGACTTTTAATGATAGTAATGATCGTGTGGCACTTAATATACTTTCAGAATGTTTTCCTGATCGTGAAGTAATAGGGATTAGTTGTGTGGATTTTATTTGGGGATTCGGAACATTGCATTGCTTGAGCCAGCAAATTCCAGCTTAAAGAAAATCTTTTTAATATAGTATGTCGTAAGACTGCATTCGAAAAATATCTGTACATATATTATGTATGGATATTTTTTTTTGTCTATTCCTTTAACCAAATAGTTTTCTCTTGTGAGGTCGAGTTTAAGATTTAGGATGATATTGGTTTCTAATAAATATTTTATCATAGATGCTTTGTTCTTAACTTTGTAGTTAAGTTGCAATTACTTTGAAGGAAATGAAAGTTGTGTTGAAGGTAAAAGTGTAGAAGATTATTTATTGAAACAATTTTATTATGAGTTTCAAGTTTTAAAAAAGAGATACTCTATTTGTAATTAATACTAAAATCGATGAGAATAGAAAATATACAAAAGGTTCTAACGTTTTTAGAAGATAATTATCATCGACAAATAGATCCTGTGGAGCTAGAAGAAATTTCAAATTATTCTTATAGAAACATTCAGCGTATTTTTAATGCCATACTTAAGGAGACAATTGGTAATTTTTGTACTCGATTAAAGCTTGAAAATGCATATAAGCAATTAGTTTATACAGATCATTCGATTGTAGATATTGCCTATGATGTTGGGTATAGCAGTAACCAGTCCTTTGCTAAAGCATTTAAGAATAAATTCCAAATTACACCTTTACAAGCAAGACAAAATAAGAAGTTGCTTTTTGATGAATATATTAAAACAAAAAAAGACAAGCTTCTTTTTATTGATTTTGAATATCAGTATAAAGATAAAATGAGTGTTTATTATAAAACACTTATGAGTAATAACTACAATAACAATGCAATAAATGAGTTATGGGATGCTGTTATTAATGAGAACAAAACAATTACATCTTACAAATGTTTTGGAGTGATTGTCGATCAGCCAGTAATTTCGGATAAAGAAAAATCAAGATATGAAGTTTGTGTAGATAATTGTGCTAATCCTAAATTATATCTTTCTAAAACTATTTTTGGAGGTTGGTATGCTAAATATGTTCATCGTGGTAGTTATGATGAAATAGAAGAAACCTATCGTGATATTTATTACCGATGGCTTTATGAAAAGGACTATGAGTTAGATACTTCTCCAATTATAGAACAATATATAGATGATGCGGAATCAACAAATTTTGTAACAGAAATATATGTACCAGTAAAACGTAAGTTGTCAAAATAAGACAATCCAGATGTGTAAGCATGCTGTAGTTTTGCATATCTAAAACTCATATAAAAATGATGAAATTTCAAATTTTAATTTTGTTTACTTCGATTGTAGCACCTGCTTTTAATTCGTGTGCTAGTGATGAAGGCACTACTGATGTAATACAAACACCAGATCCTTCGCAAGTACAATATACAATGCCTAACGAATCAGATCTACATGAAGGTACTTGGTTACAATGGCCTCATCAATACCAACATGGTATTTCATACAGAAATGATTTAGATGAGACGTGGGTAGCAATGACTAATGCGTTACAGTCTACAGAAAAGGTACATATTATTGCTTATGATGTAATTGAGCAAGCTAGAATTATTGATTTATTGAAAGGAGCTGGGGTTTCTTTAGCAAATGTTGACTTTAAAATACATCGTACAGATGATGTTTGGGTTAGGGATAACGGACCAATCTATGTGCGAGATGCACAAGGAAAATTGGTAATAGAAGATTGGGGATTTAATGGATGGGGAGGTAAATATGAATCTGCTAATTGCGATGTTATACCTAGTGTTATTGGGGCTGATACGGGAGTAACGGTGTTGAATTTGAACAATATCATGGTAAATGAAGGAGGTTCAGTAGAATTAGATGGTCATGGTGTATTAATGGCTACTAAAAGTTCGATAATTAGCCAAAAGCCAAAAAAATCAGTAAGGAATAAAGGGATGGCTCAGGCTCAAGCAGAGTTAAATTTTACAAAATACCTTGGAGCTACTAAGTTTATTTGGTTAGAAGGAGGTTTTAGTGAAGAGGATGTTACAGATATGCATATTGATGGAATAGTAAAATTTGCTTCGGATAATAAAATGATTACTATGAGTGATTCAGATTTGTCAAACTGGGGACTTTCAGATTCAGATATTACTATTTTAAATGCGGCTTCAAACATAAAAAATGAGGTATATACAAAAGTTATTTTACCGCTTACGAAACGTGATGTAACAACGAAAACAGGGATAGCTTTGGGGTATAAAGGGAGTTATATTAATTTTTATGTAGCAAACGGAAAAGTTTTAGTGCCTAATTATAATGATCCAAATGATATCGTTGCAAATAAAATTATTGAAGGGTTATATCCAGGAAGAAAAGTTATAGGGATAGATGTAAGGAACTTGTATGCAAATGGAGGGATGGTGCATTGTGTTGCGCAACAACAGCCTCAGTAGGAAGGAATATAAGTATAGTATAAAAAAAATAGCGTATTGAATTCAATACGCTATTTTTTTATTCAGAATCAAGATCTCTTCATTGTCTCACGAAAGGAGCAAGTAGTTGGCTTGATACTTCTCCAAAACCAATACGAACTTCATTGCTTTCGCAATATCCTCTCATAATTACAGTATCATTATCTTCTATAAATTTACGTTCGCTGCCATCGTTTAGCTTTAAAGGGTTTTTTCCGCCCCAAGTTAATTCTAGCATAGATCCATAACTGTCAGGAGTAGGTCCAGATATTGTTCCAGAACCCATCATGTCACCAGAGTTAACGCGGCAACCATTAGAGGTATGATGTGCTAATTGTTGGCTCATTGACCAGTACATATGTTTAAAATTCGATCTAGATATTACAGTTTCTTCTTTGTCTAATGGTTTAAGAGAAACTTCTAAATTGATATCAAAAGCTTTTTTTCCTTTGGTTTGTAAATAAGGAAGCGGAGCAGGGTCTTGTTTAGGTCCTTTGGTTCTAAATGGCTCTAAAGCATCCATGGTAACAATCCATGGAGAGATAGAAGAAGCAAAGTTTTTTGCTAAGAACGGACCTAAAGGCACATATTCCCATTTTTGAATATCACGAGCGCTCCAGTCATTTAATAAAACCATTCCAAAAATGTAATCTTCGGCTTCATAAGCAGGAATAGGTTCTCCCATTATGTTTGCGTCAGTTGTAATAAATGCAGTTTCCAATTCAAAATCAATAGATCTTGATGGGCCAAATACAGGAGAGTTTTCACCATGAGGAAGCGTTTGCCCCATTGGTCTGTGTACAGGAATTCCAGAAGGAATAATTGTAGAACTTCTTCCATGGTATCCTACTGGAATGTGTAACCAGTTTGGTAATAATGCATTTTCTGGATCACGGAACATTTTACCTACGTTAGTAGCATGTTCTCTACTTGAGTAAAAATCGGTATAATCACCAATTAAAACAGGCAATTGCATTTCGACATCATCAATTTTAAAAATGACAATATCTCTATCTTTTGTAGAATCTCTTAATTGTGGATTGTTAATGTCAAATATATCGGCAATACGGTTTCTAACCAATCGCCAAGTCTTTTTTCCATCAGAAATGAAGTCGTTTAGCGTGTCTTGCATAAACATATCATCAGTTAAATCAATTCCTGAGAAATAACTTAATTGTTGCAAAGCACCTAAATCTATGGCATAGTCGCCAATTCTCGTTCCAACCGTTACTATATTTTCTTTGGTAAGAAAAACACCGAAGGGAATGTTTTGAATAGGGAAATCGCTATTCTCTGGTACATCTAACCATGATTTTCGTTTAGTATCGTTGGCTGTTATCGGCATGTGAATGTTAATTATTTGTTGAAAAATTCTATGTCAAATATATCATAATCTAACAGTTTGACAAACGTTTTTTTGTATTTTTGCATCAAATTAACGAAAAACTAAAAAATGCAACGCGACGAACAAATTTTTGATCTTATTCTTGAAGAACAAGACAGACAAATTCACGGATTAGAACTAATCGCTTCAGAAAATTTTGTAAGTGATGAGGTAATGGAAGCAGCTGGTTCTGTTTTAACTAATAAATATGCAGAAGGTTATCCAGGTAAAAGATACTACGGAGGTTGTGAAGTAGTTGATGTAATTGAGCAAATTGCTATCGATAGAGCCAAAGAATTATTTGGTGCTACGTATGCAAACGTACAACCACATTCAGGATCACAAGCAAATACTGCAGTTTATCATGCATGTTTAAAGCCTGGAGATAAAATCTTAGGATTTGATTTATCTCACGGTGGTCACTTAACTCACGGGTCTCCAGTAAACTTTTCGGGACGTTTATATACACCTGTTTTTTATGGTGTTGATAAAGAGACAGGGCGTTTAGATTATGATAAAATTCAAGAAATTGCTACAAAAGAGCAACCAAAATTAATCATTGCAGGAGCTTCGGCTTATTCTCGTGATATGGATTTTGAGCGTTTTAGAGTAATTGCAGATAGCGTAGGAGCAATTTTATTTGCTGATATCTCGCATCCTGCTGGACTTATCGCTAAAGGATTAATGAATGACCCAATTCCTCATTGTCATATCGTTTCTACAACAACGCATAAAACATTGCGTGGACCACGTGGAGGATTGATCTTGATGGGTAAAGATTTTGAAAATCCACTAGGATTAACAAATCCAAAAGGAGAAATCAGAATGATGTCTGCATTATTAGACTTAGCTGTGTTCCCTGGTAATCAAGGAGGACCTTTAATGCATATCATTGCTGCAAAAGCGGTTGCTTTTGGAGAAGCATTACAAGATGAATTCTTTACTTATGCAATGCAATTAAGAAGTAATGCAAGTGCAATGGCAGAAGCTTTTGTGAAAAGAGGATACGATATTATTTCTGGAGGAACAGACAATCATATGATGTTAATCGATCTTAGAAATAAAGGAATTTCAGGTAAAGATGCTGAAAATGCATTAGTAAAAGCTGAAATTACTGTAAATAAAAATATGGTTCCATTTGATGATAAATCACCATTTGTAACTTCAGGTATCCGTGTAGGAACAGCTGCAATCACCACTCGTGGTTTAGTAGAAGACGATATGGAAACTATTGTTGCTTTAATCGATAGAGTATTAACAAACCACACAAGTGAAGAAGTTATCGAAGAAGTTGCTAATGAAGTAAATGAAATGATGAGCGAAAGAGCTATCTTCGTTTACTAAATAAAATAAAATTTGAAACTTAATTGTTTCGAGTTTCAGATTTCAAGTTTAAAGTTTTGTGACGCGTAAAAACGTAAAGCAAAACTTTAAACTTTTTTTAGTTCTAGAGAACATCCCGAGGCTGAAAGCTCGATTGACAAAGGAAACTTTAAACAAAGAAAAGCTGAAACAAAATAAAACATAAAGATTATGGGCGTATTAAGATTACAGTTACCAACTGACCCAAGATGGGTAAATATTGTAGAGAAAAATATTGAGGAGATATTAACAGATCATGCTTGGTGCGAACAAAAAGCAGCAACAAATGCTATTACGATAATAACCAACAATTCAGAGCATCAGGATTTAGTTAAAGATTTATTGGCTTTGGCTAAAGAAGAAATTGACCATTTTGAACAAGTGCACAATATCATCATCAAAAGAGGATTGAAATTAGGGCGTGAACGCAAAGACGATTATGTAAATGAATTATATTTATATATGAAAAGAAGCAGTGACGGAAGTCGTGTTTCGAGCTTAGTCGAGCGATTATTGTTCTCTGCAATGATTGAAGCCAGAAGTTGCGAAAGATTTAAAGTACTTTCGGAAAACATTAATGACGAAGAATTGGCAGTTTTTTACAGAGATTTGATGGAAAGTGAAGCAGGACATTATACTACTTTTATCACTTATGCTAGAAAATATGGAGTAGGAATCGATGTAGAGAAACGTTGGAGAGAATGGCTTGCCTACGAAGAGTCTATAATTTCTAATTACGGAAAAGGAGAGACAATTCACGGATAAGATTAGTTTTCAGTCTTCAGTTTTTAGTAACAGTATTTAATGTCATCCTGAGCGGAGTCGAAGGATAATTCTAATTAGTATAAAGTCTAAAATAAAAACTAAGGAGTCTAAAATTCTAAGCCAGTCTAAGAAGTCTAAGCAGTTTCAGTTTTTAGTAACAGTATTTAATGTCATCCTAAGCGGAGTCGAAGGACAATTCCAATTATCATAAAATCTAAAGAATCTAAAATCCTAAGCTAGTCTAAGAAGTCTAGCAATCTAAAAAGTCTAAACAAATGATTACACTTAAAATAGCATCGGCAATTGATGTACCTGCAATAAGAGAAATTGCATTTAAAACTTGGCCAAATACTTATGGTGAAATTCTATCTAAAGAGCAGCTTGATTATATGCTTGGCAAATTTTATGAGCCAACACTTTTAGAAGAGAGTATTCGCAATGGACATATTTTTACAATGGCTTATGAGGATGATTTTTGTCTTGGTTATGCGGGGTATCAACATAATTACCAAGATAAGAAGGCTACACGTTTAAACAAACTGTATTTACTTCCTGAAGCACAAGGAAAAGGTATGGGGAAAATATTAATTGATGCTGTTGAGGCCGCAGCTAAAGAAAAAGGTTCAGATATCGTTACTTTGAATGTAAACAGATTTAATAAAGCAGCTTCTTTTTATAAGAAAATGGGCTTCGAAATTGTAGCCGAAGCTGATATTGAGCTCGATCATGGATACTTAATGGAAGACTTTATTATGGAAAAGAAAGTAAAATAATAACCTACTTTATTTAATTCTTAAATAAGTTAGAATTTTGTTTTAGTAATGCCAAAATTGGGAATGTAGCAGTGTTTTAAAAAACTTTTTTGTAATATTACTATATAAATCATTTATTGAATGAGAAAAATAAAATACAAAAAAGGCCGTAAACTACAACCTTATTCATTAGAATATACAGGTCGGCATAAAGATACTCAGTCAGAAATGCAGCTTTTCGTTTACGATGATTTAGATATCACCGAATATGAAAATTTTAATATATTAGCTTTAAAAACCTGTATTGATTATACTAAAAATAATTGGCTAAATATTCATGGTTTAAACAATATCGATTTGATTAAATCTATTGGTGAATATTTTGAAGTAGATGGGTTTATGCTTGCTGATATACTTAATACCTCCAAAAGAACAAAACTACAAGAACAGCAAGAAATTCTTTTCTTTAATATAAAATCACTTTTACCTTCAGAGGACTCGGATAATATTAGTGTCGAGCAGATTAGTTTTATAATCAAGGATGGTATTTTAATTTCTTTTCAAGAAAAACGAAGTGATTTCTTTACTCATATTCGTGAGCGTATTAGGCAACACGCAGGAATTGTAAGGACTAAAAAAGTCGATTACTTACTTTATTTATTGTTAGATGCAGTTATGGAAAATTTCTATATCACGCTTGAGGATGAGGAAAATAAGGTCGAAGAACTAATTAATATTACTAAGGGCGATACAAATCCTATTATTCTTGAGAAAATAGAAAAACATAGGGATAATTTTAATTTCTTAAAACGTTCTATTATTCCACTTCGTGATTCTTTGTATGATATTAAAAGTATAAAAGACGACAATACATTTAATGGGATAGAAAAAGAAAATTTTAGTTTTTTTGCACGTTTGCATCAAAAAAGTCTTGAGCTTTTAGAACAAATAGAGTCAGATATGAGTTCATTAGAAAGTGCTTCTAATTTTTATTTTTCGGCACAAAGCCATAAGATGAACGAAATTATGAAAACACTTACTATTATTTCGGCAATATTTATTCCGCTTACTTTTATCGTTGGAGTGTATGGGATGAATTTTGAAAACATACCAGAATTGAAATATCAGTATGGATACTATTCTGTTATGATTGGTATGTTTTTGTTGGTGATTGCGTTAATTATTTATTTTAAAAAAAGAAGATGGTTTTAGGATTAATAGTTGATACTATATTCACTGGTACTTCAGAATATGTATTGAAGTCAAGAGGAAATAATAGTGGATATAGTTGTCTTTTATATGACAAAAATCAGTTGTAACAAGGAGGAATTCTTTTAATTTTGCTTTCAAATTAAAGTGATTTATGACTAGGAGACCATTTTGTTTAAGGTTAATTTTTAGGTTCAATGGTTTAAGTTTTTTTTAATAGATCAACATAGAATTTAAATTACTTTTATAATGTTTTAAAGAATGAATTTATGAGTAAAGCGGTATATATAGCGACAAGTGAGCAGAATAGTGGAAAATCTATTATCACGTTGGGATTGATGAGTATGTTAATGGGGAAAACTGCCAAAGTAGGGTATTTTAGACCCATTATAGAGGATTTTGTCGATGGAGATCGAGACAATCATATCGATACAGTACTAACGCATTTTAATCTTGATATAGCCTTTGAAGATGCCTTTGCAATAACCAAAAGCAAATTAATTAAGAAAAAAAATAAAGGTAAGATAGGTGAAGTTCTTGATTTGATTATCGAAAAATACAAACGTCTTGAAGAACGTTTTGATTTTGTATTGGTTGAAGGAACCAGCTTTACTGGAGAAGGTACTGCAATTGAATTGGATACAAATGTATTAATTGCAAAGAATTTAGGAATTCCTACTATTATTTTAGGATCAGGAGTTGGTAAAACATTAGATGAATTAATAGATAATCTTTCACTGGTTTATAATTCATTTAAAATAAAAGATGTTGAGGTATTGGCGGTTATTGCTAATAAAGTACAAATTGAGAACATAGAATTGGTGACTTCTGGATTGCAAAAAAGCTTACCTGAAGGAGTTTTGGTAAATGCAATTCCTATTATTTCGAGTTTGAATCATCCAACGATGCAAGAAATTGTTAATCACCTTGGGGCTAAAGTTTTATTTGGAGAAGCTTATTTAAACAATCAAACCGGGCATTTTAGTGTTGGAGCAATGCAATTGCATAATTATTTGGTGCATTTAGGAGCAAACTCGTTAGTAATTACTCCTGGAGATCGTGCCGATATTATTTTGGGTGCATTGCAAGCAAATGAATCAGCCAATTATCCTGCAATTTCAGGAATTGTGCTTACAGGAAATATTTTGCCAGAAGAAAGTATTTTGAAATTAATAGAAGGATTGTCTGCAATCGTTCCAATTATTGCTGTAGAAGAAGGAACATATCATATTACGAATAAAATAGGGGCAATCAAATCGCAAATTTATGCCAATAATAGTCATAAGATAGAAACCTCAATTACTACTTTCGAAAAATATGTTGATTTAGATAGTTTGTCTGAAAAATTAATCACTTTTCAAGCAGAAGGGATGACGCCAAAAATGTTTCAATACAATATGGTTAAACGAGCGAAACAGCATCGTAAACACATTGTCTTGCCAGAAGGGAATGATGATCGGATCATTATGGCAGCTTCAAGATTATTAGATATGGATGTTGTTGATATTTCTATTATTGGAGATAAAAAACAAATCGAAAATAAAGTGACTGAACTGGGGATTACTTTTGATTTTTCTAAAGTCAATATTATTAATCCGGTAGAATCTGACCTTTATGAGGATTATGCAAATACATATTATGAGCTTAGAAAGGCTAAAAATGTTAGTATTACAATGGCAAGAGATTTAATGGAAGATGTCTCTTATTTTGGTACAATGATGGTGTATAAAGGTGATGCTGATGGAATGGTTTCTGGGGCAGCTCATACAACACAACATACGATATTGCCAGCGCTTCAGTTCATTAAAACCAAACCTAATTCATCGGTAGTTTCATCTGTGTTTTTTATGTGTTTAGAAGATCGAGTTTCGGTATTTGGAGATTGCGCTATTAATCCAAACCCTACTGCCGAACAATTGGCAGAAATTGCTATTTCTTCTGCGGAATCTAGTCTTGCTTTTGGGATAGAACCAAAAATAGCAATGCTTTCTTATTCTTCTGGTTCATCAGGAAAAGGAGATGAAGTTGAAAAAGTAAGAACTGCAACAGAAATTGTTAAACGAAAACGACCTGATTTAAAAATAGAAGGACCAATTCAGTACGATGCTGCAGTAGATAGAAGTGTTGGAAAAAGTAAAATGCCAGATTCAGAAGTTGCAGGACAAGCAAGTGTACTTATTTTCCCTGATTTAAATACCGGAAATAACACTTACAAAGCTGTACAAAGAGAAACAGGAGCATTAGCAATAGGGCCAATGTTACAAGGGTTAAAAAAACCAGTAAATGATTTAAGCCGAGGTTGTACCGTAGATGATATTATAAATACAGTTGTTATTACAGCCATTCAAGCACAAGGATTATAAAAATATACACATGAAAATATTAATATTAAATTCAGGAAGTTCTTCTATAAAATATCAATTAATGCGAATGCCAGACAACGAAGTAATTTGTTCTGGAATGATAGACAGAATAGGATTAGAGAGTTCGAATGTAACTTATAAAACGAAAGACGTTTCTTTTGAAGAAACAGCATCGATATTAACACATAAAATTGGATTAGAAAGAGTTGCTAACTTACTCTTAAATGATGAAATAGGAGTAATAAAAGCTACTTCAGAGATTGATGCTGTTGGACATCGCATCGTTCATGGGGGTAGTCTTTTTTCGGATACAACAATTATTACCGCTGAGGTTAAAAACAAAGTAAAAGAGCTTTCAGAATTAGCTCCGTTACACAATCCAGCACATTATGTTGGGATAAATGTAGCCGAAGAAATTTTTACAACTGCAAAACAAGTAGCTGTTTTTGATACTGCTTTTCATCAAACAATTCCTGTAGAAGCATATAAATACGCGATACCCAATTATCTTTTAACAGAAAATAAAATACGTGTTTATGGTTTTCATGGAACTAGCCACAAATATGTTTCTGAACAAGCAATGGAATGCTTAGAGCATAAATCTAAAATTATCACGATACATCTCGGAAACGGATGTAGTATGACAGCAATAAAAGATGGAAAAAGTATTGATCATACCATGGGGTTTTCTCCATCAAACGGTTTGATTATGGGTACACGAGCAGGAGATATAGATCAATCGGTTATCTTTTATATGATGAAAAATCTAAATTATACTCCAGATGAGGTCAATTCGATTTTGTTGAAACAAAGTGGTATGCTTGGGCTTACGGGTTATAGTGATTTACGTGATATTGAATCAGAAGCAGAAAATGGAAATAAAGAATGTCAATTGGCTTTGGTTATGAATGCCTATAGAATTAAAAAATATATAGGTTCTTATGCGGCGGCTTTAAATGGTTTAGATGCTATTGTTTTTACCGCAGGAATAGGAGAGAACTCGTCGCATATAAGAAAATTAGTATGTACGGATATGGAATATTTTGGAATTGAGCTTGATGATGAAAAAAATCAAATTCGTTCTAAATCAAATCGTGAAATTAATACTGAAGCATCTAAGACTAAAATTTTGGTAATCCCTACAGATGAAGAGTTTGAAATTGCAAATCAGGTCTATCACTTACTTAAAAATTAAATAAGGTTAATTGTTTTTATAAAAGGAAAGCTTCTCTATGAGAGGCTTTTTTTATATGAAAAATTGAATAAATGTGATTATATTTGAACACAAATACCAATATTTTGAAATCAAATCTTCTTAAGTTATTTTTCCTTCTTTTCATAACTTTTCAAATTCAAGCTCAAGAGTTACTTCCCTTTGTAGAAAATTATAATAAATCTAGTTACGAAGGAGACAACCAGACATGGAGTGTTGCACAAGGAAATGATAATGCAATGTATTTTGCAAATAATCATTACTTGGTACGATATAATGGAGTTGTTTGGGAAAAATATACATTACCAAATAAAACAATCATTCGATCAATTATGGTTGATGGTGATAAAGTTTATTCAGGATCTTATAAAGAATTTGGATATTGGTATCGACAAGATGGAAAAATGAAGTACGTTTCTGTGTCTAAAAACAGAGGTGTATTTGATGAGAATGAGAATGAAGAAGTATGGAAAATTTTTAAACTTAATGATTTAATTTATTTCCAATCATTCAATCAAATCTTTATTTATGACGGAAAATCAATCCAGAAAACGAAATTGCCATTTTTGATTTCCTACTGTTTTATTGTAGATAATCAATTGCTTGTTGCTTCTGTTGAGCATGGTGTTTTTGTTCTTAACGGAAACAAGTTAAATCCAGTAAAAGGTTGGGGAGCAATAAAAAATAATGTCATTCATGCTATTGAAAAACATCGAAACAAAACATACATCTTTACCCATAAAAAAGGAATTTTTGTGGATGATAGAGGGATTTTAACAGCTTGGAATAATCCATTAAATGAGGTCTTAAAAAATGCAAATATTAATGTTGCCCGTTTTTTAAAAAATAATAAACTTATAATTGGTACAGCTGGAGAAGGGATTTATATGTTTGATTTTAACGATAATTCTTTTAAAAACATCAATAGAAAAAATGTGTTGATGAACAATTCCATTTTAAGTATCGGACTAGATAAAGAAGATGATTTATGGTTAGGATTAGATAATGGAATAGCTCATATTGAAGTTACCTCACCAGTTTCTATTTTTTATGATAATTCGGGAGTTTTAGGATCTGTATATTCCGTAGTTAATATCGATAAAGAGTATTTAATGGCATCTAATCATGGTGTTTTTAAGTATGCAGATAAGAAACTTTCTTTGATTCCTAATAGTCAAGGGCAAGCGTGGAATATAAGCAAAGTAGATAATAGGTATTTTATAGGCCATAATGAAGGAACATTTTTGTATGAAAACGGGAAGTTCTCTAAGTTAAATACAATAAACGGAGGATGGAATTTCACCAAAAGTAGTATTGGTAATTCTTATTTTCAAGCAACTTATAGTGGTGTTGTTGTTTATAAGGATAGTAACAATCTGGAAGAAAAAGTAGTTCTAAAAGGATTAATGAAACCTATAAAATATGTAGCTCAGAACAAAAAAAATGAAGTATGGGCTGCTGATAATTATAGGGGATTATATAGAATCTTGTATAATAACAATTATGAAACAGAGAAAGTAGAAAATGTTACACAGCACAGTAAAATTGGAAATGATTTTGGTGTAAAAATATTTGAGTTCAGAAATGAAATTCTGTTTTTAATAAATAAAACGTGGTACACTTATAACTCGATCACCAATCAATTAGAAAACAATGAGCTTTTTAATTATAATTTTAAGAATATTTCAGATGTAGCCGCTATAGATGAAAATCATTTTATATTGTTACAAGACGGGCTTTTGTACCATATTTATGCAAATGGAAATAAATTTATTTGGAATAGTATTCAGGAAAAATACTATAAAGGTAAAATCATTAATGAGAATCTGAATATATTTAAGGATAAGAACAATTACTTATTGAATTTAGACGATGGTTTTATATCCTTTAAGCTAAAAGAGATAAATAAACTAAAATTAGATTTAAAGGTCGAGGTATTCAATGATGAAAACTTAATTGAAAATAATTCAAGAATAAATTATAATTCAGAATTACGAATAAATGTTATCTCTGGTTTATTCGGGGCAACTAAGCCAAACTTATTTTATAAAATTAATGATGAAAATAATTTTAGATCTATAAAAGATGGTTTGATAGTTTTAAATAACTTAAATAGTGGATCACATAATATCGAGATATATAATCATGATGGTTTAAGTTACAGTAAAATTTCAAGTTTTAATTTTTTTGTCGCTAAACCGTGGTATTTTTCTTTTTGGATGCTTTTATTGTACCTGTCTTTTATAGCAGGTGTCTTATATGTTTACTATAGATGGAATAAAATGCGGTATTTGCAAAAATTAGAATTAAGAGAAGAGGAACTAAGACATCAGAAAGAAATTCTAGAAATGGAATTGAAAGCTGAGCATGATTTGAACAGTCAAGAGTACCAAAAACATATTCTTGAACTTGAATTGCAAACCAAATCATCAGAGGTTGCAGGTAAATCACTTTCTATTGCTAAACAAGGAGAAATGATTGAGAAGATCCAAAGCATTCTTGACTCAGAAACAGATTTTAATAAACTTAAAAGTGAAATTAAAAAAGCTATAAAAATAAATGCTGTTAATAAGCATGAGTGGGAAATTTTTGAAAACAATCTAAATCAAATTCATAATGAGTTTGTGACAAACCTCTCTCAAAAATATCCAAATTTAACTTCGAAGGATATTAAGCTTTGTATTTATTTAAAAATGAATCTTTCTTCAAAAGAGATAGCTCCTTTACTGAATATTTCATTTAGAGGAGTAGAGCTACATCGTTATCGATTAAGAAAGAAATTGAACTTAGTTCAGGATGAAAACCTTTCTAATTTTTTATTGAATCTATAAAAACATCTTAGTTTTTTAGAGATAATGCATTATTTAACTTTAATTTATGTCAAATTACAATACATCATTACTACATCATCATGATGTAGAGTGGTGTATTTTTGTTTTGTTTAAATACTTGTTTATTAGGTAATTGGTGTGTGTTTTGTATGTTTTGATGTATTCATGTAGTATTTCTATTTAACGTACTATAACGTTGTAATTATCTAAGTTTGACGAACTAACTTTAACAATTTATTAATATATGAGAAATCTTATTTTTAGCTTATTAGCACTCATTCTACTTCCAGCCTATATGTCTGGTCAAGTAATTAAAGGTAAGGTTTTAGATTCACAAGGTATGGCAATTCCAGGAACAATGGTTGTCGCCACAGAATCTAGAACTTCTACAGACACAGATTTTGATGGTAATTTTGAGATCAAAGCCAAAGTAGGCGAGCCTTTAAAGATTAGCATGGTTGGATTTGAAGCCCTAGTGATAAACGCAACTTCAACTCCTATGAGTATTGTTCTGAAAGAATCTCAAGATACAGCTTTAAAAGAGGTTGTAGTTATAGGATACGGAACTCAAAAAAAATCAGACATTACGGGGGCAATCACTGTAGTTTCTCAAAAAGATTTAGAAAATAGACCTAATGCCAGTGCAGTGAGTTCACTTCAAGGAAAAGTTGCCGGGGTTTCTATTGTTAACTCAGGAAGTCCAGGTGGACAGCCAAAAGTGAGTGTAAGAGGAATCGGTAGTATTTCTGGTGGAGATGTGCTTTACGTTGTTGATGGAGTAATAACTAATGATATTTCTTATCTTAATCCAAATGATATTGATAAGATGAGTATCCTTAAAGATGCTTCAAGTTCAGCTATTTATGGTATTAGAGCAGCAAACGGAGTTATAGTAATAACAACTAAACTAGGAAGAAAAGGCGTTGCTGAGAATATCAAATTCAGTTATGATTCTAATCTTGGAATTCAGACTCCTACTAATGTGCCAAAGTTTGCAAATGCATCAGATTATGTACAACTTTATAACGAAAAACTACAGTTTGAAGGAAATACAGATCCATCGAAAGTATTGACTTTAGGTCAATTTAATGGAGTTGATACAAACTGGATGGATGAAATTTTAAGAAAGACTTCTTTGATTAATTCTCACAATCTAGGTATTAGTGGTGCTTCAGAAAAAGCAAGATACGCTATGGGTATAGGTTACTTTACTCAAGACGGTATCATGAATGCAGGTAAAGGAGTAAGTTCTGGAGAAGATTACAAAAGAATAACTGCACGTTTTAATACTTCTTATGATGTATCTGACAGATTTAGAGTTGGAGCTAATTTAGCATACTCTAAATCAGATTCAAATGATGCAAATGCACCTTTTCAAACAGCAAGAATTACACCACCTGTAGTTCCTGTATATAATGATGATGGTTCTTACGGTAAAGTTCCTACTGGTTCTGGTTTAGGTACGGCTGGAGATAATAATGCAAGAATGATGTTGGATTTATATAGAGGTAAAACTAATATAACAAGAACATTGTTAGGCGGATATGCTGAATATGACGTTTTGAAAGATTTAACTTATAAGGTTAATATTTCTAGAGATTTTGAAACTTCTTCTGCGTATATCTATACTCCAGAATTCATGCCTCTTACATCAGCTATACTTAGAAACAGTAAGCTTATAAAAAATGATGCTACAAGAGATAATCTTTTGACAGAAAATACTCTTACATGGACAAAATCTTTTGATAAACATAGAATTGTAGCTTTAGCAGGTGCGAGTCGCGAAAGCAGAAAAACCAGAAACACTTCATTCTCAGTAATTGATGTTCCTTTTTTTGGTTCTGATGAAACTTTATATTTAAATTTAGGTAATTCATTAACTGACTTATTAGCAGATAAACCTGGAGATCAAGGAAGTGAAACTCGTTTCCAATCTTATTTTGGACGTGTACAATATGCTTTTGATGATAAATACCTTTTTAATGCAACTGTTCGTCGTGACGGAGCTTCAGTTTATAATTTTGATGGAAATCAAAAATCAGCTACTTTTCCTTCTGTAGGTCTTGGATGGGTTATTAGTAAAGAAAAGTTCATGGAGAATTTAGGCGTAGATTTCTTGAAAATTAAAGGAAGCTGGGGTAAATTAGGAAATGCAACTATTACAAGACAGTTTGATAATACTGCATCTACAATGTCAGGTGCATTTTTCGGAAATCCTTCTCAAGTAAATTCAGCAATATCTATCACTAAATTAGTAGATCCATCAATTGAATGGGAGGTTGTTACTGGTACTGATATAGGAATTGAATTAAGAATGTTAAAAGATCGTTTGTCTATTGAAGCAGGTTACTATAAAAAAGAAACTAAAGACGCTATTTTTAATATTACTAATTTAAGTACATCTGGGTTAGGAGGAAATTATTATACTAATGCTGGTTCATTTGAAAATAAAGGAGTTGAATTTTCTGCGACTTGGAATGATAAAATAGGTGAAAAATTCACATATTCTGTTTATGGGAACTTTACAACAATCAAAAACCAAATTACAGATGTAATAGGTGGATCATTCTTTAATACAGGACCTAGTTTGTTTGGTAATCCTGTGAAAAGATATGAAAAAGGACAAGAAGTAGGAGCTTACTATGGTTTCCAAACTGATGGGGTTATTCAAACTCAAGCTGAAGCAACTGCTTTAGGATCAAAAGTTGGAGCATTAAAATTTAAAGATATAGATGAAAATGGTGTAATTGACAATAATGATAAAACATTTTTAGGAAGTCCAATTCCTGATGTAACTTATGGTTTTGGAGTAAATTTAGCATATTCAAATGTTGATTTAGCATTAGAATTTCAAGGAGTTGCAGGAAATGAAATATATAATTTTAATAGAAATTCTCGTTTTGGTAATGAAAATTGGGACCAAGATTTCGTAAATAATCGTTGGACAGTTTCTAATCCTTCTAATACTTATCCTGCAGCAAATTCAGATCAAAATTCTTCTCGCCCTAGTTCATTTTACGTAGAAAAGGGAGATTACTTTAGAGTAAGAACGATACAATTAGGGTACACTTTACCTGAAAGTTTATTAAGTAGAATTAAAATCGAAAAATTACGCTTTTATTTAAGCGCACAAAATCCATTTACTGCATTTAAATACAATGGTTTTTCTCCTGAATTAGGAAATCAAACTATTGAAAACTTAGGAGTTGATAATAATGCTTACCCATTATCAGCTACATACAGTTTTGGTATTAACTTAAATTTTTAATAAAATGAGAAAAATAATTTTTACACTTTTTGGAGTAGCACTTTTAAGTGCTTGTAGCGAAAGCTATCTTGATATAAAGCCAGAAGATCAAATCAAAAGCGAAAACTTCTTCAAAACAAAAGAAGATGCTTTAGCTTCTGTAAGTGCAATTTATACTAATCTTAGAACTTGGGATTTAGCGGCTTTTGCTCCAATTATTTTGTCTGTATCTTCTGATGATGCTGATAAAGGTAGTTCACCTGGAGATGCTCCTTTCTTTGATGATATCAAAAACTTTACGTTTACTGCATCTGCAGGGATTATTGAAGGATATTGGTCTGGACAATTTAGAGGTGTTAATTTAGCTAATCAAACAATTACTAATGTCCCAAATATTGATATGGATGACGCCTTGAAAACAAGGTTGCTTGCTGAAGCACGTTTTTTTAGAGCATACCATTATTTTAATTTAGTTAAGCTTTATGGTGGAGTGCCTATATACGATGGACTTCCTGCTGATGGAAATTATAACCGTCCAAGAAACTCAAAAGATGAAGTTTACAACTTTATTTTGGCTGATCTTAAGTTTGCAGAGGAAAACTTACCAGCTAATTATGGAGCTACAGATATTGGTAGAGCAACAAAAGGCGCTGCAAGAGCATATGAAGCAAAAGCGCATATGTATTTAGGAAATTGGGATAAAGTACTTTCTATTACTAATCAAGTAATGGGAATGGGATATGGCTTGTTGCCAAGTTATAACAGTGTTTTCCGTATTGAATTTGAAAATAGTATAGAATCGATTTTAGAAGTACAATGTACTTATGTTTCTGGGAATTGTGATTTATCAAATTCTCAATTTTCTCAAGTGCAAGGAGTAAGAGATCAATTTGGATGGGGATTCAATGTTCCTTCTCAGAATTTATCTGATTCTTATGAGGCAGGTGACGTACGTAGAGATGCAACTATTATTTATAGAGGCGAAACCACTCCTGAAAAAGATTATATTAAACCAACAGGTGATAACCCAATGTACAACCAAAAAGCATATGTCCCATCTGGACAAATAGGAAACTGTTCTGAAGGTTCTGAGCAAAACATTAGACTAATGCGTTTTGCAGAAGTTCTTTTGATGAATGCTGAAGCAGCAAATGAAATTGGAGATACAGGGTTAGCTTTAGCTTCTGTTAATAAGATTAGACAAAGAGCATCGTTACCAGCTTTAACATCTATGTCTAAGGATCAACTACGTCTAGCTATTTGGAAGGAAAGAAGATCAGAAATGGGTATGGAGAATGATCGATTTTTAGATCTAGTACGTCAAGGTAGAGGACCAGCTGTTTTAGGACCTCAAGGATTTACGGCTGGGAAAAATGAACTTTTCCCAATTCCAGCTCAGGCTATTTCATTGAGTAACGGTATTTTAAAACAAAACCCTGGTTACTAATTAAAATACAAAAATATCACTTCCTTCATCTACTGAAGGAAGTGATTATTTATTAATGGCATAAATTTTTATAATGATTAGAATTTCAGTTTTATTAGTCTCGTTTGTTTTTTTTAGTTGTGGTTCGCATGCGACTATATCAGAAGATGGTGCAGTAGTAACTCCAGAAGTTGTAAAGTTAACAGACGAAGAGCTTATTGAGCTCGTGCAGAAACAAACCTTTAAATATTTTTGGGATTATGCCGAACCAAACTCAGGCTTGGCGAGAGAGCGTTATCATCCTGATGGGGTTTATCCCGAAAATGATGCTAATGTTGTTACGACCGGAGGTTCTGGTTTTGGGTTAATGGCAATCGTATCAGGAATGTCAAGAGGGTACATTACTAAAAAAGAAGGTGTTGATAGACTGAATAAAATAGCTGATTTCCTAGACAAAGCTGACCGTTTTCACGGAGCTTGGTCGCATTGGATAGATGGAAATACAGGAAAAGTAAAGCCATTTGGAACTAAAGATAATGGAGGAGATTTAGTTGAAACTTCATTTTTAGTTAGCGGAATGCTTACAGTTCGCGAATATTTAAAAGACGGTTCAGAAGCCGAAAAAGCAGTTGCTAAAAAATACGATGTACTTTGGAAAGGTGTAGATTGGAAATGGTACACTAATAACAAGAATTTCTTGTACTGGCACTGGTCGCCTACTTATGATTGGCAAATGAATTTTCCTCTAGAAGGATATAACGAATGTTTAATTACTTACATATTGGCGGCAGCTTCGCCAACACACCCAATTACGCCGAAAGAATACCACGAAGGTTGGGCAAGAAATGGGGGAATAGTTACGGATAAAACCAAATATAATATTCCCCTAATTCTAAAACACAATGGAGCTGAAGAATTTGGAGGTCCTTTATTCTGGGCACATTATTCGTATGTTGGACTTGATCCAAATCAATTAACTGATAAATATGCAAACTATTGGGATCTTAATGTAAATCACGTTAAAATCGATTATGAGTATTGTGTAGAGAATCCTAAGAAATTTAAAGGATATGGTTCTGATTATTGGGGATTAACCGCATCATATTCTAGAAATCCTGATGGGACCATAGGTTACAATGCACATATGCCAAGTAATGATGTAGGAGTTATTGCACCAACAGCAGCAATAAGTTCTATTGTTTATACACCAAAAGAATCTATTGCAGTGATGCGTAATTTATATGAAAATCATAAAAAAGATACTTGGGGAGTAGCAGGATTTTATGATGCCAGTAGCTTACAATATGGTTGGACTGCACAACGCTACTTGGCCATAGACCAAGGTCCTGAAGTAGTAATGTTAGAAAACTATCGTTCAGGTTTATTATGGAAATTATTTATGAATGCTCCAGAAGTTAAACAAGGATTGATAGGCTTAGGTTTCCACTCAGGTAAATACGGATTCTAGAAAAACAACCATAATATGAAGCATAAATTAGCAGTAGTAGCTCTATTATTTTCGTTCATTTCTTTTGCTCAAACAACTGTAAATGGGAAGATCAAAACCGAAATCATTCAAAAACATGAACTAGGGTACGCATTGCATATTCCAGCGGATATAAAAGAGAAGAAACCATTGCTAATTTTTCTTCATGGTTCAGGCGAAAAAGGATCAGATATAGAGAAAGTAAAAATTCATGGTCCATTTAAGTATTTAAAAGACCATAAACTCGATGCTTATGTCCTTGCTCCGCAATGTCCAGAGAACGAAGAATGGGATGCAGAAGTTTTATATCGATTGATATTAAAAATCCAAAAAGAAAATAATATCGACTCAGATAGAATTTATGTAACAGGATTAAGTCTGGGAGGTTGGGGAACATGGAATCTAGCTTTTGCACATCCGGATATGTTTGCAGCAATAGTTCCTATTTCGGGATTTGTAGATTTAATTCAATTAGAACAGACCTGTAAAATAGCAAAGATTCCAACACGAATTTTTCATGGATTAATGGATGATGTCGTGAATATAGATTATGCTATTACAATTTATAAAGAATTAAAAAAATGTAATAGCAATGTAGAGTTGACCATTTTTGATGACGCAGGTCATGATAGTTGGTCAAGAGTATATGACAACCAGGAAATTTATGACTGGATGTTTAAACAAGTAAGAAATAAATAAAACCCATAGAATGAAAAACAAATTAGTAATACTCTTTTTAGGATGTGCTTTTTTGAGTTATGCTCAAAAAAAAGAAGCCAAAAAAACGGTAAAAATTAAGCCAAGATCTGAGTTCGTTTCAGAGTTGATGTCAAAAATGACAGTAGATGAAAAAATCGGACAGTTAAATTTACCAACATCAGGAGATATAACAACAGGTCAGGCTAATAGTTCTAATGTTGCTAAAAATATTGAAGAAGGTAAAGTAGGAGGCTTATTTAATATTAAATCAGTTCAAAAAATTAAAGAAGTACAAAAGATTGCAGTCGAAAAAAGCCGATTGAAAATTCCTTTGCTTTTTGGTATGGATGTCATTCATGGTTACGAAACTACATTTCCTATTCCGCTAGGATTATCTTGTATTTGGGATATGAAAGCGATAGAAAGAAGTGCTCAAATTGCGGCAAAAGAAGCTAGTGCCGATGGTATCAACTGGACATTCTCTCCTATGGTAGATATTTCTCGTGATCCACGTTGGGGTAGAGTTTCTGAAGGTTCAGGAGAAGATCCGTACTTAGGTAGCGAAATTGCAAAAGCAATGGTTAATGGATACCAACAACATGATCTTTCAAAAAACAATACGATTTTATCATGTGTAAAACACTTTGCTTTATATGGTGCACCAGAAGCAGGACGTGATTACAACACGGTAGATATGAGTAAAATAAGAATGTATAATGAATATTTCCCTCCATATAAAGCAGCGATAGATGCAGGAGTAGGTTCAGTTATGGCTTCTTTTAATGAAGTTGACGGAATTCCTGCAACTGGAAGTAAATGGCTTATGACAGATGTTTTAAGAAAAGAGTGGGGTTTTAAAGGATTTGTAGTTACAGATTATACAGGAATTCCAGAAATGATTGATCATGGAATGGGAGATTTACAAACTGTATCAGCATTAGCATTAAACGCAGGTGTAGAGATGGATATGGTAGGAGAAGGATTTCTTACGACATTAAAAAAATCATTGGCAGAGAATAAAGTAAGTATGGCACAATTAGACAATGCAGTACGCCTTATTCTTGAAGCTAAATATGATTTAGGATTGTTTGAAGATCCATATAAATACTGTGATCCAAAAAGAGCTAAAACAGAAATTTTTACAGCAAGTCATAGAGCCGAAGCTAGAAAAATTTCTTCACAATCTTTGGTTTTATTGAAAAATGAAAATCAATTATTGCCTTTAAAAAAATCAGGAACTATTGCAGTAATTGGACCATTGGCAGATGCCAAAGAAAATATGCCAGGTACTTGGAGTGTTGCTACAAATATGAAAACTGCTATTTCATTATTAGCAGGAATTAAAGATGTTGCAGGAAAATCTACAAATGTGCTTTATGCAAAAGGAAGTAATCTTGATTACGATGCAGAATTTGAAAAAAACGCAACGATGTTTGGTAAAACACTATATCGTGATAACAGAACTAAAGAAGAGTTGCTTGCAGAGGCCTTAAAAGTGGCGTCACAATCGGATGTAATTGTAGCAGCAATTGGAGAATCTGCAGAGATGAGCGGAGAAAGCAGTAGTAGAACTAATTTAGAAATTCCACAAGCACAAAAAGATCTATTACAAGCATTATTAAAAACAGGAAAACCAGTTGTTGTAGTTTTATTTGATGGCCGCCCATTAGTAATAAAAGAAGAAAGCGAAACTGTTCCAGCAATTCTTAATGTTTGGTTCGCAGGAAGTGAAGCAGGACACGCAATTGCAGATGTTTTGTTTGGAGATGAAAATCCTTCAGGAAAATTAACATCAACATTCCCAAGAAGCGTAGGACAAGTGCCTATTTATTATAACCAAAAAAATACAGGAAGACCATTAGTAAACAAAGAAGGGAAATTTGAGAAATTCAGATCAAACTTTATTGACGAAAGAAATGAGCCTTTATATGCTTTTGGTTATGGATTAAGTTATACAACTTTTGATTATTCAAACTTAAAAATTTCATCTGATAAAATGAACTTTACAGGAAAATTAAATGTTACCGTTGATGTTACAAATACAGGAAATTATGATGGTAAAGAAGTAGTTCAATTATACATAAGAGATTTAGTAGGATCAGTTACAAGACCAGTAAGAGAACTTAAAGGTTTCCAAAAAATTGATATTAAAAAAGGAGAAAAAAGAACTGTGAATTTTGAAATTACTGTTGAGGATTTGAAATTTTACAATTCAGATTTAAAATTTATTGCAGAACCAGGTCAATTCGACATATATGTTGGAACTGATTCAAATGCAGATAAGAAAGTTAGTTTTGAGTTAATCAATTAATTGGTTAGATTGATTCGTGTTTGGCCCTTCGTATTGGTTTCGAAGGGCCTTTTTTTTAACTTAAAAGGGCGCATTTTTAAAGAAACTCGCTTCCTATTAACTATTTTTAACCTTAAAAAATTTTACCATGAATACTATTAAAATATTTCGCGTATTTCTAATACTAATACTATTTGTTTTTACATCATGTAATGTAACAAAAAATGGGATTGTTGCACATCGTGGAGCATGGAAAAAAAATAATTTACCAGAAAACTCTATAGCAGCACTTAGGCATGCTATCGATTTAAAAGCAGTGGGGGCAGAATTTGATGTAGTTATGACAGCTGATGATTCGCTTGTTATAAATCACGATCCACATTATAATAAGCTAATTGTAGAAGAGACAAAATATGCAGACTTGATTAAGTTTAAACTTTCTAATGGAGAAAAGCTACCAACGTTGCGAGAGTATATTCTAGAAGGACTAAAAAATAACAAACACACAACTTTAGTTTGTGAAATAAAACCTTCGGGAGTAAGTAAAGAAAGAGGAAAAAAAATTGCATTAAAAGCTGTTGAAATAGTTAAGAGCCTTAAGGCTGAAAAAATAACTACTTATATCAGTTTTGATTATGACATCTTGAAACAAATTCGCGAAGTCGATTCTAAAACAACATTACAATATTTAGAAGGTAATAAATCGCCGAAGGAAGTAAAAAAAGATAAAATTACTGGTGTAGATTATCATTATTCAGTATTTAAAAAACATCCAGATTGGATAAAAGAAGCAAAGGATAATAAGATCACCTTAAATGTATGGACGGTTAACGATATTAACGATATGGATTGGATTATCGAGAATAATTTTAACTATATAACCACCAATGAACCTGAGTTATTAAGTGAAAGAATAAAGATTAAAAAATAGATTTTTATAAGATTCTATTAAACTTATCTATAAATTATAAAACGATATGATGAAAAATAACTATAAACTATACTCAATAGCACTTTTGTTGCTTTTGGTTGGATGTAAAATTCATAGATCAGAACCTAAAACGAACCTTTTTGGAAAGACAGAATGGTTTGATCCAAACAAACCTGTATCAACATATTGTAATCCTGTAAATATTGGATACAATTACACCACCGAAAATCATAATGGAATTCCAGAATCGCGTCGTTCGAGTGCAGATCCAGTGATAATTACTTATAAAAACGAGTACTATTTATTTGGAACCAATCAAGCAGGATTCTTTTGGAGTAAAGATATGTCCAATTGGGAATTTGTTTATGGTAGTTTCCAGAGACGACCAGCCGATGATGATCAATGTGCACCAGCAGCTTGGGTTGTAAATGACACGATGTTTTATGTAGGTTCAACATGGAAAAAAGATCATCCTATTTGGAAAACAGCTGACCCAAAATCGGGTCGTTGGACAAGACATGTCAATACAGCAATGTTGCCAACTTGGGATCCTGCAATTTTTCAGGACGATGATAAAAAAGTGTATATGTATTATGGTTCAAGCGGGAAATTACCACTTGTAGGTACAGAAGTAGATTATAAAACATGGCTTCCAGTAGGAAATCAGGCAGATTATGCAAAACTATACGCAGCAACAGAAGTAGAAGATATTCAGCGTCCATATGGCGAAATAAAAGAAGTTGTGGGCTTAGATCCTGCAAATCATGGATGGGAACGTTTTGGACCTAATAATGATATGGAGCCTGCACCTTGGGGGAATTTTATCGAAGGAGCGTGGATGACAAAACACAATGGGAAATATTATATGCAATACGGAGCACCAGCTACAGAGTTTAAAGGCTATGCCAATGGAGTACATGTAGGAGATCATCCGTTAGGTCCATTTGTATACCAAAAACACAATCCGATGTCATATAAACCAGGAGGATTTGTAATCGGTGCTGGACACGGAAATACCTTTGCTGATAATTATGGCAATTACTGGAATACAGGAACGTGTAAAATCTCTATAAAAGACCGTTTTGAACGTCGTATCGATATGTTTCCAGCAGGATTCGATAAAGATGATGTAATGTATTCTATTACATCATACGGAGATTTTCCGATAGTATTACCAACGAAACAACGTGATCAGACCAAAGGAACTTCTTCAGGCTGGATGTTACTTTCGTATAAAAAGCCTGTAACCGTTTCTTCTTCAGAAGAATGTATGGAAGTTCAAACGCATAGAGTTGATAACGGTGGAAAAAAGGTATTTGAGAAATTTTGCTACGATGCTAAGAATTTGACTGATGAAGATATTCAAACCTATTGGTCAGCAAAAACGAGCAATCCGGGCGAATGGTTGCAACTTGATTTAGGCAGAAAGATGCAAATAAAGGCACTGCAAATTAATTATGCCGATCATAAAGCAACACAATACAATAAGGCAATGGATATCTATTATCAGTATAAGATATTTATGTCTGACGATGCTGTAAATTGGACTTTGGTTATAGATAAATCTAGAAATGACAAAGATGTACCGCATGATTATGTAGAGCTAACAAAATCGATTAATGCGCGTTATATAAAAATGGTAAACATACATAATGCTTCAGGATTATTTGCAGTGTCTGATTTTAGAGTTTTTGGAAATGGATTATTAGAAAAACCAAAGCCAGTCTCGGAGTTTAAAGTTGACAGAAGTTCGACTGACTCTCGTAATGCAATGATTTCATGGAAAAAACAACCAGATGCAATTGGCTATACTATTCATTACGGAATTGATCCAAATAAATTATACAACAGCATAATGGTTTATGATGAAAGTAAGTATGATTTTAGAGGTTTAGATAAAGGCACAAAATATTACTTTACAATTGAAGCTTTTAATGAGAATGGAATTAGTGTAAAAAATGAAATCATCGAAGTGAAATAATTACAGATTCTATTTTCAGAAAACGTATAGAAAAACGTACCAGAGTTACAAAGAAATTTGTCTATTTTTGAAATTAAAAGAACTTCTAAAAGTTAACTAATTTCAAAAAGCCATATAACCAATGAAAAAAACATCTTTATTAACTATTTTATTTTTAAGTGGATTAACTGCATTTGCACAAACTCCCGATGAAAAAAATATTAAATCTATTTACAAATCAGCTTTAACTAACTCTAAATGTTATACATGGTTAGAATACCTGTCTAATGATATCGGAGGGCGCTTGTCAGGCTCAACGAACGCAGCTGAGGCAGTGCAGTACACAAAAAATCAGTTAGAAAGTATAGGTCTAGACAGAGTATATCTTCAGGAAGTAATGGTGCCACATTGGGTTCGTGGAGAAAAAGAAACGGCTTATATTTTAGATAATAAAATTAAAATTGAAGTACCAATTACAGCATTGGGAGGATCGATCGCAACACCAAAAACAGGAGTTACTGCAGAGGTAATCGAAGTACAAGGAATAAAAGAATTAAATGAACTAGGAGCTAAAGTAAAAGGTAAAATAGTATTCTTTAACCGACCAATGGATCCTGAAAATGTTGAAACATTTAAATCATACGGAGGTTGTGTAGATCAAAGATATGCAGGAGCAAAAGAAGCAGCTAAATTTGGAGCAGTAGGAACAATTGTACGTTCTATGAATTTGAGATTAGATGATTTTCCACATACAGGAACACAAAGTTATGGGGATTTGCCAAAATCAGAATACATACCAACCGCCGCAATAAGTACAAATGGAGCTGAATTATTAAGTAAATCTTTAAAGAAAAATCCAACGCTAAAGTTTTATTTCAAACAATCTTGCGAGCAATTACCAGATGTATTATCACATAACGTAATAGGAGAAATGAAAGGAACTGAGAATCCACAAAACATTATGATTGTTGGAGGACATCTTGATTCTTGGGATTTAGCCGATGGTTCACATGATGATGGAGCCGGAGTAGTACAAAGCATGGAAGTAGTACGTATCCTTAAAAATTTAGGTTATAAACCTAAAAATACAATTCGTGTAGTCTTGTTTATGAATGAGGAAAATGGAGGTAGAGGTGGAGCTATGTATGAAGAAATGGCACAAAAAAATAAAGAGAACCATATTTTTGCTTTAGAGAGTGATTCAGGAGGATTCAGTCCAAGAGGATTCTCATTTGAAACAGATGATGAAAACTTTAAGAAAATCGAAAGTTACAAAGGATTATTTGAGCCTTATTTGATACATAGTTTTGTAAAAGGGCACAGTGGTTCAGACATTGGACACTTAACGTCTAAAACGCTTGTTAAAGCAGGTTTAAAGCCAGATTCGCAACGTTACTTTGATTATCACCATGCAGCCAATGATAAATTTGATGCAATCAACAAAAGAGAACTAGAGCTTGGAGCCGCAACAATGGCTTCATTAGTATATCTAATCGATCAAAACGGAATCTTAACGAAATAATTAGATTCTAATTAAAAAAAAACAAGTCACTTAATTTGAATTGCCTCCAAAAAGTAATGTACTATTTGGAGGCATTTTTTTGTTTAAGTTTTTTATTGTTATGTGTTTGATTTATATAGTTTTTTAGTTTTATGCTTAATTTAACTATTTATTGACTAGACATTGATGACTAATCATTAAATTTGATTTTTAATCGAATAACTTAAAAATATAAAAGATGAAACGTTTTGAAAATAAAGTTGCTTTTATTACTGGAGGGAATTCAGGAATAGGTAAAGTTTCAGCTCTTGCAATTGCAAAAGAAGGGGCTGTAGTAATGATTACTGATTTAAGTGAAACTTCTCAGGTAGTACAAGAAATAATAAAAGCAGGTGGTAAAGCTGCGTATGTAAAATGCGATGTTTCTAAACCTGAAGAAGTGGAACATGCGGTAAATGAAACAGTAAGAATTTTTGGGAGATTGGATGTGGCTCTTAATAATGCAGGTATTGTGGACACAAGTTTAAGTCATGTTAATGAAAAAACACTTGAAGAGTGGAATAAAGTAATTGCAGTAAATTTGAGCGGTGTGTTTTACGGTATGAAATATCAGATTGCGCAAATGCGTAAACAAGGCGGAGGATCAATCGTTAATATCGGTTCAGTGATGAGTCAGGTTACAGATATGGGAATCGCCTCGTATGTTTCTTCAAAACATGGTGTGGTAGGGTTAACGAAAGCAGCAGCTCTAGAAAACGGAACAGAAAATATTCGTGTTAATATAATTGGCCCAGGATATATTGAAACTCCTATATTAATGGACAATGCAGGATCTGGCGCAGCCGAGTATTTAAAATCAAAAACAGCAATGAAACGATTAGGGAAACCAGAAGAGATAGCTAAAACATTTTTATTTTTAGCGTCAGATGATGCCAGCTATTGTACAGGAGCCTATTTGCCTGTAGATGGGGGCTATTTAATTCAATAATTAGTATCTTTGAAAGATGTTTAAAGGAAAAAGAAGGAGAATAGCTTCTTCTTTTTTTTTGTAATCTTGTTTTACAGATAAAATTATGGCTTTTGATAAAAAACAGACTCTTCCTTCTATAAAAAGAGAATTAGGATTAAATCTACTTGAAACTTTCAATTGGGCTTATACTAAATCTCAATTGTTCTTTGCTAGATATGGATTGACTTCTCAGCAATACAATGTCTTAAAAATATTAGCAGAGAATGAAAAAGCGTTATCTACTTCTGATATATTGGCACAAATGGTCGAAAAAAATGCTGGAGTTTCACGTTTGGTAGATCGTTTAGTCTTAAAGAAATTAGTAGTAAAAGAAACTGTAGCATCTGATAAGCGCTTAATTGCAATTATTATCACTAAAGAAGGAGAAACGTTACTGAATAAAGTCAATGAAAATCTTCATGTACTCGATGAGGAAGTATATGGAGCATTATCCGATCAGGAAGCAGATCAGTTAAATTACTTATTGAAGAAAATAAAAAACATAGAAATATAAAAAAATAAGTTATTTCGTTTATTAATGAGTTAAGTAGGCTTAAAACAGGATAAATAGTAGATTAGTTTTTAAAATATAATTTCAGATAGCTTACTGACTTATAAGCTATCTGAAATTATTTTAAGCTGTTGGATGTAATTATTTTCAGTGCATAAGAGGCATAACCTTCATATCATAAAAGGATATTCCAAATTATACAGCATCCAAATTGTATCTAACTTTTTCAGTTAATTATTACCCCAATCTATTTTTCTAGAAAAGTACATCACTGCTGCAAGAATTAAAAATAAACCTACGCTACCTACCAATAATGCATAATTCTCTAATTGGATAATAACATAAATGAAAGTGTATAATCCGGTGAGTGAAAACCCAATGAATATCGGAAATTTTTTATTCTTTAAAATTGAAAATGAGTACGCTGTAATTAGCGATATAACGGCTATACCAGATAAAATATACGCTTTGGTAAAATTACTATGTTCAGTTATCGAAATTAATAAAGTATAAAACATAATAAGAGCCAAACCAATCATCGAATATTGGAAAATATGAATACTAATTTTGCTCATATTCTGGATTAAAAAGAAAATCAAAAAGGTAAGCCCAATAACAAGAAAACCATATTTAGAGGCACGCTCGTTTTGTTGGTATTGATCTACAGGAATTACAAAGTCAACCCCGAAACTATATGAACTTAAATCAGGCAAAATATCAAAAGCTTGTTGAGAGAATGCTCTGTTGATATGCAAAATTTTCCAATTAGCAATAAATCCAGTTTCGCTTATCTTTTTTGTTTTATCATCCGGCAAGAAATTACCAGTAAAGCTTGGTGAAGCCCAATTAGATTTCATTGCAACATTAGTAGTCTTTCCAATCGGTACAATCTTAATTTGCTTACTACCATTGTAGGTAATGCCAAAGCTATAATCAGTTTTGGGAGCGGATAGTATTTTTGTCAAATCGATATAACCTGTTTCAAGAGCCTCAGTAGTATCAGATTTAGATGAATTATATACAGGTTCAAAAACATAGTGAGTAGCTCCTATATTAATTTTCACTTCCTCTTTTATGCTTTTTAGATTTGTAGTTTTAATTAAAATCGTTGCTTTGTCCCACTGAATAGCCTCTGGAGCAATATTTTTACTGCTAAAATCAGGTCGAATGTAATTACCTTTAAACTTCATATTAGTAGTAAAAACAGCCGACTCGTAATTGTTTCTATTCAGTATTTTTGTATCAATATTCGAATTGATATTTAGTTCTTGAGGAAAAAAGTAAGCATATTTTGTAGATGCTACTTTTTGTTTTACAGTTTCTTTGGTTTTTTCATTTATCGTTACAGTTTCTTCGTAAGAAGTATATGGGATTTTTAATATAGGTCCGTAGATATAGATACTTTCTCCCCATTTGTCATTGATTTCAGAGATAACATCGTTTTGTCTATAAGAGCGTTCCGAAATTAAATTCTTCACATATTCCAGAGGAACTAGCAAAAATAGAGTAAGCAAACCTACCATAATCATCTTGGCAGTATTAGACTGAAAAATAGAAGTGGGTTTTGGAGTTTCGTTTGTTTCCATGGTAAAGTTGTTTTAAGGTTTTATAATAAATTAAGTTTAATAATGATTGTATAATACAAAAGCGCAATAGGAATGTTTGATAATAGAATTAAGATTTTACGACCTATATAGTCCCTTTGACTTGGTAGAGAAATGAAACTCTCTACTAAATGAAATAGCATGATGGCATTAAGAAATAAAGCAGCAACGCTAAAAAGAAAGCCAACAATCAAGATATAAGAGTTGTCTTTTACAAGTACAAACAGTGCAAAAAAGAGCGAACAAATTATAAGACTACCAATGGTTAGTTCAGTAGATGCTCTACATTCAAATTTTTCTTCATTAATTAAGTTTTTCATAGTTTTAGATTTTAAAAGTTTTTTGAATTGATAGAATAGGAGTGGATAACATTTTGGAGAAATCCAAATAATAAAAAGGCATCGCTTTTTTTCCTCTTTTATATTGTTCTAAGAAATAACAAAGTTGTGTAGGATAGAAGACAGTTCCTGACAGAATCACCATATACAAGTACAAACTCTTTTTACGATTTCCCAAAAGATAGTATTGCATACCAATTTCATCTACTACAGAAATTCCAATATTTGTTAGAACATGAATGATATCATGATCCTCTAATTTGGCTTGAATATCAAAGTTATTTCTATGAAGAAAATCCCCCAAACCATATCCTAAACTTCCTTCCGGAAAAGCAAGTAATTGAGACTTGTTTACTTCCCATGGCGCATTTTTCTTCATGTATTTCTGATATGGTTTTCGAGACCATTCATACATTTTCTCTATTAATAAATCTTTCATGTTTTTTCGGGTTAGTTTTCTTTTGAAAGTACTTTGTATTTCAAAGTTAATAGGTAAAAAAAAGGCGCTATTTCTTCTGTATCAATTTTTCAAGAGCGTCAATATGTGCAACAAATGCAAGTTTACCATCTTTAGTGGCCCTATAACTCGTATTGGGTTTTTTGCCAATAAATTGTTTTTGTATTTCAATATAGTTTTCCAATTCTAATGCCTTAGCATGACTAGCTAAGTTACCATCAGTAACGCCTAAGAGCTCTTTCAGAGTGCTAAAATCAGCCGAATCATTGACCATCAATACAGACATGATTCCAAGTCGAATTCGATGGTCAAAGGCTTTATTTATATTTTGAATGATGCTTTTCAATTTTTAGTAGGTATCAATTACGGTTTTTAACAATTTAGAGTCAACAATGTTTGAAGGAGAAACTACAGCTTCCTCAAGCGGAATATTGTTTCCATATCGTTCTTTTAATTTAGCTTTAACTTTTGAATCAGTTAGGTTAAAATCCTTTAATTTCTGCAACGGGCATAATTCGATACCAGCTCCATTTTTATAAATCTTCCAAATTAATTCAGAGCAATACATTTTATCATCAGACCAGCCAAAATAAGAATCGTAGTCACTATTAAGAAAATTTCGACTATAAATTTCCATTTTTTCAATAGTAGTAGGAGTTAAGGCAGTTGTGTCTTTTAATCGTTTTACAAGAAAATCTTGATCTTTACCATGCTGAATCCATTCATCAAGAGGGGTTAGTTTTACAGGTTGAACAGCTTCAAAAACAAAACGCTTGCCGTCTAAAATATAAACGATTCCACAATGAGAAAACTTAGAATTTGTAGCGATCCTGACAGCTTCACATTGGCTAGACTCAGAGGTTTGAAAAATTAAATCACCAGCCTTTATTTTATCCAAAAGAGTATCCTTTAGCTTCGGATTTTCAACAGTTGCTTTCGAAAATGGATCATTCGGAAAAAATTGCTTAGTGATATATAAAGCAAAACAAAAGCTAATAATTAAGGTAACTCCAGCAAAAATATATTTAAATTTTTTCATGTTTTACTTTTTGAATTATGACTAATAAAGATTATTTCCTATCGTATTTAAAATACATAATACTTCCGTATAGAATATGACAAACTCCAAAACCCAATGCCCAGAATTCCAGCGCATAACCAGAGAATTCAGTAGCAATTAAGCCAAGAATAATTATTGTAATACCTAAATAACGTACGTCTCTCAAAGTATATTTACTAGCATTTACACAAGCTAATCCGTAAAATAGGAGAGTAACAGGAGCAATTAAGCCATAATAGCCATTTCGGAGCAAAAGTAAGCCGAAAATACCACCAGTAACAAGCGGAATCAAAAAATTAACTAATACTCTTTTAGAAGTAGAATTCCATATTTTTTCTCCTTGTTTTTTGGCTTTGCTTACAGTTAATATTGCAGCAGTTATAATAGAGAATACCAATACTAAAAAAGCAGTTAATACAATTAACTTAAAAGTTTTACTTTCTAAAGTTACATAATAACCCGAATGGCTCTCAATAAGACCATTGGCAATATGAGCGCCAATAAGAGCATATATTCCTGCCATAATTCCTGATAAACCACTTAATGAAATAAACTGAGAAGATTTATTCATCATGTTTTTTATTTCAGTAATATCCTGTAAATATTTATCTTCCATATAAAGTACTTTGAATTACAAAGTAAATGATAAAAAAAATAGTCACCAAATAAAATGATGACTATTTTTTATGAATTTGTAATTATAATCTGAAGATACCTCCGAAAGCAATAATTCTCTGGAAGAAGAAAAAGTCTTGAGAAGCACTATCATCGCTACTTTTGGTAGTTCGAATGTCTTGCATGTTAATATAACCACCTTTTAACTCTCCTTGAATGTAAAAATGTTTGAAGAAAGTTAAGTTAATTCCCGCTTTTGCGGATACGCCATATCCAGAAACGTGAAAATCATCATGACGATCTTTACCTAAAAGAGTTGTATTTGTTTTAGGATATAAAATTCCAGCACCTAAACCTTCAGTCAAATTAATTTGAAATTTATCTGTATTAGGTAAGCCAAACCATTTTGAAACATCATCGAATCTAGAAACCTCTGTATTAATATAATTTAAACCATCTGTATGTTCGTACATTAAGAATTTACCATCTGTAAAATCCACAGGTGTATTGTTGTAGATACCATTATGATTTTCAGGTGAATTAATATATCCGTTAACAATTGCTGTTTGATCTTGAGTCATTACATATTTCATATGATCTAATCCAATCGTTACACTGTAATGATCGCTAAAAAAATAACCTAAGCGTAGATTCGTTTGAGGAATGGTCATTCTTGCAGGATTAACATAATCCATATGCCATCCTTTAGGTTTGTCATGAGCAGACATGTTCTCTACTGTAAAATTGTAATCTTTCCCTCTAAAGTTAACATCAGATTTGCTGTAACTTTCTCTGTTACCACCCCAAGAAACGAAGAATTTCCCTTTATTATGTGCTGTATATTTTTCTTGTACTGCCATTTGTTCTTGTGCAAAAGTGTTTACTGAAAAACACAACAAGAAAAATAATATAAAATTAGTTTTCAAAGTAATAAGTTTAAAATTGATTAATGGTTTTTCTGATGGCAACTAATTTTGTCATTAAATCTTCAAAATAGTCTAAATGCAACATGTTTGCACCATCACTTTTGGCGTTAGCCGGGTCAAAATGAGTTTCGATAAAAATTCCATCAACACCTACTGCTATACCAGCTTTGGCAACTGTTTCGATCATATCAGGTCTTCCGCCAGTTACACCTACAGTTTGATTTGGTTGTTGTAATGAATGTGTTACATCAAGAACTGTAGTAGCATATTGCTGCATTGTTGGGATTCCTCTATAATCTACAATCATGTCTTGGTAGCCAAACATAGTACCGCGATCAGTAACCATTACGTTTTGATTGTTACAATCCAATACCTTTTGTACAGCATGTTTCATGCTTTCAGGACTCATAAATTGTCCTTTTTTCAAGTTAACCACTTTTCCAGTATTGGCAGCAGCTACAACAAGATCAGTTTGACGTACTAAAAATGCAGGAATTTGTAAAACATCTACATATTGAGCAGCCATATCAGCATCCTCATTAGTGTGAATATCAGTTACAGTAGGAACATGAAAAGTTTCAGAAACTTTTCTTAGAATTTTTAATGCTTTTTCGTCACCAATTCCAGAGAAACTATCGATTCTAGAACGGTTTGCTTTTTTAAATGACCCTTTAAATACATAAGGAATCTCAAGTTTGTCGGTAATACCAATTAATTTTTCAGCAATACGCATCGCCATTTCTTCACCTTCAATGGCGCAAGGTCCTGCTAATAAAAAGAAATTACCGCTATCTGTATGCTTAATTTGTGGAATATGTTGTATGTTCATAGTATAAATTTTTAAGACAGTGCAAAGGTAGTTATGATTTACGATTTACAGATTAAGAATTAGGAATTTTTTAACGAGCATTTCCTGCTATCCATTGTACTATTTTTCTCAAAATCTTTTTTCTTACTCTTTACATAAGCCACAGCTGATCGCTTAGTAAATCTCAAAAAAAACAAGATTTTTTCAGAAAATGATTTCCACATTAAACTCAATTCACTCAACAGCTATAAAAAATAAAGAAGAAGTGAAATAAGCAAAGGCAATATTAAGTCATTGCCAGAAACTAATTAATGATATTTATCATGTATAATTGTTGGCGTACTTTAGAGTACAGTTTTTTTAGTTTATTGGAGAATTAAAAATTATATAAACTGTTTTTGTTTTGAGCATAAATAGAGTTTTATTTTACTCTTCTTCCTTTCCATTTTTTAATTAAAAACTGAAGAACTATAATAATGCACAGAAGAATGACAAGAAAAACAACACCAACTATAACTCCTAAAAAAGGCATTCCACATCTTGTTGTGTTTGGATGTTGATCAAAATATTTAGAAATATTATAATTGGTTATGAAAACAGCTGCAACAGAAAAAAATATTTGAGAGATAAAGCTCATTAAGCTTATTTTTCCAAATTTAAGTTTAGTTGGTTTTTTGTCGAATATGATTTTAGTTCCAACTATTAATTGGAATAGTACAGGTGAAATAAGTAAAATAAAAGGCGCAATATTTAGCATTTTTATAGTTTTAAAAAGAATCGTTCTCTTTCAAGTTTATCATTTTTAAGTTTTGCTTCTTCAAATCTTGTTTCTTTCCTCTCTAGGTCTTTCTTCTATTTCTTCAAAGTCAATCCAAGTGGAACCATTAAAACTCCCTTTTCGTAGATATTAAGATATAAATTGATTGGTTTTTTTTGTCCTTCCCATTTTATTTCATAAACATCAAGAAAACCAGCTCCCATATCGCTTCTTTTGCTAGGGAAGGGACAGCAACTTTCAAGTTTAGTATACGTTATCTTTTCTCCATTTGGTCCAGCCAGAGCGTTTAAAAAGCGTTGTTGATTAATGACTTCATCTTTAGATGTTCTATAGAATATATTTACAGGATAATCTTTGTTATAACCATACTTTTTGTCTTTGCTATATTGAGTGATTATAAACGTATTGTCTTTGTTTAAAGTTAAGTTTGGCGCATTATCATCTACATTTTTTAGAGTAGATTTTGTACTAACACAAGATGTAGCTGTAATAAGTAAGATGATAAAAAGAGCTATTTTTTTCATGTTTTTTTGGCAGTTTAATGATACAAATGTAAAAGGTTTTGATAAAATAAGTCACAGATTTCAAGAATTAAAATGATTAAAAAAAATCTGCTAAATCTGCAAAATCTGCGTGCAAAAAATTACTTAAGTTTAATGAGCCTTTTATTTTGTTCTTACTGAATTCAGTTTTAGAATACCAATTACAATCAGATACTGTGCCATAAGATAGGTGAGCATAATAAAAAATGAATTTTTATAAATGGGCTCATAAAATTTATCCATTGCTAGGATGCTATCCGAAAGTACAAAAACAATAGCTCCAATAAAAATATAGGTGTTTGCAGGTTTTTCCCAGATTAAATAGCCACTAAAAGCGTACAAAAGCATCGTGGAAATAGTTAAAGCATAAACAATTACAGGAAGTTGTAAATCGCCAAGTTTTGGTAGCAAAACGGTAAGCATGGTGGTTAAATAAACTAAAATAAATCCCAAACCAATAAAGAAAACACCTTTATTTTTAGGGACATCGGGCTTGTTTTGTTTGTTAAACAGAATGATATAAATAACGTGAGATATTAAAAAAGCTACCAAGCCTAATATAAAATAGATTTCGGAAATATTAGCAAATAATAAAATCACATCACCAATCCATGAGAATAATAAAGCACCAAGAAGAATTTTTTTTGACGGAAAATCTTCAGAAAAATAAACGGCAAGCCATAAAATAGGAATAAGCAATCCCTTTAAGTACCAGGCAATATTTTCGAGATTGTAAAGAAGAATTAAAAGATAGAAAAAACTAAAACCAATATAGAATTTTAAGAGTAAAGGGCTTTTCATAATTTGTTTTTAAGAGTTTACCAGAACAGGTTTTATAGTTTTAAAATCTACTTTTACAAAGTATATTGAGATTAATAAAGAAATAATAAGGTATCCGATAATTGCAATGTTGCCAAAAGGAAAAACAGAATTAAGTCCAAACCAATCTCCAAAATGATAAATAATAACAAGAGCAGTAACTAAACGTAGGCTTTCCCACAAAATAGCAAAACGGTTTTTATCCATTAATTCCGTATAACTATAAATCGTTATGAAAATAAAAAAACCATAATAAAAGATATTCGGGAAACCAATCTTTGCAATATTGCTGAACAAGTAACTTACAAACAGGAGTGTTATCATTACTTGAGTAATCGACCAATAAACGAGTTTCGTAGAATTATCAATTCCATATTTGGTGTAATTATATACATCAGTAATTTTATTGACAGGGTACTTTTCTTCAAAATTTTCTGGGCGCCAACCAGTAGGTTTAAACCAAATGGTGAATTTATCTTTCCAGTTCTCAGCTCGCCATGCATCACTTATTAGTAATGATAAATGCTGAAAGTTAATTCGGATGGGATTCCATGTGTTTGCTGGTCTTGTAATACCAAAAACAGGCGGAACAGTGTCTAATTCTTCTTGAAAAGTACCAAAAAGTTTATCCCAGAATATGAATATCTGCGAATGGTTTTTATCTAAATACTCAGGATTTATAGCATGATGTACTCTGTGATGGGATGGAGTTACCAATATATGTTCCAAAACACCCATTTTTTTGATATACTTGGTATGATACCAAAATTGTAAAAATAAATGCAGTGGCAGTGTAATAGCAATTACAGTTGCAGGAACGCCAAGTAAGGCAGCTGGAATTAGTAAAAAAGTAAACAAATTAACAAAACTGGCAATAGGTTGACGTAAGGCACAAGCAAGATTAAATTCTTCGCTACTATGATGGATGGCATGTTTGTTCCAAAGAAAGTTAATTTGATGAGACAAGCGATGACTCCAGTAGCCATAAAAATCAATGACAAAGAATCCAACGATATAGGTAATTATAGTATTTTCTATGTGGTAAATGGCAATTTTAGAAACTAGCCATTCATACGAAATAAAAGTGATGGTGAGACCTAGGACATCTTTTACAGAATTGGTAATGCCAGAACTGACACTAGACACACTATCGATAAGAGGGACGTGGTCTTGTTTAATGTATAAACCATACGATTTCTCGATTATAATTAATAATAAAAAAATCGGCATTGCAATAATTAGTATTTTTCCGTATTCTTCCATAAAAAAAATTGTGTATTTTATTCAAATATAGAATAAATTACACAATTTTTTAAATTATTGATAATTAAATTAAACGATTTCTGCGCTTAGTCCAGCTTCTAAAAGTTGGGTACATTGTGGTTTTAATTTATCCATCGAGCCCGTTTTTACGGTACATTTTCCGTTGTAATGAACAATTAAAGAGCATTGCTCAGCTTGTTCGGGTGTATGATTGCACACGCGAATTAATGTTTCTATTACATGATCAAAAGTATTTACATCATCATTATATACGATGATTTCGTTGTTAAAAGATATTGCTTCTTTTTCCCGAACTCTTTCTTTTACTTTTTCTTTAGTACTCATTTTTTTTTGTTTTTGTACTGTTGTAATTGATTAACTACAAATTTACATATTTTAAAGAAACCCAATTATTTCTTTGAAATTTTTTAACATATTTCAATCCTTTTTCTGTGCATGAAGCATCAATATAAGGAATGTCTTCTTCATAAAAACCACTTAATAATAAAGTCCCTTTTGGATTTAGGCAATCAACATAACTTTGCATGTCGTTTAGTAAAATATTACGGTTGATATTAGCGATAATCAAATCGTATTTTTTACCAGCTAATAATGCCGCATCACCTTCATAAACGGTGATATGCTTGCAATTATTGCGTTCTGCATTTTCTATTGAGTTTAAATAGCACCAATTATCAATGTCAATTGCATCAATAGGTTGAGCACCTTTCATTTCGGCAAGAATAGCAAGAATAGCAGTTCCGCAACCCATATCTAAAGTTTTTAATCCGTTAACATCCATTTCTAATAAATGCTGAATCATCATATGAGTTGTTTCGTGATGACCTGTACCAAAACTCATTTTTGGTTCGATTACAATGTCAAACTTAGCATTTGTTTTTGGATGAAAAGGAGCACGAACATGACAGTTTCCGTCAACATCAATAGGCTCGAAGTTTTTTTCCCATTCTTCATTCCAATTTACTTGCTCAATTTCTTCAAATGTATACTCAATCTTAAATTCATCCGATTGTAAAATATGAATATCCTCTAGAATAGCCTCGTCCCATAAATCTTTTTGTACAAATGCAGAAATCCCAGTTTCAGTTTCGGTAAAACTCTCAAATGCTTTCTCACCTAATTCAGCAATTAGTATTTCTGATCCTAATTCTTTAGGTTCAATCGTGAAGTGATACCCGATATAAATGTTTGACATATTTGTTTTTTTTTGCAAAGGTAACAATCGAAATTTGAAATTGTTTAAAAAAATGAATAACGTTACCATATTATGCTGTATTTTAGCTTAAAATTTGTAAGTATTAATAAAAATGAGAAGCTTAATTATTGTATTACTATTCGTAGTAATAAATAACTCCGGATGTGTTAATAAACAAGAAGTGATTCGCTCTTTTTGTTATTGGAGAACGACTGCTTATTTTGACAATGAAGATGATTCAATTTGTAAGAGTTTGGATGTGAAACATATATATGTTCGTTTTTTTGATGTAGACTGGAATCCGTATAAAAAGGAACCACTTCCTGTAGCGACAATAAAGAAATTGGATTTTAATGAAACCAATCCAGAGATAACACCTAGTATTTTTATTACCAATGCCGTTGTGTTAGAATCAAGTAAGGGACAATTAGACACTTTGGCTAAACAAATTCAGAAAAGAATAAAAGAAATTGGACAGAGGTATGTAAATCATAAAGCAGAGACAAACGCCAGTAAAATTTTGTATGCTGGTTATTATACACAAAAAGGTGATTTCAGAAAAAGATTAAATTTCGATTCTATTAAAGCAGTTGAATTAGCTAAGTTAGAACCTAATTTTAATGAAGTACTAATTGATTGTGATTGGACTGAACAATCAAAAGAGAATTATTTTTATTTGCTAGAGCAGATTAAAAAAGAATTAGAAAACTGTCAATTGTCAGCAACCATAAGGTTATGGCAATATAAATATTATGAAAAAGCGGGAATTCCCCCAGTTGATAGAGGATTGTTGATGTGTTACAATTTGTCAAATCCAAATGATTATATGGCAAAAAACTCTATTGGGACAAGTGATGAATTAGAAAAATATATTACACATAGTGATTATGAACTCGATTTAGATGTAGCATTGCCATTATTTAGTTGGACAGTTATTTTTAGAGGGAGTAATTTTAAAGGTGTCGTTTCTGATTATGAGAGTTTTATTAAAGATAGTGTAAGATTTAAAAAGATTACAGCTAATAGATATGTACTTCAAGATGATGTTTTAGTGGGGCAAACGTATTTGCGTAATGGTGATGAGATAAGAATCGAAAAAATCTCAGACGATGAGATTAATAAAATGATTTCGATTATAAAAAACAGGGTGCCTTTTAATGATAATACGAAGGTTACATTTTTTTCATTTGATAAAAAATACATCCATGATTACGGCATCAAAAACATTTCTGGTTATTATGCGCGTTTTCACTAGCATAATTTTATTATTTGCTTTTCAGATTTCGTTTGCTTGTGGATGGGAAGAATCTGCAGAAGCGAGTCGATTGGTCTTGTTTAAATCAGAAAGGAATGGGTTTCTTAAACTACATTATTTTTGTTATTCGGCTAATAACTTTCATGAAGTTAGTGAGGTATCTAATAAAGATCAGGAAATAAACTGTTTAGAGTGGCAGAAAAAAATTGGGACTAATGTTGCCACAGCAGATATTTATACAATCCTGTATGAAACAGACTCGGATAAATTTCAAGAAGCATATCAGAAAAAAATATTAAAGCAGACTTTTGCTAAGAACTCCTTTATTGCAACTTTGTTGCTGTCAAAGAATAAAGCCTTTTTAGATTATCTGGTATTTGCAAAAAAGTTAGAGTATAATAATGTTTCAAGTTTAAAATGGGAATCCTGGAGCAGTATAAACAGCTATCAGGAAAATGTAAATAATGTTGCATTAGGTGATTATGAAAAAAAAATAGCATCTATTAAGGATTCTTTTTTAAAACAACGTTACGCATTTCTTATTCTGAGAGATCGTTTTTATAGAGCAGATAAAGTTGAAGTGATTCGTTTATATGATACTTATTTTGCTAAAGATAAAAATACAATTTTAGAACCTTGGGCCTTGTATTATAAAGCATTGTGTATTGATGATTATCCTCTTCGAAATTATTTATTAAGTAAAGTTTTTGCTTCTTGTGATGATAAATCATTTGCGGTAATGCAACATTATAATTTTAGGCAAACAGCAGCTACATTAAGTTTGGCGAAAAATGATGAAGAGCGTAACATGATTTTGATAATCGAAAGTATGCGAAATCCTGCACCAGACTTAAGTACAATAAAACAAGTATATAATCTTGATTCTAATAGTGTTTATTTTAGTTTTTTGGTTCAAAGAGAAATTAATAAACTCGAAGATTGGATTTTTACTCCTAAATATTCATCTAGTAAAATTCCTTCAGTAAGTTTTGACCAAATGAGTTGGTATGATAATTATGAAAAGGCCAAAACCGATAATTTTAATAAAGATATTTTCTACCTAAAAGAATTGAGGGAATTCTTGATAGGAGTTCATGCTAAAGTATCGGGAGAACAAAAAGATTTTATTTCATCGGCAATTGCGCAATTATGCTTTATAGATGATGAAATAGATTTAGGAAAAAAGTATGTTGCAATGATTTCTGATAAAGCAAATACTTCAATTCAATTGCAAAAGAACATCCAGTTGGCTCTTGTGGCTTTAAAGCAAGATGACTTACAAGATAAAAATACTCAAAAGAATCTTTTTAATTATTTTAATGCAATAGAGAACTTGGTCGAAAAAGATAATAGTTTGCTTAAAAACTTATATAGTTTATACAGAATTGCAAGTAATGAGTTTTCAAAGCAAGGAGATAAAGCAACTGCAGGTTTATTGTTCTTAAAATCTAATCTCAAGAAAGAAGCTTCTGATTCTTGGTATTATGATGTTCCATCTTTTTATCAATATATAGGTTATTTTGAAAGATTTGCAACTTTAGATGATATGGATAATTTGATAGCTCTGTATCAGAAAGTGAATAAAACCCCGTTTGAAAAATATATTTGTGCAGGGACAATAGCACCCAATGTGAATTATTATAGAGATGTAAAAGGAACTATTGCTTTTAGGAAAAATAATTTGGCAGTAGCTTATCAAATATTTGCTAGTATGCCAGCTAATTTTTGGCAAAAAAATTACGAGTATAAGACGTATCTTAATGAAGATCCATTTACTCCTAAAGTATTACAGAAACAAAAAGAGAGAAAGTTTAATTATCATTTTAATAAAGCTGAGTTTGTAGCTAGATTGATTGAATTGAAAAAAGAAAACACAGTTAAAAGCAATTTACTATTAGGACATGCTTATTTTAATGTTTCTTATTGGGGGAACTCTTGGATGATGATCGCTTACGATTGGTCATCTTATGGTAATAAACAAACATATTCAGATTATGTTTATGGAGAGAATAATTATGATGCAGAGATGAAGTATCAAAACTCAAATTATTATCGATGTACATTGGCTAAAATGTATTATGAAAAAGCATTGAAGATGTCTAAAAATAAAGAAGAAAAAGCAATGGCAAGTTTAATGATCTTTGAATGTAATTATTATGATTATTATAGAGATTTTATTATTTCGGAAGATGAGCGTGTCGCTTTTAAAACTGGAAAAGAAATAACTAATTTTTATACTGTTTACAACACGACAAAAACATTCAAGCAATATAATTGTCCGCTTTTGGAGGCATTTATTAAATAAGATTTATATTGTTCTGTATGTCGGTATAAAGGAATGTACAGATAACGCAGATGTGGTAAATTAAGTGATTTAAACGCAAAGGACGCTAAGATTTACGCAAAGTCCACAAAGAATACAAAATTCACACAGAATACAAAATTCACAAAGCTTTGCGGACTTTGCGGTTTTGCGAGAAATCTTACTTAAAAAACTTTGTGCGCTTTGCGGTTAAATTTTTCCAGATAGAATAAGTGTGAGAAACAAAAAAGAGCGATAAAATGAATTATCGCTCTTTCTTATATGTGTATTCTAAAAAATTAGTTGTTTGAATCTAAATTTCTTAATTGGTGTAATTTCTCTTTCCAAACATCAAGGCTTTCTTTGTGAAGTGCAATGTTTTTGCGAACTTCTAGAACTATTGAATTTTCTTTTTTAGCATTTTTTGTATTGGTAAAGAACTGAATGTTATTCTCTAATTGGAAAATTTCATTTTGAACTTCTTCAATTTTACGCATTAAGAAAATTTTCTCGTTGTCTAATTTTCTCGTATCGTTGCTTTCTGATAAATTATCAATTCTGTTTGAAAAACGAATCATTTCTGTTTCTTTTTTGCTTAGGCTTAATTTTTCAAAAAGCGCATCTAGAATTTTATTGAATTTACCTTCGATATGACGTCTAGGGAAAGGTACTTTTCCGAAGCCTTTCCATGTCTCGATGTGTAATTTTATAGCATCAAGATCAGTTTTATGATCACCGGTAAGTTGGAATTCTCTAATAGTTTCTAAGTATGCTTTTTTATTGTCAAAAGCAGCTACTTCATCACCATTTTCTTCGTTTTTATGTTCTTTTAATTTGTCAAAATAACTATTACAAGCATCCTTAAAATCTTTCCAGATTTTATCAGAGTATTTTCTAGGAACATGACCAATTTGTTTCCACTCCTCCTGAATTTTTTTCATTATAGGAGTAGTTGCCTCGTAATCGGTACTTTCTTGTAATTCTTTGGCTTTGGCTACCAAGGCCATTTTTTTATTTAAATTGTCGTTTTGGTCTTTTTTAATGTCCTTGTAAAAAGAGTTTTTAAAAGTATTAAAATTTCTAACGGCAGTTTTAAAAGCACTCCAAGTAGCTTCGTTTACATCTGAAGGAACTTTTCCGGCTGCAAAAAATGCAGAACGTAAAGCTTCTACTTTTTCTATTTGTTGCAACCATAAAGAGTGTGTATTTACTTTTTCGGTAGCAAGAGCTTCGATTTGTGAAATGATATTTTTCTTAACTTCTAGGTTTTCAAGTTCTGAACCTCTAATGTTTTCGAATAAAACTTCGCGTTTATCATGAATTTTTTTAGTTAATTCACTAAACTTATTCCATATTTCATCACGGTGTTCTTTAGAAACAGGACCAATATCTTCTTTCCAGATTTTATGTAAATCTTGTAGCTCTCTAAATGCTTTGCTTACATCTGCTTCATTTACTAATTCTTCTACGCGAGCAACAATTTTTTGTTTTTGTTCCAGATTGTGTTTAAAATCTAAATCTCTTGCTTCGCGATCTAAATGTAAATAATCATAAAAATTTTCTACATGAAAATGGTAGTTATTCCATACGTGATTGTATTTATCTTTTGGAATTGAACCTGCATTTTTCCATCTTTCTCTTAGTTCATTAAAATGTTTAAGAGTATCTTTTATGTTTTCTTGCGGATTAATAAGCTCTTTTAACTCATCAACAATGGCTAATCTGTTTTCTAAATTAGATTTCAGATTGGTTTGTAGGCTTTTAAAGTGAGCATTTCTATGATCTCTGAATATGTTGTAATATTCATCAAATTTCGTTTTTAAAGGAGAATGATATTGAAATTCTTCGTTTGGATCTTGATTTTCAGTATTAAATTCTTCTCTTTTTTCTTCGATAAGATGATTGTACTGTAGCAAAAACGATTTTTTGATTTCTTCAATATGTTCTTTTACAGACATAACCTTATCTGACGAGACTAATTTTTTTAGCTCTGCTACTAGTTCGTCTAGCGAAAAAGTATTATAATCGTGCATCGGAAGGTCATGGCGCTCTTTCAGCGTTTCATCTTCACTTTCTTCGGCATTAGAATTGGTTATTGCATCTAGTGCAGTCTGGTTTTGAGTTTCGGCAACAGTTCCTTTATCTGATAACTCTTCGTTAGAAGGAGCTATTGTATTCTCAGATTCAGATACAATGGTTTCCGATTCACTTTCATTAATTTCAACTGAAACAGTTTCATTGTTTTCAGTTGAATTTGCAGATTCAATTTCTAATTTTCCATCTGCCTCTTGCAGGTTATCATTCTTTTCTTCTAACATTTTGTCAATGTATAAGGTTTTTACTTTAAATCTAGAGCGAAAGATACTAAAGGTGTTCCGAACTACAAAATAAATCCTTTATTTATAGTGGGTTTAAGTTTAATATTCTTGTTAATTGGTTGTTTATGAGGTTGTAAAAGCGATTGTAATTGCCATTAGATATTTAAAATATTCTTACTTTTTTGTATAAAATTGCTTTTATCATTGTTTTTTGTTTGAAAAACGTTTTATAATTGCCTGATAATGTTTACCTCCATTTTTTAATTTTCTTTCTTGCGTTTCTAGATTTACTGAATACAATCCGAATTTTTTATCGTATCCTAAACTCCATTCAAAATTATCAATTAAAGACCAATAATAATATCCTCTTACGTCATATCCATCTTTTATAGCTTCTGATATGGCAAATATTTCTCTTTCTATAAACAGGCCTCTTTTGTTGTCTTTGGCATCGGCAATACCTGTTTCAGTGATAATGATTGGTTTTCTGATTCGTGACATTCGTTTAATTGCTCTATAAATTCCTTCAGGGTAAACAGTATAATCCATATCAGTCATATCTTCACCAGCCACAGGTGAAAACATTTTTTCATGCTCAATGAACTTAAATGTAGTAGCATAATGCGAGTAATAATTGAGACCCATAAAGTCTATAGTATTAGGAGCATCTTTGTCGAAATAATTTTCATTAGCTTGAAATGGAACTCCAAAATGATATTTTCCTGTTTCGAAGAAGTTTAATGATGAATTATTAAAATTGTCATTAGCAACCAAAGCTCCAATCCAATCGAGTAAATTCCATCTATTTTTAGGTTCAAAGAAAAAAATGTCTTTTACAATCCCTATTTGTGATTCCTTACCATTTGATAGGTTTTTTATCATTTTATAAGCTTGTGTGTGGGTAATTAATATATTTTTCAAAACCCTTCCTGCAATTTTTGAATTCTTTTTGCCTGGAGGAAATATGTCTGACATAAAAGCCAGATTTGTGTACACATTAATTTCATTAAATGTTGTCCAATATGTAACGCGATCATTATATTTTTCAAATACAGTTTTTACAAACAATAAAAAGTAAGAGATGTTTTCTTCTTTTTCAAATCCTCCTTTATTCATAAACCACAGCGGTTCTTCAAAATGGTGCAAGGTAATGTTTGGGATGATTTGCTTAGCTAATAAGCTGTCAATTACATCCGAGTAATGTTGAATAGCATCGGAGTTAAATTTTCCTTCCTCAGGGTTTATTTTACTCCATGATAAAGAGAAGCGATAGGAGTTAACGCCTAGTTCCTGCATGAGCTCGATATCTTTGGGATATAGATTCCAATGATCGGTGGCAAGCCCTGCTTTATCACCATTATCAATTCGCGGTTTACCTTTTTCGTTTTTTTGATTTTCCCACCAAGACCAGTTGCTATTAGTGTGGCCACCTTCAACTTGATGTGCCGCAGTAGCAGTTCCCCAATGAAAATCTTTAGGGAAGTTTAAATTATTGGTGTTTCTTTTAGTCCAATCCCAGCTTATAACAGGATGTTTAATAGAAAGATAAATAATTATGAGCAGGTAGAGTATTATAATAATAACAAGCACTTTTAAAAATACAATCATACTTTATTATCTGTTTTAATTAAAACAAAGCTAGAGTATTAAGTTTAAGTGATTGTTTTATGGTGTTATGTTAGTATTAAAAAAAAGTAGTTAAGAGGAGGGTACAAAGTGGATGGATATTTTATATAATCACGGAGATTTTTCTCAAACTTGTCTTTCTGACGAAGGAAGAATCTTCACGAGTAACTCTACAATCTAAAAAAAGCAACAAAGAATCATATATATATTACACTCATAGTAACTGAATTTCTTACGGAGATTCTTCCTTCGTCAGAAAGACAATATTGTGGCTGTTAGGGATGATTTATGTTACTATTGCCAAGTTTATCTAGGTAGTAACACGGATTAAAAATAGATTTTTAAAAAAACCATAAATGAAATCCGTTTATCTTTTCGCTAAGTAAATCCGCGTCATCTGCGTTCAAATAAACGTCATCCGCGTTCTATTATTCGTGAAACAGTCGTAAATAAAAAAAGACCACAATTTTGTAATTGCAGTCTTTTAATATTCGTTGGTTATGATTTTTATTTATTCCAAATCTTCCAGGCTTTCTCGGCTTGAAAAATAAGCATATCGTATCCGTTTTTTATTGTGGCTCCATTTTCTTTTGCTTTTCTAAGAAATGTAGTTTCTTCTGGATTATATATTAAATCGTAGGCAATATGTTTTTTTGTGAAATATTCATATGGAATTGCTGGACAAGCTTCAATATTAGGGCTTGTACCTACGGGTGTACTATTGATTATAATTTGATAATTATCAAAAGTAGTAGCATTGATTAAATTATAATCTATAATATTTTCTTTGGCTTCGCGAGATACAAAAGTGTATAAAATACCTAATTCATCCAAAGCATAGGCAACAGCTTTTGAAGCGCCTCCTGTACCTAAAATTAATGCTTTTTTGTGGTGTGACTTTAATAAAGGCTTCAGTGATTTTTTAAAACCATAATAATCGGTGTTGTATCCTTTTAGTTTTCCTTTTTTGGTAAACTTGATAGTATTTACAGCACCGATTAATGTAGCTTTTTTTGATAATTTATCTAAAAAGGGTAATACTTGTTGTTTGTAAGGAATCGTTACGTTTAATCCTTTTAAATCAGGATTGGTTTTTGTCAACGTTGTAAAATGATTAATCTCTGGAATGTCAAAATTTTCATAACTACATCCTTTAAAATGTTCGTCGCTGAATTTCTCAGTAAAATAACCTTTTGAAAAAGAGTAACTAATATTTTTTCCTAATAAGCCAAACCGTCTTTTTAAAGTATCAATCATTATTGTTTTTTATTGTATATGTTAAGTTAAATAATGATCTTACCTTTTTACCATTTAGTTCTGAAGGATACCATTTTCCTAATTTTATTACTCTTTCCAGTTCTTTACCGGTATCGTAACCTAAATCTTTAATAATCTTAAAAGCACTCAGAGAACCGTCTTTTTCAACAACAAATGAAAGGTTAATGTCTCCATTCTTTTTCTGCTCTTTTACTTTTTTAGAAATAACAAAATTCTCATCTAAAAATTGATCCATTTTATTATCGATAAAATCAGCAGTTACCTCAACTTCTTTACGCTCATATATTTTTATATCTTCTTTTTCGGGATGAGTTGCTGACATCTCTCCAGGAACACTCCAGGTTTGACCGTCTTCGCTTTGTATTCCTCCGCGCAGACGCATTATAGAATCTTGAGATTTAGGATTTACACTAACAGGAATTTCTTTTTTTTGAGATTTGCTTTTTTTCTTATTTTCCTTTGCAACTTGTCCATAAGATATAGAGAATAGTACTAAGAATAAAAATGTTATTATTTTTTTCATTATTCTTTTCTATGTTTTTCAATATAATTTTTAACTGTTTTTTTTGTCCAAACTACTGGAAATAAGTCTTCGATTAAGATGTAATTATCAAATTTTAATCGTAATCCATTACTTAAATGGAATTTCGCTTTTGTATTTTCCTGTATCATAAAATAGAGTCCAGCCAAACGATATTCAATTTCGTTTTCTTCTGGAAAATATTCAGTTGCTTGTAATAAGGTTTGTATAGCACTCTCAAACTCGCCTAAAAACTGAAGTATATCTACCCAGAATAACCAAGTGTCAAGTGAATGATCACCAAATTCTACTGCTTTTCGGTAGCCAAACTCTGCTTCTTCAAAAAAGTTCATTTGTTTGTTTATCGTTGCATAACGTTTCCAATACAAACGGTTTTGATTGTCTATAGCTAATGCTTTGTTGACAAAAAACAATGCTTTTTGGTAGTTTTTCTGACGTACATAAAAATCAGTTATGGCAATCCATCCTTTGTCTAAAAGCGGGTCTTCATGAACTGTTTTATTGTAATATTTTAATGCTAAGGCTTTGTTCCCTAGTTTTTCGTAACATTTTCCAATTCTTAATAATGCATACGAAGTTGCATCATCAAGTTCGATGGTACGGTTGTAGCTTTCTATTGCTTCGGCATATTTTTTTAAACGTTCAAATGCTTTGGCTCTTTCCATGAAAGCTCCTAGGAATTCATCATCGATTAAAGTGGCATAATCAAAGGCGCGAATTGCACTTTCGTATTCTTTTATACCATAATGTAAGCGTCCTAGCTGGTGCCAAGCGATTTCACTGTAAGGATTTTTGTTAATGTACTTGTTTAAATAAGTAATAGCTTCTTGATTTTGATCTAAAAATTCAAAACAATATACTACGTTGTATAAGGCCGATTGGTCTTCTAAATCTTCTTCAAGACATTTGATAAAGCTATCTTTTGCCATTTCAAGATTATCCATAAAAAGATATTCCATACCGATTAAATTATACACATCAGCAAAATCATCTGTATATTCTAAGGCGATTTTAAGCAGTTCGACTGCTTTTTCGTGTTGGTCTCTCTTAGAATAGATATTTGCCTTTTGGATATAAATTTCTTCGTTGTTGGGTTCGATTGCGTATAACTCGTTTAAAAGCTTTTCGGCTATTTCGAGTTTGTCGTCATACACTAGCATCTCTACTTGTACTAATTTTAAGCCTGTAGATTTTGGATGTTGGTCTAATGCAAGTTTTAAGGCTTTCTTCGCTAAATTAGCCTTACCTATATCCAGATAATGAAGGATAATCTCTTCAAATTCTTCTGAATCAAAAAAGAGTACTTTGTTAGTTTTTAACATCGACTCAAATTTGGATAGGGATAGGTTATAATCTTCTTCTTCGTTGCTTAATTGCATACTTTATTTTTTTGATATTAGCCTTTTATAAAATTAGGCAACATGTTTTTGTTATGTGGGGAAAGAAGGAATTGTTGTGAACAATTTAATTAACAATATTTGCAGTATCAGCGATCAGTTTTTATGTGAATTTTAATAAAACTGAATATGTTTAAATTTCTAAATATTTTGTTGTCAACGATATGCTTTAGCCCAGATAAAAGCGATATCCTTTTGTTTTTTGACTACAAAAAACAAAAGATAAAGCGGATAGCTGGTCCCGATAGTTATCGGGATAGCTCCTAATTATTCTTTTTGTTTAAAATTTCATCCATTACATCTAGGATGATGGCACAACCTTCTCTTATTTCTTCTTCAGAAATTGTTAACGGAGGTGTAATACGTACGGCAGTTCCTTCAAACAATAACCAGAATAAAATGAGCCCTCTGTCCTGACAGGTTAAGATAACTTCGTTTGTTATCTCGGCACTCTCTGTCATAGCAGCAAGCATTAATCCTCTTCCTCTAACTTCCTTAATCAAAGGATGTACCAAAAGGCTTCTAATTAGCTTTTCTTTTTCTAATGTTTCGGGCATTAGGTTTGTTTCGGTAATTTCCTTCAAAGTTGCCAAGCAGGCTGACGCAATGACAGGGTGTCCTCCAAATGTAGTTATATGCCCCAGTTTTGGGTTTTCGGTAAGTAAGTCCATTTTTTCTGCCGAAGCTGTAAATGCGCCTACTGGCATTCCGCCTCCCATTCCTTTTCCCATAACGACGATATCGGGAACGACGTCGTAATTCTGGAATCCGAATAATTTTCCAGTTCTTCCAAACCCTGGCTGAATTTCATCAACAATCATCATGGCACCAACTTCGTCGCATCGTTTACGTACTTTTTGTAAAAAGTTGTCATGAGGTTCTATAAATCCTGCTCCTCCTTGTATTGTTTCGAGTATTATTCCTGCTGTCTTTGTGGTGATTTTTTGTAAATCTTCTTCATTATTGAAGGTTATAAAATCTACATCAGGAATTAAGGGTCTAAAGGCTTGTTTGCGCTCTTCGAATCCCATAACACTCATTGATCCCATTGTGTTACCATGATAAGCATTATAACATGATATTAACTGACTGCGTCCTGTTGTTCTTCGGGCTAGTTTTAAAGCGCCTTCAATAGCTTCTGTTCCTGAATTTACTAAATAAGTTTTATTCAGAGATTCGGGAAGGAGGGAAGCCATAAGTTTGCAGTACTCTACGGCTGGGCTTTGCGAATATTCCCCGTAGACCATTACGTGTGAATATTTGTCTAGCTGGTCTTTTATAGCTTGATTTACTCTTGGGTGCTGATGACCTAGTGTACAGGCTGAAACGCCAGCTACGAAATCTAAATATTTTTTATTGTTGGTGTCGTATATGTAAGATCCTATGGCATGTGAAACTTCCATTCCTAATGGATAGGGTGATGTTTGTGCTTGGTATTTTATAAAATCTGGATTCATTTCTTTTCTTTTAAGTTTCTAAGAGGCTAAGGCTCAAAGGGACAAAGGTTTTCTAGTTTAATGTTTAAAAGTTGTCAACTGTTGTGGTTGCTGTTACTAAATATTGTTACTGAAAATCGAGTCTGAAAATAGTTACTGCGACTGAATACTAAATACGGAGAGTATATACTATTTTTTAGTCTTGGATGTTTTAGCAGGTTTTGCTGCTGGTTTCTTTTTATCGTAATCGAGCGTTTCTTTCCTTATTTTCATAGGAACATTTTCTTTAGCATTATCATCTTTCCCTTCTTGAACTAGTTTATCGTTCTCTTCGTTTTCTTCTTTTGTAAAGATATCGTCTTTGGACTTTATCCTTTCTTCTCCCCGCCAATTCATTCCTCGCAGTTTTCGTGCATTCTCGGGTAATTCGGCTTCTGGAAATATATCTCCATCGACCTGATTGAAAAATGTTATGGTTTCAATACCGTTATTCTCTAAAATAAGATTGATTTTACTACTTACGTTTTTATTGATTCCGATGAGTTCATTGGCATCATTACGCATATAATAAACTACTTCGGTATTTTTTATAACATCGACATCGTGTAGTTTTCCATCTTTGAATTTCCCGTATAAATTTAATCCCTTGACTTGATTATAGCCAGTTCCCAAGGTATCTTTAGATAAAATAAAGGTATTATTGAGTACTTTGAGTGAGTCGAGTTTCTTGGTGTTGTTGTCACCAATAAGATGCATGATATCTCCAGTAATCTGGCTTTCTCCGTTCCAGAGTATTGGGTTTCGTATTAGTTTTGTTAAAGCCGTTCTGCTGCTTGAATGTATCGAATCACATTTTCCACTCATATCAGTTTTAAAAAACCGAACATTATTAAAAGCGCGTATAATTCGATCGCCTTCTTTTCCTGTAACCATTAGTCTTTTTCCGTGTATATAAACCGAATCGTTTTCAACAAAGTTGATGGCTACGGCTCTCTTGGTTACAAACATGGAATCTTTTTGTTTGTAAATTTCGGCATAATGTCCTTTTACAATTCCTCGATTTATGGAGTCGGTAATTTTTACATTTCGTGTTGCCGAAGCAAAATCTTTATTTCGGTCGTAATACAAACTATCTCCTTCTATTAATCGATCATCATAGCGTATATATGATTTTCGGAGAAAATGTGCTAGATTCTTTTTAGTGTCATAAAACCCTTTTTCCGTATAAATATAATCGGTTTTACTGGTTATCGTTGATGGACCAAATAAATAAGAATGCCCTGAATTACTATAATAATCTAAATGATTTGATTTTATAACATATTTAGGGTTGGTGATTGTGACAGCTGTTAAGAATTTAAACTTTTTTTCGGCTACATAATATCTTCCAGACTTACTTTCTAAAGTGTTTTCTTTGTTTATGATTGTTCCTTTAGAATTATAGTATACTTCCTGAACATTTCTGTCAAAATTAATAGTATCTGTTTGTAATGTTGCGTCTGGTGAACTCATAACAGGATTTCCTGTTGCAAATGCTTTTTTAAAATTACCACTATACTCAGCATATTTACTATTTAGAAACAAAGTATCACCCTGTACGATTTGTACATTTCCAAATGCTTTTAGGTAATTTTCTTTCTGAAAAAAATAAGCTTTATTGCAAGTTAGTGTAACGCCATCATGATTGATCTTCACGTTGCCAGTCAACAAAAGTGCATCTGGTACTGCTTCTTGGTCGACAGTGGACCAATCAGCATTCTCAATAATGATTTTCTTTGGAGCTTGTGCTATTCCTAAATTTACACTTAAAATTAGCAAACAGCTATATATGAAAAAGAGTGATTTCTTCAATTGATTAAATTTTTGTCAAATTTATGAAAAAGGAAACAACCTTAACAGATATTAGGATTTATTTATAACTGATATTATTAGATTGTTTTAAAGTTTTTAGCCGCCAATAGCACGATTTTACTCGAATTGGATTGTTTTTGTTTAATTCTTTAATATGTAGGGGAAAGGAACGCGGATAAAAACGGATTTTTTAATTTGTGGTAGAAAAAAATTAACCGCAAAGAGCGCCAAGATTTTCGCAAGGTTCGCCAAGATTTGAATCTATTTAATCCTTTAATCTGTGGCGAAAAGGAACGCGGATAAAACAGATTTGCTTAAGCGAAAACACGGACAAAAACGGATTTTTTAATCTGTGGCAGAAAAAAAAAATAACCGAAAACGCAAAGAAACTCTCCAATTTTGTCTTTCTGAGGAACGAAGAATCTCCACGAGAAACTCCATAATCTTTGTCGAGCTACTAGCGGAGACCCTTCCTGCGTCAGGGTGACAAGTTTGTGGTAATTTGCAAGCAAAGCTTTAATTTTTTTAATCCTTTAATCTGTGGCAGAATAAGTTTAACCATTAAGGCATTAAGTTTTATTAAGCTTAACTTTTCTTAATATCTTAATGGTGGAAAAAAATGTGGTAAAAGTATTAATGAAGAAGTTTTTAAATCTCCTCAAGTTATCAACAAATAACCGTACTAACACGTTGTAGTGTTTGTAGTAGAAGCACTTTTTTAGTTAAATTTTAATCTAAGATTTTAGGTCTTAAAAAATAGATTAAATTTAAAAATTCAATAATGCGTTTTGGCATTAAAAATTAATAAAATCAGATTATAAAAAATATGATAAAAGCACGAGTTCTTGTGGCAGGGATTACCGCAATGGTTTTGGTTACTGCATGTAAAACAAAGGATATAAAACTAAACACAGACAAAAAGGAAATTGTTTCTGAGAATAAAGTAGTTGTATATCAGGTTTTCACCCGTTTGTTTGGAAATAAAAATACGACTAACAAGCCTTGGGGAACTATTGAAGAAAATGGAGTAGGTAAGTTTAATGATTTTACTGATAAAGCACTACATGAAATTAAAGATTTAGGAGTTACCTATATTTGGTATACTGGTGTTCCGCATCATGCTTTGGTTCGTGATTATACTGCATATGGAATTTCGAATGATGATCCCGAAGTGATTAAAGGTAGAGCCGGATCGCCATACGCAGTAAAGGATTATTATAATGTAAATCCCGATTTGGCAGTTAATCCTGCCAATCGCTTGCAGGAATTTGAAGCATTGATAGCTCGTACTCATAAGGCAGGTTTAAAAGTTATTATCGATATCGTTCCAAATCATATTGCGCGTAAGTATGAAGGAAAAAACAATCCTGCTGGAGTAACAGATTTTGGAGCTAATGATGATGTGACAGTTGTGTATAAACGAGATAATAATTTTTATTATATACCAAATACTCCATTTGAAATTCCAGATAATGTTGTTCCATTAAATGGAGAAAAAAATCCGCTTGTAGATGGTAAATTTGATGAAAATCCAGCAAAATGGACTGGTAATGGTTCTAGTAAAGCAAAACCAGATCAAAATGACTGGTACGAAACAGTAAAAGTAAACTACGGTATCCGTCCTGATGGCTCTAAAGATTTTTCTGAACTTCCGGTTGGTTTCGACAAGAAATCATATCAAGAGCATTTTGCTTTTTGGAAAGACAAAGATGTTCCTGATTCTTGGAAAAAATTCAAATCGATTGCATTATACTGGATTTCTAAAGGTGTTGATGGCTTTCGTTATGATATGGCCGAAATGGTTCCGTATGAATTTTGGAGCTATATGAACTCAGCTATAAAAACTCAGAATCCAAATGCTTTTTTACTTGCCGAGGTGTATAATCCAAAAGAATACCGCAACTATATTCATTTGGGGAAAATGGATTATTTATACGATAAAGTTGAGACATATGACAAGTTAAAAGATGTTATTAAAGGCAAATCGTCTCCAGATGAACTTTCAGAAATTCAACATAACATGGCCGACATCGAGCATAATATGCTGCATTTCTTGGATAACCATGATGAGCAACGTTTGGCAAATGCTGAATTTGCAGGAACGCCAGAAAAAGGAAAGCCGTTAATGGTTGTTTCTACTACAATTAGCACTTCGCCTACGATGGTTTATTTTGGGCAAGAAGTAGGAGAGGCTGGTCATGAAGATGCTGGATTTGGCAAGCCTTCTCGAACATCTATCTTTGATTATATTGGAGTACCTAATCATCAGCGATGGATGAATAATGGTAAGTTTGATGGAGGGCAACTTTCTCAGTCTGAAAAGAATTTACGTGATTTTTACAAGCGACTACTAAACTTTTCTATAAAAAGCCCAGCATTAATGGGGCAATTTCAAGAAATTCAAACTCCAAATCGAAAAGAAACGGATGGGTATGATGCAGGTATTTATTCTTATGTACGTTGGTCAGGTAATCAAAAATTAATTGTTGTAGCTAATTTTTCTGCGGATAAAGAAAGCACATTTGAATTAAAGATTCCTGTTGCTATTATTTCAAAATGGAATCTGAAAGATGGAGTATATCAATTAACAGATCAATTGTATTTGAAGGATAAGACAAAATTGAATGTAATAAATGGGGAAGGGACTGCTAAGATTAAAATAGCACCATCTGAATCGTTTATTTATGAAGTGAAATAATAATTGGCATGCAGGTTTTAAAACCTGCTAGACAGGGCCTGTTGTAATTAGATAAACCTTGTTTTGTGAGCTAGAATTCATAAAACAAGGTTTTTTATTGATAAAGGTATTGAAACAAAATAAATTGAATTATGGATAAAGGAAAATTTAAGCTAAAAAAAAAAGCTGATACATTTTGTATCAGCTTTTTTTTTAGACTTTACCAACCTTGGTTAGTGCGGTTTTATAATTTTCGTTTATCTTTTCCCAATTGATAACATTGAAGAAAGCATCGACGTAGCTATTTTTTCTATTTTGATAATCTAGATAATAGGCATGTTCCCATAAATCTATAGCTAAAATTGGAGTTCCTGGAATTAATGCATTTTTCATTAATGGATTATCTTGGTTTTCGGTTGTTGTTATCTGAAGTTTTCCAGCTTTGTCAACAACTAGCCAAACCCATCCCGAGCCAAATTGTTTTGTTGCTTCGGCTTTAAATAATGATTTAAAATTATTGTATGATCCAAATTCTTTATTCATTGCGCTTGCTAATGTATCTGTAGCCTGCTCTGATTCAGGTTTTGGAGTCATGCATTTCCAATAAAGAGAATGGTTATAATATCCACCAGCATTATTACGAAGTTTAGCATCATTCAGATCTAGTTTTCCCAAAATTTGCTCAATCGTCATATTTACATAATCTGTATTGGCTATTGCCTTGTTCAGATTATTAGTATAGGTTAAATAATGCTTTGAGTAATGCGTTTCGAGTGTTAATGATCTGATATTAGGAGCCAGCGCGTTATAAGCATACGGAAGTTTTTCAAGCTGAAATGTTCCTGGGTTTGCTTTTACTTCGTCTGGACTACCAATTATTATTTTTTCATCTTTCGAAGGTAACGGAACTTCTACGACTTCGGTAAGTTTATTGTTATCGTTACAAGAAAGAATCGTAAATGCAATCAAGATAAATAACGAAAATTGAGTACCATATTTTTTCATAAAATATCTATTTAGTTATTAGTGAATTAATGATTTCTATATAATTTTCCTTGGCTTCATCTATACTTAAATGGCTAATTTGAATCCATGCATTTGTTTTAAAAGCATTTCTTAAGTCAAAATTTTCAGATTGGTTATACTTTGCAGTTCCAAAAGTAGCCTGTTTATAAAAAGCATACAGCCTCAATTGCACATCTTGTGGCAGTGAGGCTTGCGTCATTTTGGAAGCAATTTCGACAGCCTCTAAAAATCGTATGTCTAGGTCTTTTTCTGTCATTAAGCTTTTGTAGCAATAATTGTTTTACCCCCAATTGCTTTTTGGTTTAATACTACATTGATAGGTGTGCCTAAAGGTAAGAAAATATCCACTCTTGAACCAAATTTAATAAAACCAGCATCTGTACCTTGTTCTACTTGCATTCCTTCTTGTGCGTAATTTACAATTCTACGAGCCAAAGCGCCTGCAATTTGTCTGTATAAAACTTCTCCGAAAGATTTGTTTTCGATTACAACTGTTGTTCTTTCATTTTCTTCACTTGCTTTTGGATGCCATGCAACTAAGAATTTACCTGGGTGATATTTGCTGAATTTTACAATCCCATCTAATGCATAACGAGTTACGTGTACATTGATCGGTGACATGAAAATCGAGATTTGAAGACGTTTGTCTTTAAAATATTCTCCTTCGTAAACTTCTTCAATCACAACAACTTTTCCATCAACTGGAGCAAGAATTTGATTGATGTCTTTGATTACAGTTCTTTTTGGGTTTCTAAAAAACTGCAAGATGATGATTAGTAGCAATAATGCACTAAACTGAATAAGCATTTTGATCCAATTGGTATCAATAAAGTGATCAGTTAATAAAAGCACAACACTAACGAATATAGTGCCTAATAAAATGGATTGGGTTCCTTCTTTATGAAACATAATTTAAAATTTGGTAAAATAAAAATACAATTGGTGCTACAAATATAACACTATCTAATCGATCTAAAACACCTCCATGACCAGGCATTATTGTTCCGCTATCTTTAACTCCGGCTATTCTTTTAAATTTTGATTCAATTAAATCACCGATTGTACCAAAAACACCAACTATTAAAGCGATAATTGTCCATATTAAAATAGATTTATCACTAAAATTGGGGTTTGGCTTGATATATAATTTTGAAATTAAATAGCCTGCAAAACAAGCAAAAACAAGTCCGCCTAGAAACCCTTCTATGGTTTTTTTCGGCGAAATACGTTCAAATAATTTATGTTTTCCAATAGATTTTCCTACCAAATAGGCAAAAGTGTCATTTGTCCATATAAGTATGAATAATCCAATAATGATTTTAGGATTGTAATCTTTAACTCCAAATGAAATTTTGGTGATGAAAATAAAAGGTAGAGTAATATATCCTAATAAGTAGATATATTTAGATGTTCTGCTTATTGTTTGTGTATCATCAAATAAAAACACAATACATTTTACTGATATCAGCAATGTGATCGCCAACAAAATAGTGTTTAGTTGATCTATATTAATGGTAAATTTAATGTCTTCTTTTAGGAATCTATTGATGTAATTCTCAGTTTCATTTTTGTAAAAGCTAATTAATGCAACTGAAGTATAAAAAAGCGAAACAAATAAAAGCGAAAATATTTTATTGATGTTAGCTAGATTGCAAAATTCGTAAGTTGCAATTACTAGAAAAACACCGAAAAGTATGATGAAACTTTCCGTTGAAAACAGGATAGACGTTAATAGTAATACTATATAGACTGCACCTGATAGTGCTCTCTTGAGGGTTTCATTCATATTATAGATCTTCTAAGAGCAATAAGTATAAATTCTTAGCAACACTTCCGTATTGTGTAAAATCTTCTTCTTTAGCTTTTTCGAAATATTTTATAGTAGTAATATTGGTAGGGTAGTCTCTTTCGTATTTACGTTTTATGGCACTTAGTCCATCGCTTTTGGCGGTAAGGATTTGACTTGTAGTTGCAATGATAACAATGTTTACAGGCAACTCATTTGGTTTGTTTTGTTTGATTTGTTTCGATGAAAATAATATCGCACCTTCTTCTGCGATTAAGTTTTCGCAACTAGCTAATAGAAATTTTGGATTAGCGGGACTTTGATATATTAGTTTATTTTCTTCAAGTAAATGGAATAACGCAGGTTCAAAACACGAAACTTCGCTTTCAAACCAATCGTTTTCTTCTAAGATGTTTTCAAATTGTTCCGTTACTTCTTGGATGTTTTCGCAATATAAAAATTTACCTCCATTTTTCTTAAAATTAAAAATGAATTGCTCATCTATAGAAAGAGAATTATCAGCTTGTGAATTGCTATATTCACTTTGATTCTCTTCATCAGATTGATCATGGCTAGAGCCAAATAATTTTTTAAAAAAACTCATTATTGTTGAAATGCTTTACGTGTTAATTGAAAACGTTCAAAGATAAAAAAATCTTAATTCAAAAGTAGCTTTTGAATTAAGATTTTAAAAATAATTATATTATTCGGGTAGTATTATGAAACTACTTCTTCTAGATTTTTGTCAAATGTACGTTTTCCGAAAATTGCTTCTAAGTCATCTTTAAAAATAACTTCTTTTTCAATCAAGATTTCAGCAAGTTGATTTAACTTATCTTTGTTTTCTTCTAATATTTCGATAGCTCTTTGGTATTGACCTTCAATTAGTTCTGATATTTCTTGGTCAATAATTTTTGCAGTCTCGTCAGAATACGGTTTTGAAAAGTTGTATTCACTTTGTCCTGTTGAATCGTAATAAGTAACATTTCCGATTTTTTCATTCAATCCGTAAATTGTTACCATAGCACGAGCTTGACGTGTAACTTTTTCTAAATCGCTTAATGCACCAGTCGAAATTCTGTCAAAAGTTACTTTTTCAGCAGCTCTTCCGCCCATAGTAGCACACATTTCGTCTAACATTTGGTCTGTTCTCACGATTTGTCTCTCTTCTGGTAGGTACCAAGCAGCTCCTAAACTTTGTCCACGAGGAACAATAGTTACTTTAATAAGTGGTGCTGCGTGTTCCAACATCCAACTTACAGTAGCGTGTCCAGCTTCGTGAATTGCGATTGCTTTTTTCTCTTCTGGAGTAATGATTTTGTTTTTCTTTTCTAAACCACCTACAATTCTATCTACAGCATCAAGGAAATCTTGTCTGTCTACAGCAGTTTTATTGTTTCTTGCAGCAATTAATGCAGCCTCGTTACATACGTTTGCAATATCAGCTCCTGAGAATCCTGGAGTTTGTTTTGCTAAGAAATCTAAATCAAGACCTTCTACTTTTTTCAAAGGAGCTAAGTGTACTTGGAAGATTTCTGCTCTTTCGCGAATGTCTGGTAAGTCTACAAAGATTTGTCTGTCAAAACGACCTGCACGCATTAAAGCTTTGTCTAAAACGTCAGCTCTGTTTGTTGCAGCTAATACAATTACGTTTGAGTTTGTTCCAAAACCATCCATTTCTGTTAGTAGTTGGTTCAATGTGTTTTCTCTTTCGTCATTACCGCCTGACATATTGCTTTTTCCACGTGCTCTACCTACAGCATCAATTTCATCAATAAAAATGATTGCAGGAGATTTCTCTTTGGCTTGTTTAAACAAATCACGTACACGTGAAGCTCCAACACCTACAAACATTTCAACAAAATCAGAACCTGATAATGAAAAGAATGGTACTTGTGCCTCGCCAGCTACTGCTTTTGCTAATAATGTTTTACCGGTTCCAGGAGGACCTACAAGTAATGCTCCTTTAGGTATTTTACCTCCTAAATTGGTATACTTTTCAGGATTTTTCAAGAATTCTACAATTTCTTGTATTTCTTCTTTTGCACCTTCTAAACCAGCTACATCTTTAAATGTAGTTTTGATATCTGTTTTTTCATCAAAAAGTTTCGCTTTTGATTTTCCAATATTAAAAATTTGTCCACCACCGCCACCAGCGCCGCCTGACATTTTTCTCATAATGAAAATCCAAACTCCAACAAGTATGATTATTGGAAGTAAACCAACTAAAATGTCGGTCCAGTTATTTTTTTGAACAAAATCATAATCTTTCAGTTTCCCTTCGGTAACTGCTTTCTCTAATTTTGTTTGAAAAATTTGGTCATTACCAATTTCTAAAGTATAGTGAGGGCCTTTGTTTGGTCGATCAAAAATATCTTTAGATACTTTTTTTTGCGCTGGATCCTTAAGTGCAGCAGCATTAAGATACACTTCAGCTTCAGCTTTATTGTATACAATTACTTTTTCAATTTGTCCTTTATCTAAAAAGTCATTAAACTTAGAAGAGGTTAATTGAGCCGGCTCTTGTAAACTTGATCCTCCGGTTGCAAAACTGATAAATAAAAATATTAAAAGTATTGCGGTATAAATTAACCAAGGACTTATTTTAAATTTACTCGGGGTTGGATTATTATCTTTAGCCATTTGAAGAAAGTTTCTTTAGTATTTGTTTTCGATTGTAGTTATTTTGGCATCTCCCCAAAGACTTTCGATATTATAATATTCTCGAATGTGTTTTTGAAATACGTGAACAACAATATGCACGTAATCGATAAGAACCCATTCTGCGTTATCGGTTCCTTCTACATGCCAAGGTTTGTCTTTTAGTTCTTTTGATACCGTTTTTTGAATTGAGCCTACGATGGCGTTAACTTGAGTATTCGAATTTCCGTTGCATATGATGAAATAATCGCAAACTGCTGCGTCTATCTCCCTTAAGTCCAAGATACTAATATCATTTCCTTTTACTTCTTCGATTCCTTTGATTATGTTCGCTAACAGAACATCATTATTAACAGTCTTTTTCGCCATGAATTATTTTATATGAGTTTGTAAAGTTACCAATTTTTGTGATTATTTTTGAACCTTAACAAAATATTAAATTAAGTTATATAAATTATTTAAATGAAACTAATCAAACTCGATGCCATAGATTCAACGAATGAGTTCTTAAAATCATTAAGTAGCCAACAGGAACTTGAGAATTTTACAATTGTTACTGCCGAAAATCAAACAAAAGGGAAGGGACAAATGGGAGCAGTTTGGCGTTCTGAAGTAGGTAAGAATTTAATAATGAGTGTGTTGGTTAGGGATTTTTTACTTAGTAATGAAGAGGTTTTTAATTTAAATATTATTATTTCACTATCGGTAATAAAAACTTTAGAAGAATTAAATATTCCTGATTTAAGTATTAAATGGCCAAACGACATTATGTCATATAATAAGAAACTTGGTGGCATTTTGATAGAAAACACTCTCAAAAGTGATGGTACTATCGTGTCAGTAGTTGGTTTAGGATTAAATGTTAACCAAATAAACTTTCAAAATTTGCCAAATGCTTCTTCTTTAGTGGTCATTTCTAATGTCGAATTTAACAAAGATGAACTTGTTATTTTGATTGTAGAGAAAATAAAAGAGAAAATTCTTCTATGGGAACAGCAATCTGCCATATTTTGGAGTGAATATTTTAATAAATTGTTTAGAAAAGGAGTGCCAATGCCCTTTAAAAATATAGATAATCAAAATTTTATGGGGATTATTCAAGGGGTTTCTCCAATAGGAAAGCTACAAGTTTTATTAGAAGATGATTCCGTTTCAGAGTTTGAAATTAAGGAAATACAGATGCTTTATTAGAAGGAGCTAAGATTCTAAGTGGCAAAGGTTCAGAGGTGCAAAGCTCTGAAAGTTATCGGAGCAAAGGTTTTTTTGAAGATGCTAAGGTTCTAAGTGACAAAGGTTCAGAGGTGCAAAGTGCTGAAAGTTATCGGAGCAAAGTTTTTTTTGAAGATGCTAAGGTTCTAAGAGATAAAGTGCTGAAAGTTATTGGAGCAGAGGTTTTATTCTGATTCCTTTTTTTATTACTCTTAGTAACTCTGTGAGATAAACTCTGCTTAAATCTGTGTAATCTGCGTGAAACTTTTTTAATCATTTAATGCATTTAATCTGTGGTTAGTTTAAGGTTTTAAACTTGAATTCTTATTGTTTTTGCCATTTTAGATTTTAATTTTCTATTCCAGTATATTATATAGATTGTTCCTAAGATTGATGGAGCTATCCATGCAATTATGTTGCCAATGCCTAATCCAGCGACAATAAAAGCTGTTACCGAAGCTATTAATGCTCCAATCATTTTTCCGATATGTTTGGATAACCAGTTTTTGTTTTCTTCGGAAAGATTTCTAAAAAAGATAAAATCTTTAACTGTCATATAAAGGCCAAATGCGCCAAAGAAGGTAAATAATATTCCGTTATCAATAGTATTCCATTGGCAGTACACTCCCAGTGAAATCATTATTACAGAGAAAAACAACATTGCTCCAGAAGTTATTTTATCGATTAAATCGGCTTCAATCTTGTTTTTAAAAGCTAATGCTCTGTTTCCAGATATGACAAGATATATTGTGAATAACCCAATCAAGAATAAGAAGATATTGTGATGGTTTGGAAAGCAGCAGACAATAAGTGAAAGAATCGAACTGGTCAGCATTCCGATAGAGAATAATTTCCCCATTCTTTTATGAAGTGTTTTTCCCTTTTTTACAATTATACTTCCAATTCCTGTGATTAATCCAATTCCTCCAAAGAATGCATGAATGTAAATTAAAATCTTAATAGCTGGTTCCATTTTGTGTTTTTTAGTTAATGGTTCAAACTTCGGATATTAATTTAATGCAGCATAAAATTTATTACTGAATTGTGTTTTTTTATAGATGAATTGTTTTTTGAAAGGTGCCAAGGGTTCTTTGAAGGTACTAAGAGGCAAAGGTTCAGAGGTGCAAAGTTCCGATAGTTATCGGAATAGAGTTTTTTTGATTGTGTAATATTTTTTAAAGAGTTAAATTTTAGTCTTTTCTTAGTCTTTTCTTAGTCTTTTTGGGGCTTTTAGAAAAAAATCGGCTTAATCTGCCTAATCTGCGAGAAACTATTTTATTTTTTTTAAATTATAGCTATCGAGAGTGGCAGAAAAACAAAAAGTCCGACTAGAATTTCTAATCGGACTTTTTAAATTTTATAATTAACAATTGACAATTATAGTTTAGTCATATTATTGGCAAGAGTTTCAATAAATTTTCCAATAGGCCCTTTTATCATCATTGCCATCATTGGATTGAATTCTCCTTCAAAATCAAGTTTTACAGCGCTAGAAGTGTCAGAAACTGTTTCGATATTAGATACCAATGTAAATGGTAATTTATCGCTTGCAGCACCCAAAACGATTTTGCTTGGAGCTGTTTTTTCTTTCATTTTTAATTTTATTTCTGGCATTCCTTTCAAACCAAAAATAAAAGCATCTTCGCCGATTACTTCGAATTTAGCAATGTTATCAGGCATCAATTTTTCAAAATTTTTCACATCACTCAATAAATCAAATAATTCTTGAGCCGATTTCTGAACAGTAACTTTTGGACTTTCTAAGTTCATATTTATTTGTGTTTTATTCTGAAAAATCAGAAAATTTTATTTTAAAATTTTAAAAAATTATTCTTGTTTCCAGGCAGCTGGGTTTACGTTCCATTCCTGTAAGGTAATTAAATCTTCTTCGGGAATGTATTTTTTTGCAACCGCTAGGTTTAATAAATTAGAATAGTTACTCAATGTGTATAAGTCGATATTTGCATCTTTAAAGTTTTTTTCAGCAACATCAAAGCCATAAGTAAATATCGCAGCCATCCCTTTAATATTGGCTCCAGCATTACGCAAAGCCTCAACTGCAAGTAAGCTACTATTTCCTGTGCTTATTAAATCTTCAACTACAACAACATTTTGTCCCTTTTGTAAAAAACCTTCAACTTGATTTTGTCTTCCGTGTTTTTTAGGTTCTGGTCTAACATATACAAACGGTAATCCTAAGCTTTCTGCAACAAGAATACCAATACCTATGGCTCCTGTAGCAACTCCAGCGATTACATCTGGTTTACCAAATTGTTTTTCAATGTTCTTAGCAAACTCATCTCTAACATAATTTCTGATGCTTGGAAATGAGAGGATTAGCCTGTTATCACAATAAATAGGTGATTTCCATCCCGAAGCCCATGTAAAAGGATTTCCTGGATTCAATTTAATTGCATTTATTTGCAAAAGCAATTCGGCTGTTTTTTCGGCAGTATCTTTATTAAAAATCATAGTACAAATGTATAAAGTTTTTGTGAACGACAAACCACTTTTTTTGACAAATGAAATCTCAAAAGAGACTAATTTTCAATTGTTCTTGTTGGAAAGTATTGACATAGAGCAAATTATTGTCAAAATGTTCCAAAATAAAATTCAAGCAGCTTATTTATATCATCCTGATGAGAAGGAGATTATGAAAACGTTAAAGTCAAAAATTCCTGTCAATAAAGCAGGAGGAGGACTAGTTTATAATAAAAAAGGAGAGGTGTTATTCATCTTCAGAAATGGAAAATGGGACTTGCCAAAAGGTGGAATTGAAAAAGGCGAATCGATCGAAGAGACCGCTATGCGTGAGGTAGAAGAGGAAACGGGAGTTGGGAAATTGACAATTACCAATAAATTACAGAAGACCTATCACGTTTTTAAACGCAATGGCAAGTACAAATTAAAAATTACGCATTGGTTCGAAATGCATTCTGATTTTAAAGGGACACCACAAGGACAATTAGAAGAAGGAATCGAAAAAGTTGCCTGGTTAAATCCAGTGCAAATAAAAGAAGCACTTAAAAACTCTTATGAAAACATCAAATTGTTGTTTGAAGAAGAGAATAAGGCTATTGTAAAAGAGTAAAGATGTGAGATGTTTTTTGTGAGATGTTTTTTGTGAAATGTGAAATGAAAAAAACTTAGCATCACAGAAACTTAATTACTTATTACCTTAATGATGGCGTGCCACCGTATAAAAAAAGCCCCAATGAGCATTACGTTCATTGGGGCTTTTTATATGATCGGGAATAAATTAAGAGTGATTTCCTCCGTCGATACGAATTACTTCTCCATTAATAAAATTTCCATCTGTAGAAGCTAGCATTGCAATTACGCTTGCAATATTTTCTGGCTCTCCAAATTTTCCATCAGGACGAGCTAAATGTGTAAATAGGCTCATATCTACATCCGCGGCTATTTTTCCAAAAGGATTTTTGATCATAGGAGTACTTATTCCTCCAGGAGCTACAGCATTTACTCTTACTCCTTGTTTTAAGTATTCCCATGCTAATGAATGGGTCATAGAAACAACTCCTCCTTTGCTTGCTGCATATGGAATCATATAGGGATGCCCAAAAAAAGCCGAAGTAGAAGCCAGATTTACAATATTTCCCTGTGTTTTAATTAAGTGAGGTAAAGCTTCACGACAGAACATAAAGACACTTAGTAAATTGGTATTAATTATAGTTTGGAATTCTTCAACTGAAGTTTCTGTAGTATGTGATGAACGTAAAATACCTGCATTATTAACCAGAACATCTAATTTTCCATAATTGGTTACCACATCAGAAACAATCTTTATAACTGTTTTTTCATCACTTACTGAACCTATCATATAGCTAACTGATCCGCCATTCCCAGCAGTTTTTAGTGCCAATTGAACAGTTTCTTCAAGTCCTGATTCATTTAAATCAACACCTATAACTGTTCCTCCTTCTGCAACCATTCTGATTACGGTTGCACGTCCCATTCCTGAAGCTGCTCCAGTAATGATTATTACTTTATTCGAAAAACGTGATAATTGCCCCATTTTTTAAGATTTAAGTTACTTTAGTTGCTTTGTACAACTAATATTACGAAACTACCAAATATAACTTCTATGTAATCACCATTTAACTTTTCTTTTGGCTTTTATATAGTAATTAATTTGTTAATTTTAATAGATTGTAAGTTTATTCTTTTATATTTGATAATTTGTTTTATCTCTGAAGTAAAGCTATTGCATGAGTTTTTATTGTATCAAGTTTCAGGTTTTAAGTTTTTTTACTTTTACTAGTGGGTAAGTATAATTTTTTACTTTTAACTATTTCATGTCTCAAAAATCGTACTTTTGTTTTATACACAATGAGCAATAGATTCTGCAGTGCAAATCATTTTGACTGTATCGTACATAACAAAATATGTTTTTTATATATTGCTTGTTATTACCCATAATATTATCTTTGAATTATGAGCACACTTACAAAACCAAACCATATAGGGCGAAAAATTAGCCGAATTCGTGAACTTCGTGATATGAAACAAGAAGCTTTGGCACAAGCTTTAGGTACAAATCAGCAAGCTATATCGACTATGGAAAACAGCGAAACTATAGATGACGAAAAACTTATTGATGTAGCAAAAGCTTTGGGAGTAAGTGTTGAAGCACTTAAGAATTTCTCAGAAGAAAGTGTTATTAATTATTTTAATAATTTCACAGATAATAGTGCAGGAACGTTTAACAATCATTGTACTTTCAACCCATTAGATAAGTTAATTGAATCTTATGAAGAGAATAAAAAACTTTATGAACGTTTAGTTCAGGCTGAAAAAGATAAAGTTGAATTTTTGCAAAACATATTAAAAGATAAATAATCTTTTATAGTACTAAAATCCAACTAAACGAAATATTCAGTTTGCTGATTGCTGTGCGAACACTTCGTAGAGCGGGGCAAGGTCGGGTATTATACGCTACTACCATTTAAGGGAGAAGTTTGTAAAAAAGAACACCACAATATTAATATTTCTTTAAAATCAATAAGTGGAATTTCTTGAATTAAAACACTATTTTGTGTTTCGAAATTTACAGTTGTATCTTTATAACGTACAAATAATTTATCTAAATATATCTCTCTTAAATATTCATCATTATAATGACCATCTGTTAAGATGAAATCTACATCAGCTATTATTTCAGTTACATCTTCTACATCTTTGAAAAAATGTAATAAATATCCAAAAAAATCCCGTGTAACATTATGATTTGCATTCTTATGATATACTTTTTTACCATCATGATATGTAAAAACATCATTACTAAAACTTATATTGTAATTATCTAAAATACTCATATTATATATTTTTATGGATTAATGTTAGGGTAAGAGCTTATCCGATAGCACGGATTTGCAATCCGTTCCACATAGTAAAGCAAAATTCAATCTCATGGTTTCTTGTTGCGGGCACGGATTGCAAATCCGCGCTATCGGTTTTTTTAAAAAAAAATATTATCAAAGTATTTAGAAAATTATATTTAAGACTACTATAAAATTTTTAATCTGTAGGGAATGGAGATTCTACTGTTTTGACAACACTTCCATTTAAACCATCTATTTGAATATTTATATAAGCTTTTTTTTCATAATTAGGATATCGAATAACCCAATAATTTTTATTATCAGGAATGGACTTATATTTAGATATAGTAGTTGTATAACCACTCTCTTTTTTTTCTAATGAGATTCCATTTTCTTGACAATATGAAAACACTTGATCATTAGTGTATATAAAGCCATTGTCAAAATCTTCAGTAGAGACTAGATCTCCATTCTCTGAATAGCTATACCATTTCCCTATTTTAAATCCAAACCAACAATAAATTCCTTTTATTTTTATGTTATTATTAGGATAAAACTCTTTATATATCCCTATTATTGGATTTTCTGAATAATCATATCCGGAAAATGCACTACCAGTTTCATGTCCTTTAGAATAATAAACGATAGTTTTCCCGTCCTTATTTCTAACATTATATGAATTATCTGTTTTAGTTATATAAGTGTTTTTATTTGTTTTACTTGTTCGAATTTCATCAGGAAGATTTGATATTTCTAATTTTTCGATAGAATTATTTATTGCTGGTTTTTTTGTTTTTATATTTTTATTTGTGGTACATCCTTGGATAATTAATAATACTAGGGATATATGTATTAAACGTTTCATAAAATATCATTTTTTAAGGTTCTATTTGTGAAGCTTGTCTTGCTATTTTTCTTTGACAATCCCATGATGATACACGATTAATGTTGATTTTGTGAAAATAATCGATTATATTTTCTGTGAAGTAAGGTTGATATGTAAATTGAGCGAATTTTGAAGCTTTATAAGCAGAAAAACTATTTATCTTTGTCAAAGTTGAAAAACTTTGACAAAGATTTGCAAAACAGCTTTGTGACCTTTGCGTTTTCAAGATAATTTAAATAAAAATCTTTGCTCCCGATAGCTATCGGGGTTACGGTTAAATTTCAATCTAGTCCGCATTTTTCTTCTAACAAAAAACATCTCACAGTAATCGATAAACCGGATACTGCATATGTGCCTTCTCATAATACGCAGAATGTTTGTAGATCCAATCTAATTGTGCTTCGGGATTTTTAGCAAATTTTTGGTCATTGAGTTTGGCTTGTTCCAAATCAGCTTTTAATTTTGGATTATCTTTTAGGAGTTTAGCGGCTGTATCTTCAAAAACATATTCTGAATACCCTTCTTTTTGCTGTAGCATGGTATCGAAGAAATTCCAGTTAAAGAACGAGTCAACACCTTCGGGTTCTAATGTTTCTAATAGGTATTTAATTGCTTTTTGTTGGGTCGAGAATACATAATCGCCTTTGTGAAAAGGAACTTTTATTATCTGAGAAGTCACTTTAGTATTTCGATGTAAATAATGTCCTTCGTAAGCTGAATTTGTTGTTTTAAAATCGGCAATTCTATAGCTTTCAACTTCTATTATCGTATCTTTTTTTAGTTGTGTGTAGGTAACGCCATTACTTTTGAGTAAATCGATCACATTCCAGAATCCTTTAGGAATAATATAGGCTGTAGGAACGGTAATATCCTTAACCGATTTGAATTCTTTTATATAAGGAATGTCTTTTTTGTATGGTTTTGTTCTGTCATAGAATAATCTATCTCCTGTTGTGGCTTCACTCTTTTTATGACTTGCTTCATAACCTAAGAATGAAAATGTTGTCATTTTTGTGCTATCAATTTCCCATTTAATAGTATAAGGTTTTTTAGGTGCGTATTGCGCTTCGTTTTTCAAACGCATTTCCTTTATCTTCTTATAATTTGCATCTGTAAAATCAATTGTAGATGTCATATATTCGTAAGTTGCTTTTACGCGATCGGCATAATTTTTAAGCATATGTGTTTCGACCACAAAACCGATGGTATTAAAAAGGGAAGTATAACCAGTTGTGTAACGCGGACTATCCGAAAATTGTATAAAACCATTATCAGGAGTTTCTTCAAAAGCATTAACATAAGGAGTTGTTTCCAGATTTTTTTTCTGTAAATCTTTTACCAATGCTGGCATCATTTCCTGATTTAGATAATCACCTAAAATAGTACCTAGTTTATTATGTTGTGTCATAATATAAGTCAGTTTGTATTGGTAATCAGAACCATTACTTACGTGGTTGTCGATAAAAACATCAGGGTTTGTTTTATGAAAAATTTCTACAAAACTTTTGGTGTTGCGTGTATCCGATTTAATTAAATCACGGTTTAAGTCATAGTTTCTGGCGTTTCCGCGAAAGCCGTATTCTTCTGGACCATCCTGATTGGCTCTTGTAGTGGAGTTTCTGTTTAATGCTCCACCAATATTATAAACAGGAATTGTTACTATCACAGTGTTTTTTGGTGCTTTTATCTTTCCTAAAGCCAAATCTCTAAACAGTTGCATAGTTGCATCAATTCCGTCAGGTTCACCAGCGTGAATTCCATTATTAAGAAGAATTACAGCTTTACTTTTTTTGATTACATTAAAATCAAATTGCTTGTCAGGATTAAAAGTGATCATGTGCAGTGGATAACCACTGTCTGTTAGTCCCATTTCTTGCATTTTGATAGTCGGAAAATCATGTGCAAGAAGCGTGTAGTATTTTATGGTTTCTTGATAATTAGCCGATTGGTTTTTGTTTCCTTTCTCGAAAAAAGTGTCGTATTTATTGCTTTTTTGAGCGAAAAGAGTAAGTGTGAAAAGTGAAATGACAATAGTAAAAAGTCTCATGGTTTGGTTTTTAATAGAAAAATCAAATATAAAGTTTTATTTGTTTCAGGTTTCAAGTTTTAAGCTGAAATGAGAGTAGCCTTATTTTGATGTATTTATAGTGAAATATAGTTACTTGTTTTTCGCAAAGCCTTAAAGTTTAGATTTTTAGCTGTATTTCGAGGTCAAATGCAAAAAGCTTTGCGAACTTTGTGGTAAAATAACTTGACATTAAAATAAAACCAGCACTTTGAAACTTATAATCGTATAAGCTTTCTCATAAATTATATAACTTTTTTTGTTTTATAATTAAGACTTTTGATATGTTCTAACTATTAAACCCCAAAAAAATCATGAGAAATATTAACCAAATTGCTATTGTTTCGAGTGTGCTAATAAGTTTATTAAGCTGCTCTGGTGATAAAGATGTCGATGTAAATCCAGGTACAACAACAAATCCTGTAGAAGGAAATGCTGCTAATACAACTTACAAACCGGCATTTGAAGGACAAACCCGAATAAGGGGTGTGCAAACTAATACACCTTACGAGGGAGTTGTTATTGCTACAACATTAACAAGCCCATGGGGAATTACAAGTCTTACTGATGGCAGATTATTAATCACCGAAAAAACAGGAACAATGCGTATTGCTACAACAGCTGGAGTAGTAAGTGGCGCAATTACAGGTATTCCTGCCGTTAATTCTGCTGGGCAGGGAGGTTTATTAGGGTTATGTATTGATCCTGAATTTGCAACTAATCGTATGATTTACTGGGTTTTTGCAGAAGCTACAGCTGGCGGAAACAATACAGCAGTAGCCAAAGGAAAATTAGCAGCTGATGAAAAAACAATCGAAGGGGCAACCGTTATTTACAGAGCTAAACCAGCCAATGCAAGTACACTTCATTATGGCGGACGTATTCTTTTTGATAAAACAGGTTTTCTTGTTGTAAGTACTGGAGAAAGATCTGTACTTGAAACCAGACCTTTAGCGCAATCAGTTACAACAGGTTTGGGGAAAGTAGTCAGAATTACAAAAGAGGGACAACCCGCAACTGGAAATCCTATTTTTACGCAAGCTGGAGCTTTACCGGAATTATATAGTATTGGTCATAGAAATCCACAGGGTTTAGCACTTAATCCAGTTACTAATGAAATTTGGCTTGCCGAGCACGGACCACGTGGAGGAGATGAAATCAATCGTATAAAAGCAGGTGCAAATTATGGATGGCCAACCATTACATACGGAATAGAATACAGCGGAGAAAAAATTGGAGCGGGAACTCAGCAACAAGATGGTTTAGAACAGCCGGTTTACTATTGGGATCCAGTGGTTTCACCAAGTGGAATGACTTTCTATACAGGAAATCGTGTTCCGGAATGGCAAAATAATCTTTTCATAGGGGCTTTAAGCGGGATGCATATTGTACGCCTTGCTATAAAGGACAATAAAGTTGTTGGCGAAGAAAGACTTTTGGTTTCAGAAAACCAGCGTTTTAGAGATGTTACTCAAGGAAAAGACGGAGCATTATATGCTGTTACTGATGGAGGAAGACTTTATAAGATTGACAAGAAATAATAATCAATTACTATAAATATCTTACTTTCAGAAGCCTTTTTAATCACTAAAATTAGTGCTGTGAAAAGTCTCCCGACTTCGTATAGCAATTTAAGAATACTTCAAAGAGCGGGGTTTTAATAGAAAATAAATATGAAGTTTTATTTGTTTCAGGTTTCAAGTTGAAATGAGAGTAGAGTTACTTAGGTATATTTACAGTAAAACACATTAACTTATTTCTAGCAAACTTGCAATACCACAAAGAAACTAAACGGTGTATAGCTCTTTGCTTCCAAAAGTTAGTGGGATTGCGGTAAAATCTGCACAAAGTTTAACCGCAATTCAACTTTAAACTTTAAACTTTAAACCTGAAACTTTAAACTTGAAACAAACAAAAACTTGAAACAAATTCCCGATCACAAATGTTTAGCGAGCTCGATAATCCCTTCTTCGATTTGTTGTTCAGTTAGGGAGGCGTAGCCAAGTCTGAAACCTGATATGGGTTTATTGAAGCTAAACTTTTCGGGTGTCATAATTTTTATGCCTTTTAAAAGGAGTTTATCTGCAATTTCGAAGATGTTTACGGGTGAATTGGGTACAATCCAAAAGGCTAAGCCACCTTCAGGTTTTACGAAAGTTGTTTTGTCTTTTAGGTATTTATTACAAATGGTTTCAAAATAATCTCTTTTGGCTTTGTAAATGACAGTTGTTCTTTTGAGGTGTCTTTTTATTTCACCCTCATTTATCAGTTGTAAAACAGCTTCTTCCATTATATTGTCGCCTTGTACATCGATTATCTTTCGATGTTTGGCCACTTGTTCTACAGTTTCTGGATTGCTTACCAAATAACCAATTCTCAATGCTGGTGCAACAATTTTACTTAATGTTCCTATATAAACCGTGTTTTTGGCATTGTTGTAACTCGAAATAGGTAAGATTGGTCTTTGTCCGAAATGGAATTCGTTGTCATAATCATCTTCTATGATTGTAAAACCGTATGCATTGGATAATTCTACGAGCTTTAATCTTCTTTTTAAGCTCAATGTTACAGTCGTTGGAAATTGATGGTGCGGTGTAACGTAAATGGCTTTAATATTCTTGTATTTCGTTAGGTATTCTTCGACTTCATCAATTAACAACCCATCTTTGTCAACATTTATAGGAAGCAATTCGGCTCCGGCATTTTCAAATGTTTCCCAAGCAGGTTTGTATCCAGGGTTTTCGACCATTATATAATCTCCTTTGGTAAACAAACAATGGGAAGCGAGGTACATAGCCATTTGGCTTCCTCGGGTAATACATATTTCATCAGGAGTAATATTCATTCCTCTTTTAAAATTTAGCATTTGAACAATGGCTTTTCTGAATTCTAAATTCCCAAGTTCGTTGCTATAACCCATTATCTGCCAGCGCGATTTTCGATTAAAAATCTGTCTGTAAGCCCTTGCCAGTTCATTCATTGGCGCAATTCGGCTATCGGGAATACCATCGTCAAAAACTAAAAGAGGTTTTACTTCTTTAGTTATAGATTCAATTTCCCTTTTATGATTTGTAGTTTCGGTAACGATAGGTAAAATATCGGCAACAAAAGTGCCTTTCCTTTCCATTGTAATAAGCCAACCTTCGGCTATGAGAACATCTAAGGCTTCAATAACTGTATTTCTATTCACTTTAAGTAGTCCAGCAAGTTGCCTGCTTCCTGGTAAAGCATTTCCGTTATTGAGAACTCCTGTTTTTATAGCTTCAATAATTGCATCAGCGATTTGGAGATAAATTGCTTTATCAGAATTATTGTTTATCTGAATTTCTAATTGCCAAGGTCTTAACATCTGGACTAGGTATTTGTGTTTAAACTGTGTTATATGGGTAGTCCAAAGTTACGGTAATTTTGTAACGCAATAATGCAAAAACAAATAAATTATATAATTATGGAAACTAAAAAACAATTTTCATCAAAAGACTTTCATGAAACATTTGCACGACCAACTTTTGTGATGCCAGAAAAATTAATACACAAAAATGTTGAGCAAGAGGGAGTTCATAACCAATTTTCTACGGAAAGAAAGCATCCTGTTTTTTTTATTGATCTTCCTAGTAAAAACGTAAGTATGACTATTGGTGGTTTATTGCCAGATCAAATGACAAACAGGCACAGACATACTTATGAAACGGTATTGTATGTAATCGAGGGGCACGGTTATACCGAAGTTGAAGATGTAAAAGTAGAGTGGAAGGCAGGTGATGCTGTTTATATTCCGAGTTGGGCTTGGCACAGACACAAGAATTTGAGCAGTGAAGTATCGGCTAAATATATTGCTTGTGAAAACGCACCTCAGCTTCAGAATTTAGGAGTTGCATTACGTGAAGAAGAAGGAAGAGATCTTTAACTAAAAAGAAAAGTAAATGAAAAACACATTGTTTAAAGGTATTATTGCCTATCCGATTACTCCGTTTGACAAAGACGAAAAAGTAGATATTGTATTGTACAAAAAGCTATTAGAAAGATTGATTGTTTCTGGATCTCATGGTGTTGCTCCGCTAGGAAGTACAGGTGTTATGCCGTATTTGACAGATGAAGAAAAAGAAGCAATTACTGAAGCTACTATAGCACAAGTTAATGGTAGGGTTCCTGTTTTGGTGGGTGTGTCAAACCTAACTACTGAAAAAACAATTTATCATGCTAAGTTTGCTGAAAAAGCAGGTGCAGATGCAGTTATGATCATTCCGATGAGTTATTGGAAACTTACAGATGATGAAATTGTACAACATTATGATGCAGTTGCCAAGCAAATTTCGATTCCTATAATGGCGTACAATAACCCTGCAACGGGTGGAGTAGATATGTCTCCTGCATTATTAAAAAGACTATTGGAGATTCCGAATGTTACTATGATTAAGGAAAGTAGTGGAGATGTGCAAAGAATGCATTATTTAAAAAGGGAACTTGGCGATGATGTCGCATTTTTTAATGGATCAAATCCGTTGGCATTAGCAGCATTTTCTGCTGGGGCAACAGGATGGTGTACTGCTGCACCAAATTTGATTCCAGAACTGAATGTTGATTTGTACAATGCTATTCAGAAAAATGATTTACAGGAAGCTCAAAAGGTATTTTACAAACAATTAAATCTTTTAAAATTCATTGTAAACAAAGGTTTGCCAAGAACGATTAAAGCTGGTTTGAAAATAAAAGGGATTGATGGAGGTTTTTTAAGAAGTCCGTTGAAACCATTAACAGAAAGTGAAATAGCTGAATTGGAGTTGATTTTTAAGGAATTAGAACAGTAGGGTATTGGGATTTTTAAGTTTTTAACCGCAAGGGGCGCAAAGATTTCGCAAAGTCCGCAAGGTTTATAAAACATGCAGCTTTGCGAACCTTGCGGTTAAATTTTCTATTCTCATTTCAAACATGAAACCTTAAACAAATAAAACTTGAAACAAATTTGTCTACTTTTGCAAAATGAATAAGAAACACCATTCGAATAATATACTTTTGAATTTAGGTATCGAAAGCCTAAACGAAATGCAAGAAGTTGCTCAGGATGCTATCCTGAATGACAACAATGTTTTACTACTTTCTCCAACTGGTTCTGGGAAAACACTAGCTTTTTTGCTGCCAGTTTTAGAATTACTACAACCCGAAATTCTTTCTGTACAATGTTTAATCCTTGTTCCTTCGCGTGAATTAGGATTGCAAATTGAACAGGTTTGGAAGAAAATGGGAACCGATTACAAAGTTAATATTTGTTACGGAGGCCATTCGATCGATACAGAAATTAAGAATTTAAGTAATCCACCAGCAGTTTTAATAGGAACTCCAGGTAGAATTGCCGATCATATTGATAGAGGAACTTTCCGTTTAGATAAAATTCAGACTTTAATTTTGGATGAATTTGATAAATCATTGCAATTGGGATTCCATGAGCAAATGTCTTTTATCATTGGTAAATTGCCAAAATTGAACAAGCGTGTGTTAGTTTCGGCTACATCTGATATTGAAATTCCAAAATACACAAGAGTAATCAATCCAACGATTTTGGATTTTATTCCTGAGGAAGAAGAGAAATCGAATCTTTCGATGAAAATGGTTGTTTCTCCATCTAAAGACAAAATAGGAAGTTTGTTTAACTTAATATGTTCTTTAAAATCGCAATCGGCTATTATTTTTTGTAACCATCGTGATGCTGCTGAACGTATTAGTGATACATTAAATGAAAAAGGAATTTACGCGACATATTATCATGGCGGAATGGATCAGGATGAGCGTGAGCGTGCTTTGATTCAGTTTAGAAATGGTAGTGTGAGTTATTTAATCACAACCGATTTAGCTGCTCGTGGTCTTGATATTCCTGAGATGAACCATGTTATTCACTATCATTTACCATTAAAGGAAGATGAGTTTACACACCGTAACGGTCGTACTGCTCGTATGCTTGCATCGGGTACAGCTTATATTATCGTTCATGAAAGTGAGAAAAAATTAGACTATATTAATTATGATATGGATGTTTTAAAGGTCGACAATATTACGACTTTACCTAAACCTCCAGAATTTCAGACAATATATATTAGTGGCGGAAAGAAAACCAAATTAAACAAAATAGATATTGTTGGATTCTTTTCTCAAAAAGGAAAACTTGAAAAAGGTGATTTGGGATTAATTGAAGTAAAAGATTTTATTTCATTTGCTGCTGTGAAATTCAATAAAGTAAAAGATTTGCTTAAAAACATTAAAGATGAGAAGATGAAAGGCAAAAAATTTAAAATTGAAGTAGCAAGAAAAGTAATTAAGAAGGAAGAGGAGTAATTTATTTATAAACAAATAGTTACTTGTTTGTTTTTTGAGGGAAAGGAATAATTGTAAAAATTAATTTGAATTTAATGTCAATAAATTAACTGTGTAAGAAAGGAGTTAGTTTTTTTTATTATTATGTTTGCGCCATCAAATAAATAAACCCCAAAGAATATTATGAGAAAAATTATTACAATTACTGTTTTGTTTTTAAGTTTTGCATCTTTTGCTCAAATTAAAGTTATTGAAACTGTACCTGTTGAGAAATTAGGTAAAGTAAACAATAATTATATCCAAAAAATTGGAGATGAATACACTGTATTTTACAACTGTATTCAAAGTGATGATGAAAACAATACTTTAAGAAAATTCACTTTTAAGAATATTGATAATGATTATCTTAATCTTTACAATATTATCGTAAACGGATTTGCAGCAACTCCTTTGTATGATATCAAATTAGAATTACCTAACAATTACGTTTGGTTGCATTATACAGCAAGTATTGATAAACCTACAGTTCAATTTATGGTTTCGAATAAAGAAGGTAACTCAAACAATGTTTCTGAGGCTTTAACAAAAGACCAAGTAAGTAAATTGTTTCAAAAATAATTAGATTTTTTAATCTATATACTAAAAAAGGCTATTCATTTGAATAGCCTTTTTTAGTTTTAGGGTTGTAAGTTTTTGAGAGTAAGCTACACAAGCCTTTGTTTCTTTGTCCCTTTGTAACTTTTAAAAAATTATATTTTCTTCACGTATTGTGTAATAATTACAATTTGCTGACCGTCTACTTTTCCTTCGATGTATTCGGCATTTTCATGGTCTAAACGGATGTTACGTACTGCAGTTCCTTGCTTAGCTACCATACTAGATCCTTTTACTTTTAAGTCTTTAATTAAAACTACAGAATCTCCATGTTCTAAAATTACGCCATTGCTATCACGGTGTATTATTTTATTCTCATCATCTTCACCTTCTCCTGTTGCTTGTGCCCACGCCAAAGTGTCTTCGTCTAGGTACATCATGTCTAATAATTCTTGTGGCCATCCAGCTGCGCGCATTCTGCTTAACATTCTCCAAGCTACAACTTGTACGGCAACATTCTCGTTCCACATACTGTCATTTAAACATCTCCAATGATTTAAATCTACGTTATCTGGATTCTCTATTTGATCTATACAAGTACTGCAAGCCATTACACTTTCATCAATTCCGCCTTTTTGAGTAGGTAGTACTTGATATACTTTTAGGTTTTCGGTTGCACCACAAAGTTCACATTTTGATCCGCTACGTTTGTTTAATTCTCTTTCTATGCTCATTTTCTTCTATTATTATTTTAAATGCAAAAATACAGTTAAATACTACGTTTTGCAAATTTATGTTTTTTTGGTTGAATTACTTCTGAACTCTAACCGCATCAGGAACTAACATCTCGTATTCTCCACCATTTCTAAGTACATCACGAACTATGCTTGAGCTGATATACGATGTGCTGGCAGCGGTAAGCAGAAATACGGTTTCTATTTTAGAAAGTTTTCTGTTAGTATGTGCAATGGCTTTTTCAAATTCGAAATCGGCAGGATTACGAAGACCTCTTAAAATAAAATGGGCTTTTTGTTTTTTAGCCAAATCAATCGTAAGTCCTTCATAGGTAATTACGGTTACTTTGGGTTCATCTTTGAATGTTTCTTCGATAAAATGCTTTCTTTCTTCGAGCGAGAACATGTATTTTTTTTCGGCATTTACACCAATAGCAATTACGATTTCATCAAATAGAGAAATTCCTCGTTTAATGATGTCTTCGTGTCCAAGTGTAATTGGATCAAATGATCCTGGAAATATGGCTTTTCTCATTTTTTTTTAAGATTCAGAGGTTCAGAGTGGCAAAGGTTTTTTTAAGGTTCTAAGTTTTTTATCTTAGTACCTCAGAACCTTAGGGCCTTAGCAACTTTTGGCTACGCCAAAGCTAACTCGATTGAATTTGTAAACAAATCTTCTAAAGTGATTCCGGCTGCTTTTGCTTGTTGTGGAATCAAACTTTCAGTTGTTAAACCAGGAATGGTGTTCATTTCTAGCATATATGGTTCGTTGTCAACAATAATGAATTCACTTCTTGAGAATCCTTTCATTTTTAAGACTTCATAAGCGCGTTTTGCTACTTCACTTACTTTTTGTGTTAATTCGTCAGAGATTCTTGCTGGTGTAATTTCTTGTGATTTTCCTTGGTATTTGGCTTCATAATCAAAGAAATCATTGTCTGAGACTATCTCGGTAATTGGTAACACGATAACTTTTCCTTGGTAATTAATTACTCCAACAGAAACCTCGGTTCCGTCAAGGAAGCTTTCAATGATAATTTCGTTATCTTCTTTGTAGGCAACTTCTATCGCAATAGGAAGCTCGGCCGCAGTTTTTACTTTTGAAATTCCGAAGCTTGAACCTGCTTTATTTGGTTTTACAAAACATGGCAATCCTACTTTTTTTACAATTTCGTCGGTATTGATAAGATCTCCTTTGTTTAGGTAGTAAGAAATTGCTGTTTTTATTCCGTATGGCTTTAAAACAGAAAGTAAATCACGTTTGTTAAAGGTTAATGCTGCTTGGTAATAGTCACATGATGTTTGTGGAATGTGCAATAATTCAAAATAGGCTTGCATTAGTCCATCTTCTCCTGGTGTTCCATGAATGGCGTTGAATATACAGTCGAAAGTGATTTTATTTCCGTTTACTGTAACCGAAAAATCATTTTTATCTATCGGAAATTCGGCATCTTTTTCATCTACATAAACCCATTTTTCTTTAAAAATATGGATTCGGAAACCATTGTATTTGGTTTTATCAAGGTATTGATATACTACGTTTCCGCTGATTAGTGATATTTGATATTCGCTAGAATATCCTCCCATGATAATGGCAATGTTTTTCATTTTTTTCTTTTTTATGCTGTTGAAAGCTATGTAAGTATGTTTTGTTTCTTGATTTTAAAGTTGTTGTGAAAACGGCTTGTTTTTAGCCCCGATAGTAGCGACATCCTTTTTTTATGCTTTTTTGCATAGAAAAAGATAAAGCGAATAGCGGGAATGGCTCCTAAAAATGTTCGTTTCGATTGTTCTTTGTTTCTACTATTATTGGCTATTGGGCCACTTTGTTGTATTAAACAAAATTATCATTTTTTTTGAAACGAAATCTTTATCTTTGCCACAAATAAAAATAAATTTATGAGTTTACGTAAGTATCTAACTAGCCGAGTATTTTTTACGCAAATACTAATTGCTGTTGCAATTATTGCAGTTTTGGGGTATTTGTTTATGCACTGGCTGACATTTACCACTGATCACGGACATGAAATTGAAGTACCTGATTTGAAAAAATTGACAGAAGAGCAAGTTGAGGCAAAATTGGACGGTCTGGATTTGGATTACGTGCTTTTGGATAGTGTAGATTACAAAAGTGATTTCCCTAAATATAGTGTTGTTGAGCAAGATCCTTTGCCTGGAACAAAAGTAAAAGTGGGGAGAAAGATTTATATTAAAATAAATTCTTCCGGTTTTTCATCAGTTCGTATTCCGGATTTAATTGAAAAAACATATCGTGAAGCAGTACCAACCTTAAAAGCATTAGGACTTCAAGAAGGTACAATTACCTATATTCCGAACCTTGGTAAAGACATGGTCTTGGAGATGCGTTACAAAGGAAGAAATTTAAAAGTAGGAGATCGTGTACTGAAATCATCAAAAATTGATTTGGTTTTGGGCGATGGAAAAGCAAGTTATTTAGATGAAAGTCAACCGGCAGATTCTCTAGCAGTGCCTGAAGATGAAAAAACAGCAAATGAACAATAATAATACCGATAGTTTAGATTTAGAAGAAGAGTTATATGAGCATTTTAGATTTGAAGTTCCTAAAGGACAAGCGCCTTTACGAATCGACAAATATTTAATGGGCTTAATACAAAATGCAACCAGAAATAAGATTCAGAATGCTGCTACAGAGGGTAATATCTTTGTGAATGACGTTATTGTAAAGTCAAATTACAAAGTAAAAGCGTTTGATGTAGTTACGGTTATGTTATCACATCCTCCGTATGAAAATCATATTATTCCAGAGGATATTCCGCTGAACATTGTTTACGAAGATGACGCTTTGTTGTTAATCAATAAAGAGCCAGGAATGGTTGTGCATCCGGGACACGGAAATTATACAGGAACTTTGGTTCACGCTTTGGCACATCATTTTGATAACCTGCCTATGAACAGCAGTGAACGTCCAGGATTGGTTCATAGAATTGATAAGGATACTTCGGGACTTTTGGTTATTGCCAAAACGGAAGCTGCAATGACACATCTTGCCAAACAATTTGAAGCTAAAACTTCTGAAAGAGAGTATATTGCTCTGGTTTGGGGAAATGTTACTGAGGAGCAAGGAACTATTGAAGGTAATCTGGCAAGACACCTGAAAGACAGAATGCAAATGGCTGTTTTTGCTGATCCAGAGATTGGTAAGCCTGCTGTGACGCATTATAAAGTTTTGGAGCGTTTTGGTTATGTTACTTTGATTTCATGTCAGCTTGAAACAGGTAGAACTCACCAAATTCGTGCGCATATGAAACATATTGGTCATCCGCTTTTTAATGATGAGCGTTATGGTGGTCATTTGATTTTAAAAGGTACTACGTTTACGAAATACAAACAGTTTATTGATAATTGTTTTAAAGCTTTACCTAGACAAGCATTACATGCTAAAACATTAGGATTTGTTCATCCTACAACGGGTGAAATGATGCGTTTTGACACTGAATTACCCGATGATTTTAAAGATTGTATTGAAAGATGGAGGAATTACTCTAAATCGCATAATACTGATGAAGATGAAAGTTAAAAATATAAAGCCCCAATTTGGGGCTTTTTTTATGTTTAAAAATTGATTGTTCTTTGCTTTCAGCAGTATCAAAAATTGTACTAACGATTGATGTATTTTACCTTATCTCATTCATTTATTTTATTAGGAACTGTTATGTTGAATAAGTGTTGTTGCGCGTTTCAAATTAGTTACTTTTGTAGTGCTAATAAAAAAGGTTCTTTCTTGTTTTTGAAACATTTATTACAGAAGAGGTAACCTTTTTTATGAGTTTTAGATTATAGATTTACATTTAAATAATGAAGCAGTATTTTAACTTATTTGATTTTACACAAAAAGTAAATTATAAAACAGAAATCCTGGCAGGTTTAACTGTGGCAATGACTATGATTCCCGAATCACTTTCGTTTGCTATACTTGCTGGTTTTCCTCCCTTGGTTGGTTTGTATGCTGCATTTATCATGGGATTGATTACGGCTATTTTTGGAGGACGTCCAGGAATGGTTTCGGGTGGAGCAGGAGCAACGGTGATTGTATTGATTGCTTTAATGAATTCTCATGGTTTGGAATATGTTTTTGCTGCTGTAGCTTTAGCTGGAGTTTTGCAAATTTTGGTAGGTTTTTTTAAGTGGGGGAAATTTATTCGGTTGGTTCCTCAACCTGTAATGTATGGTTTTGTAAATGGTTTGGCTGTTGTGATTTTTATGTCGCAACTAAAACAATTTAAAACTGTTGTTAATGGGGAAGCTGTTTGGTTTTCGGGAAGTCCTATGTTTATTATGTTGGGACTGGTTGCTTTAACGGTAGCTATCGTAATTTTGTTTCCCAAAGTAACTAAAGCTATTCCAGCTTCGTTAGTAGCTATTATTGTGGTCTTTGGTTTGGTTCTGGGTTTAGGTATTCAGACAAAAACAGTCGCAGATATAGCTTCGATAAGCGGTGGTTTCCCTTCTTTTCATTTGCCTAATATTAATTGGGATTTGGAAACCTTACAATTAATATTCCCATATTCTTTGATTATGGCTTCTGTAGGTTTAACTGAAGGCTTACTGACATTAAACTTGGTTGATGAGCTTACGGGAACTAAAGGAAACGGAAATCGCGAATGTATTGCTCAAGGAAGCGCCAATATTGTAAATGGATTTTTCTTCGGGATGGGTGGTTGTCCAATGATTGCTCAAACGCTGGTAAATATTTCAGCAGGTTCCAGAGCTCGTTTATCGGGTATTATTGCGTCATTAACTATTCTTGTTATAATCTTGTTTGGAGCTCCTGTAATAGAAAAATTACCTATGGCTGCTTTGGTTGGTGTCATGTTTATGGTTGCGATAGGAACGTTTGAATGGGCTAGTTTTAAAATCATTAATAAAATGCCTAAACATGATATCTTTGTCGGTATTGTGGCAGCTGTGATAACTATTTTTATGCACAATCTAGCCTTGGCTGTTTTGATAGGTGTTGTTATTTCGGCATTGGTTTTTGCTTGGGAAAGCGCCAAACGTATTCGTGCCAGAAAATATATTGATGATAATGGAGTAAAACATTACGAGATATTTGGGCCTCTTTTTTTTGGTTCTGCAATGGCATTCATGGAGAAATTTGATGTTAATGAGGATCCTGATGAGGTAATTATAGATTTTAAAGAAAGTAAAATTGTTGATATGAGCGCTATTGATGCCGTAAATAAAATTACGGAACGGTATGCTAAAGTAAATAAAACGGTTCGTTTGTATCATTTAAGCGAAGACTGTAGATTATTGCTTAAAAACGCTGCTGTTATTGTTGATATTGTAGATGATCCTACTTATAAAATTGCTACTGATTAGAAATTAGAAATGACTTATCAGTACTAATAAAATAGGGAATCTCATTGTTTTGAGATTCCCTATTTTATTTTAAATGCTTTTTATAATTAAGTCTACTATTTTTACTTCTCCATTGGTTATAAATCCTAGTTTTCCGTGTAGGCTTAAGTTGCTTTTTTCGATAGAACATTCTAATGTAGTAGTATCATCTACAGAAAAGGACAATTGATTGTTTGATAATTTAATTTTTATCGAATACCAATGGTTGTTTTCAAGTTTCATTGGCTTAGAAAATAAAGTTGGCCCACCTCGATCACCGTATTTGTTACTATTTTCGACATATTTACCTCTACCAATAATTATATTCTGATTTATTTGATAAAGATAGGTTCGGATGTATTTCTCATGATCTAAATTTAGCATTATTTCAAATAGGGACTCTTTTGTCATATTAGCTTTAAAACTTATTTCATAATTTTTAGGGAGCTGTTTTTTAGATACTATTGTAGCCCATGCCATAGGACCTCCTTTGCCAATTAAAGTGTCATTTTGCAATAACCATTTTTCTAAATCTGGTTTCCAATGTGATTTGAGTTTGTGTTTGGCTAATTGGTATTCTTTTTTTGGGGTTGAAATAGTGGTATTACAGGAGTTTATTAATAAAGTTAATAGAAGTAATAGGATGTACTTAAGTTTCATCTGTGATTAGTTTTCTTTTGAGGCATATAGTATTCTTAACCCGTTTTGATGAATGTCTGTTTGCAATTATGATTTCGAACGTATTATTTTTCCGTTTGATCCAGTTCCCGATGGAATTAATTCGAATATTGAGGTAGGAGTAAGTCCAGCTTCAATACGATGTGAAACGTATAAGATAGTCATATTTGTTTCTTTAACCAAAAGGTTAACGAGTTCAATAACTAAGGCAACATTTTCATCATCAAGACCTTCTACAGGCTCATCTAAAATGACTAAAGGAGGATGTTTTAAAACAGCTCTCACTATTAATGCAACTCGTTGTTGTCCGATAGAAAGCTGTGTAAATGTTTTGTCTTTTAAATGACTCATTTTAATTACATCAAGCCATTGCGACACGATTTGCTTTTGTAATGAAGTTGGTTCAGTGTATAAGCCAATCGAATCAAAAAAACCAGATAGAATCATGTGTTCCAGACTGTGTTTTTTCTGAAATAAATCGGTCATAGAAGTCGAAAAATACCCGATTCTTTTTTTGATGTCCCAAATACTTTCTCCACTGCCTTTTTTATTTCCGAAAAGGAATAACTCTTGTCCGTACCCTTTTGGATTATCTCCAGATATTAATGATAGGATAGTGCTCTTTCCTGAGCCATTTGGTCCGATAAGTTGCCAAAATTCATTCTTTTTAATTGTCCATGTAATTGCATTAACGATTTTTCTTTCGTCATAACTTACCGAAACTTCATTCATATGAATTAATACTTCTTCATCGTAATCTGTTGGTTCAGCTGGTTTTGGAATAGTAACTTTTACTGAATTTGATTTCGTTTGAGTGCTTTTTATTTCGTTTAAAACAAATGTATTGTCTGTAATTTGAGCTTTGTTATGAATGAAAGGGAATAAATCGGCTGCTCGATTTACCAATTGAATGATTCGAACGGATTTAGCCAATTGTTCTAGTGAATTTGCCAATGTAATTCGTGAGGCATGATCCAGATGATCGAGCGGGTTATCGAAAATAATATAATCAGGGTTTTGCTTAACACAATAATTCAAAAACTCTTTTTTTCGTTCGCCTGAGGAGAATGTTCTTAGTTTTCGTTTTGATTCTGCTACAGCTTCTATAACATCATATTGGTATTCTTTTTCGATGAATTTATCTATTGCAATATCCGAAAACAGAATCCCGTTTAGAGAGTTAAAAGTGGCTAATTCACCTTCTGCATTTCCATCGAGTACAGTATCAATAAAAGCTTTTTTATTAACAGTATTGGATAAAAGTATGTCCCAATGTTCAATTGTATTCATTTGAGCAATTTAAGAAATCTATTTTGTTTGTGCAGTAATCATCGGTCGATTATTTCTGGACCATTCGCTCCAAGAGCCTACATAAAGTTTTGGGATTGGTAATCCTGCATAATCAAAAGCAAGTAAAGTATGGCAGGCTGTTACACCTGAGCCGCAATGCACAATTACATTTTCGGATTTGGTATTACCTATTGTATCTTGGTATTTTATGTTTAAAGCCTCTGGGGATAAATAGGAGCCATCTTCATTTAAATTACTACTAAATGGAATATTGATAGCACCAGGGATATGTCCTGCTATTAAATCGATAGGTTCAGTTAAGCCATTAAAACGGTCTTTATCTCTTACATCAATGATTATAGTTTCAGAATTATTACTTGCTATATCAATTTCAGTAATATTCGCTTGATCTAACTCCCATTTTGTGATTGGGTATAATGTTGTAGTTCTAAAAGTCTCAACTCCCGAATTCATTGGGAAACCTGCGTTGATGGCTGTTTGTAATCCGCCATTTACAACTTGTATTTTTTCATGACCAATTGCTCTTAACATCCACCAAAAGCGGGCAGCGGCATTTGAGCCATTTTTGTCATCATATACAATTACATGGCTTGATGGTGTTATACCAAGTTTTGATAATACTTCTGAAAATTTTTGGTAAGAAGGTAAAGGATGTCTCCCACCTATTGCTGCATCCGGAGAAATAGTGGCTAAGTCATAATTTAAATCAACATATCGAGCACCTTCTAAATGTGATGTAATGTAGTTTTCTTTGGCATTAATTCCTGCTCGTGCATCAATGATTACAATTTCGGATCTTTGTAATGTTATTAATTCTTCAGGACTTATGATTGGAGACAATAGCTTTGACATTTTTTATGGATTAACAATTGGAAATTTATTCTGAAATCTTCTCAATCACTATTTCGTTTCCAGATTTATCATAGTAAGTACAAGTCATCTCGATAATATCAACTCTCCATTTAGCTATCCCGCATTGACCTGCTTGGTTGCAAAATGTTATATAATCGGTTTGTCCATCCTGATGTTGTAAGAGGTATTCTAAGAAAAGCTCTTTATTGACAGCTGAAGTTACTTTAATTTCATCGTATTTGTCAGTAGTAGCAACTCTGTAATTATTAACGCCATAATATTCTACTGTACCATCTTTTACATTAGTGTCATATCCTTTTACACCTAGAATTATTAAATCTTGAATGTAATTTGGAAAATCGGCTCCGGTTTTTACTTTTGAGTGTGCTTCTTTAATTTGCTCTATTGTAAACATATTGATTTGTGCTAGGGTTAAAAATATTTATTGATTCAAAAATACGATTAATGCCTGTATATTTTCTTTTATGTAAGTAAAAAAATAGAATAGATAAAAAATGTTTTATAACCTTTTTAAGGAGAGTAAAGTTATGAAAATAGTGCAGTTTAACTGGTAATGAGGTATTTGGGAAAGATTATTTCTATTAATAAGAAAAATGTACTTAAATTTACTGTAGAATGTTGTAAGTCAAAACTAGCATTATGAAAAACACATTACTATTACTTTTACTTCTATTTACAGTTTCTACATTTGCTCAAGAAGTTAATACATTTGATTTTGCAGTTATAAACTCTACTTTAATATCTCCAAATATTGATCTCGATAAAGGGAGGAGTGTTGTTGCAGGGAATGAGAATCAATACGCAACTTATTTTCAGTATGCTTTTAGAATAGCTGCTGACGATATTATTCTAGGAGCTGGGATTAATAAATCAGAAATCGATAGAACTTATATAGGTTATATTGGTAAAATTTGTGAAAATTTCAGAGCAACAATTTCAGTTGGTTATTTAGAATCACGCAGTGGTTATTATGGAACGTATACAGGGTTAAGCGTTTCCTGGCATCTAAGTGATAATAATTTTGTTGGAGGAAGTTTACAAAATTTGCATTCTGTAGCTGATGCTTATAAAACAGATGAAAGTTTTGATTATTATAATAAATTGGCTCCAAAAATATTTGCTAGCTATGAAGTTTTACCTAGAATAATTGTTTTTGGACAATTGAGCAGTAGGGTTAATGATATTGCGTTAAAATATCAGTTAAGTAATTTCTCTTTTGGAGGATTTTATTCGGGACATGGAGTTGAGGGCGTTTTTGGCACTTATACTATCGCAAGATTTGCTGTTTCTTGTAGTACCACTTTTGATAAGGTAAATTTTGGACTAAAGTTTCAGTAAAATTTAATCTTCTTTTTTTAGTGTAATGACTTGTTGCGGAAATGGAATTTCTATTTTTTCTGCATCAAATCTCTTTTTTATACTGTGTAATAGATCACAATACATAATAAAACCATCGGTTGCATCTTTAGCCCAAGCCCAAACCTTTAAATTCACACTTGAATCTTTAAGTGCTACAACTCTTGCTATTACTAATGGTGTATTGTTCTTTTTGTTTGTAGCAGTTCGTGTATCAATAAATAAAGGATGCTTAGCCACTTCTTCTTTCATTATTTCTAATGCTTTATCGATATCTGAATCATAACCAATACCAATTTCGATTATTTTACAGCATTTAGAGTCATTCATATTTGTATTTAGAATAATCTGATTGCTTATAACGGAATTCGGAATAATAATGCGGTTGTTCTCCATGTCTTTTAGGACAACTTGTCTTAAATTAATATCTTCAACAATACCACTAAAATTATTGATGGTGATTTTATCATTTATTCTGAAAGGTTTAAAAATCACCAAGAAAATTCCGCTCATAATGTTACTTAGTGCTTGTTGAGAAGCAAGACCAGCAATGACTGAAATTACTCCTGCACCAGCAAGTAATGAATGTCCGATAACTTTAAATTCTGGAATCTGAATTAAAGCAAAAGCAATTCCTAAGATATAGATTATGGTAATGACTAAATGCTTTAAGAATTTATATCCTGTACTATCAAAATCATTAATACCTAATCTGCGGCGAATAAAGCGCATAAAAAGCTTGTCGATAATAGTAGCTAATACGATCGTTATAATTAGTATTATTAAAATAGCAACAATTAATCTAAAGTCTTTTAAAAGGTTTATCATTTTTGAGTGTACTATTGATTTTTGAAATTAAGTTATTTGTTTATGGTTTGTATAGTTACGTTATTGTTTATTCTCGCAAAGGCTCGGAGACGCAAAGAATACTGATTCTTAAGAAAAACTGCGGCTTTGCGATTTTGCGAGAAAATTTAAAAATAAAACTGAAAATTGCTTTTTCTAATACAATACTTCAGAATAGCTTTATTCTTGTTCTTCAAAATTGTCGTAGTAAGTAAAATCCTTTGTTATCAATCCGTTTTCGATAGTAAAGATGGTACATATTGGTAATTCGAAAGTTGAATCATCTTCGGCTGTTCCGCTAGAAACAAACTCAACAATTACGTGGTTTTCTCCTGATGGATATATTTGTATTACTTTATCTTTTAAATCGGGGAAGATTTGGTTTAACTCGCTGTATTTTTTTTCTATTTCGGCACGCGTTTGTTTTACGATTCCAGGTCCTAAAGAAGGGTCTTTAAACTCGGCAGTTGGAATATACATTTCGGACATTTTTTTCCAATCGTGATTGTTGAAATGCGTAAAATACTGTTTGACTAATTCGGTGTTTTTAGAATCCATATTTTGTGGGTTTTGGTTGTTACATGATATTAATGATACAATTGTTATTAGAACGACTATTACTTTTTTCATAATTATGTTTTTTTTAATTGTTATTATTTTACAAAGAACCTTATTAATAATTCCACACAAAATATGGACTTACCTATGCATATTGATGAGGTATTACTGGGGTTATAAACCTACAAAGTCTTCACTTTTTGGGAATATACTCAACGCTTCTATTGCAATCGCTGGAGTAGGCGAAGCTAGTTTTCTTAGTTTTGTGTCCATCCATGCGCCATCGACAGTAATAGTTGCGCAAAGTTTGCCCTCTTCATTGATAAATTCATGTATGATTGACCAACGTGATCCGTCAGATTTCATCTTTGATGTTTTGGTATGAATGAATATTTTATCAGAAAGTTTTATTTCTTTTCTAAAAATACATTCTTCTCTAAAGAGCACAGGGCCAAAGCGCTGTTCTTGCATTACTCTTAAAGTCAAGCCTAGTTGTTCTAAAATTTCGATACGATGCTGGGCACCAAAATCATAATATGCGCTATGTCGTAAGTGAAAATTAGGGTCTAGATCAGACCAACGGAAAGACAATTCTTTACTAAATGAAACCATTTTAATTCTATTTTATAGTTATTTTCAATGTATTACAAATAATCAATCGATTATTCGAGAAAATACATTTTTTGAGAATCGAAAATACGAATAAAAATTGGAAAGTTATTGCTAGGTAGTTAAAGTATGACTAGCATGAATTGATATTGGGATAGCATCGTTTAATAAAATTCGGTTGTAAATGGAGTAAAATGCTGTAATTTAGGCAATGGTCGTATTAGAATTTTCTTTTGAGATCTGGTAGGTTTTTCGTCGCTATCATCGTAACGTTCGGTTGTGCTTACTCGTATTCCGGTTGATAAATTAAAATCAACTGTTCCCATTGTTCCTTGTCCATCTGAATATGTTTCAGAAAAACCTATTAATTCAAAATTAGTATTCTGATAGCGAAATTTATGCTCAAAATTGCCTCTTGTTAATTCGTTTTTAATAGTTAAAATACCTTTTTCGATAGCGATATCATAGAAGGATTGTCCATTGTAATATCCATCTTTGCCTTCTGGATATTGTGGATCAATGGCCTTTGTTGTTGAGATAATTTCTTTGAAAGCACCGTTGGGATGCGCAAAGAATACGCTTAGTTTATAAGGTGCTTTTTTATCTATAGTATCTTGGGTTACTATAACTAAATCATCTAAATTATCTTTATTTAAGTCTCCTGTTGCTTTTTTTATTTGAACAATAAAGTTGTCATTCGAGCTCCTTTTTTGAGCCATTAACGATGAAGAAATGAAAATAAAAAGAAGTAGTACTATTTTGTTCATAATTGATATAGTCTTTTTGATAGGTAGAAACATAGTTTACAAGATACTGAAGAAAATAAGATTAATAGCTGTGTTCCCTTTTTTTGGGTATTTAACTGCAAAGTTTACAACGTTTTTTAAAAAAAGATAATTCACAAATAGCACCCTATATGTGTGCTATTTGTGAATTATGTTAATCGTGTTATAGAATATGTGTTTATTTATGGTTCGTCACACTCAAATGTTACGTTTGTAAATAATTTATTAAATTCTTTCTCCATTGTACCATCATCGCCTACTCTATAAACTTCTGCATTGGCACAATTCCACCAGCCATATGTCATTATTTCTTGTTTAGCATTTTGTATTCTGTCCTTAGAGTTGTATTTTTCTAAATGACGTTGCATAAATTTTTCAGGGCTACCATTATTCTTTTTTTGTTTTTCGGCCAGATTATTCCAGGTTTTCAACAGTAAGATAGTATCATTCGAAATTAATGCTTTTGCATATTCGGTACAGTTTTTAGAGAATCGGTTGTTTAGTAAAACTGAAGGATTGGAATAAGCTTCGATAGCTATCTTTTTTAGTTCATATATGTCTTCTAATTCATGTATTTTGTCTGCTTTTACTTTTTCCCAATACGGATTGGTGACAATTTTTTGGTTGTAGGAAGCTTTTCTTTCGTTGTATTCTGCAGTTAATTCACGAGTTAATTTCTCAGCATCGGTAGCTGAAGTTGGGGTAGTATTTGTATTTAAATAGGCGCTAGAATGCATGCCCCATATATTATATGTGTTTTTTAATTCCTCTTCAGTATATTTTTCAGAATTATATTCACCTGTGTTTGAGCATAATTCAGTATCCCATTTAAAAATGGCAGTTTTACCATTAGTAGTTTTGTTTTCTGTCGTTGAGGTTGTGGTCTCTTCTTTTCCTTCAGTTTGGTTTTTTTGTTTATCAGAGCAAGATAATAATAGTATCGAACTCAAGAATACGAATAGGGTTTGTTTCATTGGGTAATAATTAAATATAAAACTTGACTTTTAGTAATTCGAATTTAATACTATTTTTAATACCCTTTATCATTATAGATATTGAATTTTTCGAAAGAAATTTCTCCAAAGTCTTTTACTGTTTTTAGTTTCTCATAATCAACAACTAAGGCTTCAGCATTTTCGTCAGCACTATCATTAAATTTATAGTTTATGTAATGATCTTTGTAGAGAAACCAATTGTTTTTGGGTTTATTATATTTAAATGTAGTGACATTTTCCCAATGATGACCTCCTGAAACGCCATGTTCTATAGAGAAATAACCATTTTTTATTGTTATTCCAGTAAAAGGATCTCCAAATAAACCTCCACAATCTATGCAATAAACGGCATTATTATTTTGATAAGCCAGTTTGTAAGTGCCGTCTCTTTGTCCTATTAAGAGGAGCATAGGTCTTTTGTCGGGTTTGTTTTCGGCGTAGTTAGATGTTGATTCTTCACTAGTTTTTCGTAAAACTAAAATAGCATCAGTGTATTCATCAAGATTAAGATCTCCAGACTCAATGCTTATCACGCTATACCCTTTTGGAACAAATACTTTTAAATCTTGGTCTAAACTATCAATGGAGTCATTAAAAGTTTGATGCTTTTTTATTGAATCTATTTTGTTTTTTTCAATTTGAATCGAATCAATGTTCTTTCCTGATTTATCGATTACCTTTTCTTTTGTGGCTTGCTTGCAAGAAAAAAGAATTAATGATGTTAGTAGGAGGAATGCAGTATTTTTCATTGGTTTTATCAATGTTTTTTAATTTTAAGAAAAATTTTAGAGGTTGTCTAAATTATGCCAATCATGATAGCAATTACCTTGACAATATGTATTTCTTCTTTCGATGTCCGATATTTTAAATACCGAAATTAATGAAATAAAAGTTTTTTTTATTTCATAATTAGGAAGCAATTCAATCTTATCTAAAGCAACCTTTAGGTTCTTATAAGTTTTTAAAAATACAATAGCAGTTACTGTTGGTTTTAAAGGGATTAATTGAATTGCCTTATTGAATGTTTCTTCGTTAGGATGTGATTGTATTAAGCATTGGCTTGTCAATCTAATAATTTTTCTTTGAATTTGAGTTTCAAAAATATCAAACCAATCTAAAATTTGCTCAAGATTAATTTTTTCTTGAGCAAACTTATTAATCATTATATCTTCTTCGGTTAACAATTCTATGCTTTTATAATTATCATGATGGTTTATTTTTCTTGATTTCTTGTGCTATTTTAAGAACGTCCATCCAGTTTTTTTCTGTACTTGGTTTTGGATTGTCTAAAATAGTTTCTCCGTTAAAGTCTAAAATGTATTCATTAGATTCAAAATCAAATAAATGAATTTTATTATTTTCTATATTAAATTCGGTTCTACCTTCTTGGTTTACCCAAATATTTCTTCCTCCAAAACTCCATATTGTTTCTCCATCTTTGGTTATTCTCTTAATATCGAGTTCTCCATGGATAATAAAATCATCTTGGATTTTATGTATTGAGAAATTAGTAATGAAATCTATTTCTTTTCGCCATACTAAATTTAGGCTTGGTATTTCGAGACAATACACTTTATTACAAACGCAAATCCAGATCCTGTCATCTTCGATTATAAATGATTTTTCGGTTATTGCAGTTGCACTACCACTTTCACAAATAATAGCACTAGCAATTTTAGTATCAGATTTCTTAACAATAATTCCGCATTTACTTGTAGAATAAAGCTTATCTTTATCTTTCTTTTCTTGAAAGAAAACGGTATCATAAACTTTTAAATTATCAATTGAGTTTATTGTGTAATTGCTGTCATTAAAGATTTCAATTTGATAATTTTTATAGTTAAGCTTTACCATTTATTATTTTCTTGCTAAGGTAGTTGATTACAAATTTAAACGCTTTGTCTAAATTAATTAAAATATATGAATTAATACAAAATTCCTGACGCTGTCACGAAAGCTATAGGAATGGAAGTATAGCTCCTTAATAATGACATCACAGATTGTGTTATGACGCAGATGTCAGGGTGTAAAAATGTCATATTGTCATATTGTATTTGATGTGCCAGCCTATAAAACTGACAATTTATATAGTTTTTTTGTATTGGCACAAAGATTGACTTAAGCACCATGAGTTGTTAAAATAAGTATACATCAAAATTAAATATATAAAAAAATGGGTAAAATAATCGGAATTGATTTAGGGACTACGAACTCTTGTGTTTCTGTAATGGAAGGTAACGAAGCAGTTGTTATTCCTAACGCAGAAGGAAAAAGAACTACACCATCTATCATCGCTTTTGTTGAAGGTGGAGAAATTAAAGTAGGAGATCCTGCAAAAAGACAAGCAGTAACGAATCCTACAAAAACAATTGCTTCTATTAAACGTTTTATGGGACACACTTTTGCTGAAACTACAAATGAAGCAAAAAGAGTATCATACAAAGTAGTAAAAGGTGACAACAATACTCCACGTGTGGATATTGATGGTCGTTTATATACTGCTCAAGAATTGTCAGCAATGACTCTTCAAAAAATGAAAAAAACTGCTGAAGACTATTTAGGTCAAACAGTAACTGAAGCAGTTATTACTGTTCCTGCTTACTTTAATGATGCACAACGTCAAGCTACAAAAGAAGCTGGAGAGATTGCTGGTCTTAAAGTTATGCGTATAATCAATGAGCCAACTGCAGCTGCACTTGCTTACGGATTAGACAAAAAAGGAACTGATCAAAAAATTGCTGTTTACGATTTAGGTGGAGGTACATTTGATATTTCTGTTCTTGAATTAGGAGATGGAGTTTTCGAAGTATTGTCTACAAACGGTGATACTCACTTAGGTGGAGATGACTTTGACCACGAAATTATTGACTGGTTAGCTGACGAATTCAAAGCTGAAGAAGGTATCGACTTACGTCTTGACCCAATGTCATTACAACGTTTGAAAGAAGCTGCTGAGAAAGCAAAAATTGAATTGTCTTCTTCTTCAGAAACTGAAATCAACTTACCATACGTTACAGCTACGGCTTCTGGACCAAAACACTTAGTGAAAAAATTGTCTAGAGCTCAATTCGAAAAATTAACTGATTCTTTAGTAAAACGTTCTATGGAGCCTGTTGCTAAAGCATTAAAAGATGCTGGTTTAACTACATCTGATATTGACGAAGTTATTCTTGTTGGAGGTTCTACTCGTATGCCAAGAATTGCTGAGGAAGTTGAAAAATTCTTCGGTAAAAAAGCATCTAAAGGAGTTAACCCTGATGAGGTTGTTGCAATTGGAGCAGCTATTCAAGGTGGTGTATTATCTGGAGATGTAAAAGATGTATTGTTACTTGACGTTACACCTTTATCTTTAGGTATCGAAACTATGGGTGGTGTATTAACTAAATTAATTGAAGCTAATACTACAATTCCAACTAAAAAATCACAAGTTTTCTCAACTGCTGCTGATTCTCAACCATCTGTTGAAATTCACGTATTGCAAGGTGAAAGAGCTATGGCTGCTGATAACAAAACTATCGGTCGTTTCCATTTAGATGGTATTCCACCAGCACCAAGAGGAGTTCCTCAAATTGAGGTTACTTTTGATATTGATGCAAATGGTATTATTAAAGTTTCTGCAACTGATAAAGGAACAGGAAAATCTCACGATATCCGTATCGAAGCTTCTTCTGGATTAACAGCTGAAGAAATCGAAAAAATGAAAAAAGATGCAGAAGCTAATGCTGATGCTGATAAAATAGCAAAAGAAAGAGCTGAGAAATTAAACGAAGCTGACAGCATGATTTTCCAAACTGAAACTCAATTAAAAGAGTTAGGAAGTAAATTAGCTGACGATCATAAAGTTGCTGTTGAGTACGCTTTAACTGAATTGAGAATGGCTCACCAATCTCAAGACATTCCAGCTATTCAAACTGCTCTTGACAACATTAATGCAGCTTGGAAAACAGCTACAGAAGCAATGTACGCTCAAGGAGAACAAGGTCAACAAGCAGCTCCACAACAAGAGCAAGCTCAAGGAGACAATGTTGAAGACGTTGAATTCGAAGAAGTCAAATAATTACTGATTAACATCAGTTAATATTAAGTGTTAAACCGCTGTAAACGAAATGTTTACAGCGGTTTTTCTTTTTTATTCTTTTTTGTTTCTGCTGTTTTTTAATCGTTTTTTGCCATATATTTGTACCATATTTGTACCGGCACTTAAAAGGAGACAAAGTGGGACTTATGTACCCTTATGGTACCTTAATGGGAGACAAAGACTATGAAAAGATCTGATAAACAATGTTTTAATTGTGGGAAAGAATTTCTGCCTAAAACCGTGACTTCTGTTTACTGCTCGCATGTATGCAGTAAAAAAGCATACAAACAGAAGATGATACGGCTGAAGAATGAAGCGGAGATCAAAGCGCTTACGGATAAAATACCCCAGAACAGGGCATTTATTTCTGTTGCGGAAGCTGGCATGCTTTTTGGCATTCCCAATAAGTCCCTTTACCGGCTTGTCGGTCAGGGAAAAATTCCTTCAGTTAATCTAGGGACTCGCCTTATAAGAATAGACCGCAGAGTTATGGAAGAGATGTTCGGCCCTGCAAGCATCCTGCAGCAGGCTGAAAGCCCACCGAAGAAAAAACTATACAGTCTTGAAAAAGAGGACTGCTATTGCATCGGTGAAATAGCCCAGAGATTTCAGATATCTGAAGGTTCTGTCTACAGCCACATCAGGAAATATTCAATCCCGACCAGACAGATTGGAAAGCATGTATATGCCCCAAAAAGCGAAATTGACAACTTGTATAACGGAAATGATTTCATATGAAGCAATTAGCAAAAACCAAGGTGACTGTGCGCCTGCGAAAAGCAGAAGACCGAAAGGAATGGTATGTTTACATAGAAAGCTATCCTGTTGAGGTTTGTGGAAAGAAAGCTCCCCAGAGAATCCGTGAATATTTAAACAGATCCGTAACAACAGTGGAGTGGGACAAGAAAAGAACTGCCCGTACAGATGCAGAGGGTGTAAAATCCTATAAACCCAGACGCAGCGATAACGGAATTATAATCTGCAGAAGCGAAAGTGACCGTGAAACAATGCTCTATGCTGACGCAGTGCGTAAAATCCGGCAAAAAGAATACGATAATACAGATCTGTACAGTGATGCTGAGAACCTATTGGCTCAGCAGAAAGAAAAAGCAAAAGAGGATTTTATTAAATACATTGCTGCGGTGGCGGCTAAAAGGCACGCCCGAAGTTCAAAATCTATTCAGATCAATTGGCAGCGGACCAGAGAGTTTTTAAAGAGCTATTCCAAAGGCAGCCTCATGTTTTCTCAAATTGACAGCAGAATGGCGGAAGATTTTAAACTGTTTCTGTTGGGTGCCCCGCTCGGAGGAGGCAAAAAAGGAATCATTTCCCGCAACACTGCCGGAACGTATTTTTCCATATTTAAAGCCGCTTTGAAACAGGCTTTTATTGATGGATATTTAACCGTTGATTTATCTTCAAAGATAAGAGGCATACCTGAGCAGGAATCAAGACGTGAATATCTTACCATTGAAGAATTGAATGCATTGGTCCAAACGCCATGTGAAAAAGATGTCCTTAAAAGAGCCGCGCTTTTCTCGGCGCTTACAGGTCTGAGGCATTCCGACATTCAGAAGCTCCGTTGGAAAGAGATAAGCCTGGAAGACGGCAGGGCCAAACTGCATTTCACGCAGAAAAAGACAAAGGGTGTCGAATACATGCCTATTTCCCAGCAGGCTTTAGATCTCTGCGGAGAACCGAGGCTTCCCGGACAGGTTGTCTTTGAGGATCTGCCGGACCCGTCGTGGATTTCACGCCCTCTGAAAAAATGGATTGAATTGGCAGGCATTAAAAAAAATATTACCTTCCACTGCTTCCGCCATACATTTGCAACATTGCAATTATCGAGCGGTACAGACATTTATACGGTCAGTAAAATGCTGGGACATACCAATGTAAAAACTACTGAAATCTATGCCAAAGTAATAGATGAGAAGAAAAACAGAGCCTCGCAGGCAATACAATTGGAATCTTTAAAGAAATAAGCGCAATGAAAATTAAATACTTTGAATATATTACAGTTTACCTGTCTGTTTTTTTAGTCTGCGTTTTTGTTGGCATAATCGGAAGAATGGTGCTGCTGGAAAAAGGTGCGGATGAATATACAGCCGGCGTTTTTTTCTGGATCAGCACTGGATTTGGAATTTTAATGTTTGCAATTCTAAGTTTATTTCTAAACGATTTGGCTGAGAGATTGGTGAATCGTTTTTTGAAGGCAAAAAAAAATGAATCGCCTGAAAGCCACATTCCAAATGAAAACCTTGAAAAAATGGAAGAGGAGTTGCAGGGTGCTTTAATTAAGCCCGTATTGTCTGAAAATAAAAATTCAGCCAGAGATATTCAGCTGATAAGGGAGCTGCGGCAAAATGCAATCAAAAATCAAAAACAAGCCAGAATTGATATTGCCATCCGTTATGCACAGCAAGAGTTTGCGATGTATACGTCGGACGATGATTTGAAACAATTGGGTAAGAATATAATCATATATGCTGAAGAAATAGATTTCGAAAATATTAAGCCGGTAAAAGTAAAGGATTTGTCCAATCTCGATTTGTATCATTTTGGCTGGAATATCTGGAATTGCTTTAAAGTCAGCAGGCAGGACAGAGCCGCACAATTTTTAAAGCTGACTTTTGCTGAGGCTTTAAAAGATGTTGAGCAGAACAGCATTAAAACCCATCTCAAAGATGATGAACAGAAAGGTCTTATAAAGATTATGGAAGATTTTTAAATATCAATAGTTATAAAACACTGTATTTTTCAAGTGTTTTTGTTGTGAAGTAGGACACAGCAAAAACACTTTTTTTATTTGCACCATAACTATTAAAAACGATAGCTATGGACATAAACGAAATCTCTTTTGAGAACCTGCCCAAAGCAGTAGCACACTTAGTGAAAGAAATTGCTGAGATTAAACTTATGATTCAGAATGTGCAGGTATATGAATCTAAAGAAAAAAGTATTCCTATTGGTGTGGAAGAAGCAAGCCGGTTAATAGGAAAAGCAAAGCCTACAATTTACGCTCTTGTAAGGCAGAGAAAAATTCCGTGCTATAAATATGGTAAAAAGCTGTATTTTTTTGAAGAAGAACTTTTAGAATGGATTTCTAAAGGTAAAAAGAAAACAATACAAGAAATCGAATCAGAAGTATTGAAGTATAATCATAATCGAAATAAATAGAAGGATAACAGCCAGCAGGAATACTTATATCACTCTAGTAGATCATCAAAAAGCATTTAGTACAAAGCGATAAGTTATCTACAGATAGATAATTCATGGAATTAATGCGATTAAAATCAAGATTTTATGTTTTTAAAAAAACAAAGAGATCTCTAATTTTAAGTAGTTAAAAAAATACAGACGGCGAAAAGATAGCTTTTTGTAACAAACAAAAAAAAGATAGCTTTACAACTATCTTTTTGACTGAGTTTTTAACAATTCACTTAGTTTACACTCTATGTATAAGATCATTACAAATCCGTATTAATTTACCTTATCATTTGGAAAATAGATTTAATGAAAGTTAAATTTTACAGATTGAGCTATTATGAATTGAGGTATGCTTTAAAGAAGGTAGCTTCATTGTATAAAATTGAAATTTTAAAAGAGATTACGATACTAGATGACTATGTTTTTCTTTGCAGGTATAATGGAAAAAGATTAAAAGTATCCTCTTCTGAACCAAAATAGTTGTTTTTTATGAGTTGTTAAGTAACACAAAAAGATATAAAAAAAGCTCAATTCTTAAGAATTGAGCTTTTCAGTTATTGACACTTACAAGATAATTTACAAACCATTTTCTACAAGATGTGTAGCAATTGGTATGCTTTCATGGTAATTTATAAGATAATTTTTAAATATTAGAGTTTTTTAGTGTTTGTTATATTTTAATGATTTTTCTGTTGGAATTACCTTGATCGGACTTAATTTTCAAGAAATAAATGCCCTTTCTTACATGTGTTAAATCTAATTGAGTAGAAAGTACAGAGGGATTAAATTGGAATTCTTTTATTAATCTTCCATTGACATCGATTACTGATATTTTTTCTATCATGGTGTTAGCATGAATGTTTAACAGTCCGGTTGTTTGATTTGGAAAAATGTTATATTCATTTGCATTGTTTTTCAGAACTGACAAGGTACTTGAAAAACGTGTTGAAGCTGTATTTGTAACTATTTTTGGATTGAAATCGAAGTAGATATCAGCTGTATTAGTGATGATATCACCAGCGACTACATTGTTTAGTGGTTTTATTTTATAAGAAATGAAACCGTGTGAGTTGAGTTCGTCGTTCGTGCTGTCAGCAAGGTTGATTTTATCGAAGATAAATTTAACTTCCTTTCCATCTTTTATTTCTATCTTACCATTGTGACTCATACTCTCGAGTTGCATAGTTGTCCAATCCAATTTGTTGTCCAGAATGTTTTGCACTCTTACATTTATAGCACTCGCAGTACCAGTATTTTGAAAGCGGATTATGTAGTGAAGAAATTTGTCGACATCTTCAATTAGTACCTGTTTTCCTTCAAGGCAGGTAATGTCATTTGGGTCATATGAACCAATAACAGTTTGTTTTAGGGTGAAGTTATTATCTTTTTCTGTATGATCATCTCCTGAATCAGGGATTACAGTTACATTTGAAATAACGTTTTCATTTATATTAGTTGTAGGTGATGCAAAAACAGTAAAGTTCAAATCGATAGTTTTGGTCTCGAACGGTTTTAAATTTGTGAAATTAAAAGTCAATGTATTGCCAGTTTGTGAGGAAACATTTTCGGTCGCAGTCAGGAAGCTAAGTTTATTGTTATTGTATTCAAATTTGATGGTACCGTTTGATATTGTAGTGCCAGTGTTTCTGTAAACAATGCGATAGTTTGTAGCAAAACCTGGTCGTACATCATTTTGCGAAGGATACAAACTAACATTTAAATCATTTACTTCACCAATTGAAGCTATACAAAAGTCAGCTAGATGGGTATTATTCATTCCTGAAAAATTAAAAGCATGCGACGTTGGATTTGAAGTAAAATAGTCTGGTAACTGAGATGTAATTGATGTGGTAAAATTTCCCTCATTGGTTGCAACAAGATATGCTCCGTTTTGATCTGTAAAAGTTGCAAAACTATTACTTCCATTATCTGAAACAACCATAAGATTACTTCCCTTTACATCGGCAATTGTACATCCGTTCGAATCTGTATCAATTAACACTTTTCCTTGTATCTTATTACCCAAAGGTCCTAGATTCTCAAACACAGAAACTTTACCAATTGTGGTACCATAACCAAATACAGCTAAAACATCCAAATCGTTATCATTGTCAACATCAGCAGTATTCACGTCTAAACCTACAAAATATGGAGAAATCTGGTGGATTGTTTGTCTTTCAGAAAAAGTACCTTTTCCATCATTTGCATACCACGCAAGTAGTCCTGAAGTTTGTGCATTACCCGATGCTGTTAATACATCAATATCACCATCATTGTCGATATCTGCCGCATGAATTGATTTGCCCTGTATAGGCAATCTAGAAATATGATGCTTAAGGGAAAAATCGGCCTTTCCATTAATATTTTCATACCAAACAACTGAATCAAAAGGATCTCCCCCCATTGCACTTACCCCAATCACATCATTATCGCCATCACCATCAATATCTGCAGGATAAAGCGCTTGCATCTTACTAAAAGCAGATGAGTATTGGTATTCAAAGTTTCCCAATCCATCCGTATTCTTATAATAATAGCTATTCATATTATATGAAGAGGCAATAATATCCATATCATTATCTCCATCCATATCGGCTACTTCCAAAGAGGTTAGCGAACCATTAGTTCCTCCTGTGTCTGCAATGATTTGTTCAGGACCAAAGGTACCCTTGGAATCGAGGTTTTTATACCACGAAACTCTATTTGAATCATATACTCCACAAACCAAATCCATGTCACCATCTCCATCCATGTCCTTAGAACGAAGAAGGTCTGCAGAGCTGGTGTTGTCAATTAAATGTTCAGTAGTAAAATTCCCCAGTCCATCATTTTCATACCAAAACAATACTGAACGATTTATACTTGCAATATCTAAATCGCCATCGCCGTCAATATCTACAGGATATGCCCGAGGAATAGTATTACCAACTTCGACACTTTCGGTAATGATGTGCTGTTTGCCATAAAAACCCAATCCGTTAACATTTTCAAACCATGCTAATTTAGCATCATGTTGAGAATTAACTAATAAATCAATATCATTATCTCCATCAAAATCTCCAGAATACACATTGGTTGGATATTTGACTCTGCGGGCAATTACAACTTGCTTGCCAAAATTTCCGTTCCCATCAATATGTTTATACCAAGCTACTTTGTCATCATCACTAGATGCAGAGACGATGTCATTCTTTCCATCTCCATCAATATCTGCGGTGATCACAGATCTTACTCCAAACGCTTTATTTGTAATAATTTGCTGATTGCCAAAATCTCCTAAACCCGTTGTATTGTTCATCCATCCAATTTCATTTTTACTGGTATATAAAATATCGACTTTATTATCATTATTTATATCGGTTACTAAAACAGCATTGGTACTAACAGCATTGGATGCAATAATAATTTCATCACTAAAATTACCCAATCCATCTAGATTTTTATACCACACGACTTGCTTGTCGTTTGCTGAAGCAGAGATTATATCTCTATCACCATCATGATCGATATCTGAGGTAGTAATCGAACTTAATCCACCAGCTAAAATAGTTATTGTTTTGGGTGTACTAAAGGTACCTTTTCCATCCGTATTCTTGAGCCATACTATTTTATTATAATCTCTGTAACCAATGATAATATCCTTATCGTTGTCACCATCCAGATCTTCAGTAACTAAGAATGAAGCTGTAATTATATCGTAATAACTGTTTGTAATAACTTGCTCTTGTCCAAATTTTCCAGAACCATCGTTTTTGAACCAAACCAGCTTTGGCTTAGATGGAGTAGTAGTATAGTTATTATAAAAACATAGAATATCTATATTGCCATCACTATCTATATCACTAGGTACTGTTGTTAAAGCTTGCGTACCTAGGGTAAAATCTTGCATAACTTCAAAATTCCCTAAACCATCTCTATTTTTATACAAAACAAATTTATTGTATGCTGAGCCTAATATATCAAGGTCTCCATCATTATCAAAGTCAACAGTATACAAAGTGGAAGCTCCATTGGTTACCGCGATGGTTTTCTTTTCTCCAAAATTCCCTTGACCATCAACATTTTCATACCAGTTCAATTCTTCACCAGAAGCGATAATATCCAAATCATTGTCGCCATCAAGATCGACTGCCTTAACAAATTGAGGACTTCTGGTTGTATAAGAACTCCCTACAATAATGTTTTCATCAAACCCTGTTTGGCCATAAAAATTTAGAGAAACTGTTAATAATAGTATTAGTAATTTTATTTTCATATATAAAAAATTAAAGGTTTTGTAGTTTAGGGAAGTTTAAGAATCATCTTCCAAAAATATAAAATAATATTTATTAAAATTAAACTTTAAAAACTAAAATTTATTCGGGGGTTATGCTTAGTTATGATAATATAGACAACAAATAAATTTTGATGTTTTTTCATAATCTATAAAATGATTCTGATATGGATCTAAAGGAGAAACTATAGAATTCACAAGGATTCAGTCTAAAAAGTAGCTTTATAACTATCTTTTAGACTGAATTTTTAACAATTCACTTGCTTTATATCTTTTTCTGTTACTGAATGAGACTTCAAGTTGTAATGGTGTTATGGAGCCACTATACTTTAGTAGACAAGAATATTACATTTGGATTACAAAATACAGGTGCAAAGATATTTTGTGATGGAGGAGGGGAACAGTTCTTTTTATAGAGAATTAAAAAGATCACTAATTGTACTATTGATAAAGGGGGGGTACTGAATTTAAATAAAGGGTATAATTTCTAAAAAAACGCAAAATCAATAGCAACATTAAAACTGCAAGACCTAGTGAAAAGCAAAGCGCAATTCTTATCCCATAAGCATCGGCAATGAATCCTATATTGGCATCAATTCCATCAATATTGCCTACTGTAGTAAACACAATTGGTGTAATGAAACTCCAAGTCTAACTAAAAAGAATCCATTAAAGTGGTGAAAACTGCCGGGAAGATTAATGCGAGCAATACTGCGTCTTTGTTGTACGTTCTGTAAACTCATTTTTACAGAATTCGCAGATACGGGTAATCTTAATGTTTGAACTCATAGGAAATGTGACTTTAAGTGTCCCACTGTGACTCTATGTGCCACAATTCTGCCACAAAACCTTTAAGCATTTTAATAAATCATTGATAAGGATTATAAAAAAAACTACGAATCTTTGGATTTGAAAGTTTTGCGCGTTTTTTGAAAAGATTGTTAAAGTTGCCTTTTTTACTTCTTTTCTTCGTTTGGAAGGGAAAGCAAGATTTGAATCATAACACTAAAAACCTTATTTGTAAAGCATTTTCAAATAGTTTGATATCCTTATTGAAACTATTGGGTAAAAGGTTCTTACTTGTTTTTGTTTTATTTTCTTTTTAAGGAAATACGGCATCTTTTTGAATATTCCAAGCTTTACCATTTAGGAATGCTCTTTTTATTTTACCCACAGATGAGTATTGGTAAGTTGTTCTTGCGGATAGCTCTATTTTTTTACAAACTCTACTACCCAAAGATATTTCATATTTATAAAAATAAGATATCAGCTCTAGTATTCATAAAGTCAAGATTTACTTCTTTTTACATTAAATTGACTTCCTTCTTTTTAAACTACAATAGGATAAAATAGTATAGTTCATAGTTAATGTACTATAAATCTTACGTTTTAATTATCTCTAGGTTTGTCATTTAAAATAACTAAAATTTTATCTCATTTTAATCTAGTAAAAAATGGTGACCAATTATGAAAAAAATTTTATCAATCATTCTATTTAGTACTTTTTGTGTTGTTAAAGCACAGGAGCCAATACTAACATTTACTTACGATCCTATAACAGGAAATCAAATCGTTAGAGAATTTTGTCAAAGTTGTGGTACTGCAAAACCTGTTAAAGAAATTGAAGCTATCATAGAAGAAGATTTACTTGAAATTTCAAGTGAAAACATAATCTCATATCATCCCAATCCTGTAAAAGAGGAACTCTACTTAAAATGGGATCTCGTTAATGAAAACTATGTGAAATCTATACAGGTCATTGGAGTGAATGCTCAAATATTAGCAGAATACCAAAATAAAAAAGAAACTAACTTTCAAAATATTCCTTTTCAAAGTTATCCCACAGGAATCTATATCATATCATTATCATATAGTAATGGAGAGCAAAAAAGAATAAAAATCATTAAGCAATAATATTATGAGGCAATTTTACCTTACGATTCTCTTTATAAGCCTTAGTTTTTTTACTACAGAACAAACAAATCCTACTGGTCCCATGCGTGAGGCAGGTATTACAGATGGCGACTTATCAGTTACCTTGTCTGGCGGTGCTTCTTACTCGGTACCAATAGCTGTTCCCCCAGGAATTAATGGAGTCATTCCAGAAGTAAGTTTAAACTATAACAGCCAGGGAGGAAATGGGTCTGCGGGCTATGGATGGGCATTATCAGGATTATCATCAATTTCAAGAATCCCTGCCACAAAATTCCATGATGGTACAATTGATGGGGTTGATTTTGATGCTTTAGATCGATTTGCATTAGACGGCCAACGATTATTAGTGAAAAATGGAACTTCTGGGGTTAATGGAGGCAATGAGACAACATATGAAACAGAGATATTTTCCAACATAAAAATTACCTCTCATGGGATACATCCAAGTGGAGTAAATTTTGGACCAGCTTACTTTCTTGTAGAATATCCTGACGGTTCGAAAGCTTATTATGGTAATTCTACAGATTCACGTTCGATAACAGAATGGTCAATTACATATTGGGAAAATGCGCAAGGTATTCGAATTAGTTATTTATACAACCAAGCAAATAACTTATTGGAAATTGCTACTATAAAATATGGAACATTAACAACTACTACGCCCATAAATCAAATACAATTTATATATGAACCAAGAGTAAAATCTGAAAATTATTATATTGGAGGACAAAATATAATAAGAAGTAATCGTTTAAAGGAAATTAAATCTTCTGGAAATAACATTGGATTCAGAAATTATGTCCTAGACTATAATATGGCTCAATCTTCAGAAAAATATGATCGATTGTATTCCATTACAGAAAAGAGTGGAGATAATACAAAAAGTTATAATCCAACAGTTTTTAACTACAATAATACAGATGATTCTATTAATTACAATTCTAATCCCACTGTGTTAAGTGTCAATAGTGTCAATTCGACTAATGCTGTTACAGTAAATGGAGATTTTGATGGTGATGGTAATATGGATTTCATACTATATCCAAAGACAGGTGTAGAAGCTAAATCAATATATTGGATTTTTACTGGTATCACCCCTAATACTGGCACACAAACAATTCTAAATTTGGGACTACTTCAAGAGCCTGGTGCTTTTGATGAAATTCTGCCAGTTTCTTGGTTAAGTTCGAATAACAAACTTATGAATGGTCAAGGCTGGACAGTTGTAAAAACTAACCCAACTACAAATCTTACCACTTTTAAAACTTATCCTGTTGGTCCTTCTTCTATAAACCCTCAAGGTGAAAAATCATATACTTTTCCGAAATTCTCGTATTATTCTGAGCATCCTTTAAGTTGTACATCAACTAGACCACCATTTTTTTATACGGTAAATATTCCGAAACGTTATCTTAATGGTGATTTTAATGGTGATGGATTAACTGATATTGCAGTTGTAGAAGAGAACCTTGAGTATTCTTACTTAGCACCTTGCGACTCAAATAATGAGCCGCTTCACACTACAAGTAATTATTCGGGCGATACTTATTTTATGAATCTGGACAGACGACTAAATTCAAATTTTGTTAATAATGCTGGAAAATTAATTGTTTTAGAGACTAGTAAAACTTATGTCGCTGATTTTAATGGGGACGGAAAGTCGGACATTTATGTTTTTGATACTGGAAAAGTAAGGGTCTATTCCTTGAATGACAACAAACAGTTTATTTTATTATATCAAACACCAACTACAGATACAAGTATTCAATTAAGCAGACCTATTTTGATAGGTGACTTTAATGGTGATGGGAAATCGGACTTTATGATTCCTATAGAATCGGGGAATGGTTGGTACAGATATTTATCAACAGGTACCACTTTTGCTAAAGAAAACAGAAATATAGCCTATATAACTCCTAATGATTCGTTTAATAGTTATAATTATATTGCAACAGATTACGATAATGATGGAAAAAGTAAGAGTTTGCGATGTATACGTCGGACGATGATTTGAAACAATTAGGTAAGAATATAATCATATATGCTGAAGAAATAGATTTCGAAAATATTAAGCCGGTAAAAGTAAAGGATTTGTCCAATCTCGATTTGTATCATTTTGGCTGGAATATCTGGAATTGCTTTAAAGTCAGCAGGCAGGACAGAGCCGCACAATTTTTAAAGCTGACTTTTGCTGAGGCTTTAAAAGATGTTGAGCAGAACAGCATTAAAACCCATCTCAAAGATGATGAACAGAAAGGTCTTATAAAGATTATGGAAGATTTTTAAATATCAATAGTTATAAAACACTGTATTTTTCAAATGTTTTTGTTGTGAAGTAGGACACAGCAAAAACACTTTTTTTATTTGCACCATAACTATTAAAAACGATAGCTATGGACATAAACGAAATCTCTTTTGAGAACCTGCCCAAAGCAGTAGCACACTTAGTGAAAGAAATTGCTGAGATTAAACTTATGATTCAGAATGTGCAGGTATATGAATCTAAAGAAAAAAGTATTCCTATTGGTGTGGAAGAAGCAAGCCGGTTAATAGGAAAAGCAAAGCCTACAATTTACGCTCTTGTAAGGCAGAGAAAAATTCCGTGCTATAAATATGGTAAAAAGCTGTATTTTTTTGAAGAAGAACTTTTAGAATGGATTTCTAAAGGTAAAAAGAAAACAATACAAGAAATCGAATCAGAAGTATTGAAGTATAATCATAATCGAAATAAATAGAGGGATAACAGCAAGCAGGAATACTTATATCACTCTAGTAGATCATCAAAAAGCATTTAGTACAAAGCGATGTGTTGGTTCTGTCGCATCTGGGGAAAACTTTTATCTTTAGAATTTTAAAGCGATCAAAAAATGAATATTAAAGAAAATTGTTATCCAAAATAGATCATTCTTTAAGCAGTATATTTCAAATTAAGATTTACAAGTAGTTATCGTGATGTTGAAGAAATAATGAAGATTAGAGGAGTGCTTGTGGATCATGCCACGATCCAGCGCTGGGTTTATAAGTTTGCACCTTTGCTTGAGGCAGAGATGAAGAAGAAAAAAGGCAGAGTAGGGTCTACTTGGAGATTGGATGAGACATATATCAAAGAAAAAGGTATATGGTGTTATTTATATCGTGCATTAGATAAATTAGGCAATACGGTTGACTTTCTTTTGACTAGAAAAAGACAAAGAATGAGTGCTCAGTCATTTCTAATTAAAGCAATTGGTAATAATTACCAGCCAAGAGTAATAAATATTGATAAAAGCGGTTCTAATATCGCAGCCATCAAAGTATATAACAAACGTTTATGCTCAAAAATTAAAATCCGGCAGTGTAAATATCTCAACAATATTGTAGAACAGGACCATCGATTTATAAAATGGCGAATACAAAACGGGTTAGGTTTTAAAAGTTTTGAATCGGCTAGGCGAACATTGAGTGGAATTGAAGTTGTGCATATGCTTAGAAAGAATCAGATGGTCAAACCAGGGAAATCTATGTTTAAATCATTCTGTAAACTGGCATGCTAAATTTTAAATCACTTAAATTCTTATATTTGGTTCTGATAGATGCGACAGAACCTAATATAAACTATTTATATTAAATGTGAAATTGCTTATCTTTGCTCAAATGAGTAAAAATCTTTATATAATAGCAGGGTGTAATGGAGCAGGTAAAACAACCACTTCATTTACAATACTTCCAGAAATATTAAATTGTAAGGAGTTTGTAAATGCAGATGAGATTGCGAAAGGTCTATCACCCTTTCAGCCAGAAAAAGTTGCTTTTGAAGCTGGCAGAATAATGTTACATAGGATAAATGAGCTATTATCTAACAATGAAGTATTTGCTTTTGAGACAACATTAGCCACAAAAAGTTATAAATCAAAAGTAATTCTGGCGCAGGAAAAAGGATATAAGGTTATACTTTTGTTTTTTTGGCTTCAAGATGTTAATCTGGCTATTGAACGAGTAAGAACTAGAGTCCAGGAAGGTGGTCATAATATTGAAAATGATGTTATCAGACGCCGATATGCCAATGGATTAATAAATTTATTTAAGATATATTTACCAATAGTTGATGAGGCAATGATATTTGATAACACTAATGCAAAGGCAGAATTAATAGCACAAAAAACATTAGGTAATACGATTGAAATTTTAAATAAAATTAAGTTCGATAAACTAAAAGAATAACGACAAATGGAAAATCACAAAACAACATCGACTCAGAAGAAAGTTCTAGAAGGAATGGATAAAGTTTACGAAAAGCTAATTGAATTTAAAAAGAAAACAAACAGCGATTTAGTAGTAATGAAGGATGGTAAAATAGTCAGAATAAAACCTAATACATTGTAATTTTTTTTTGAAAATAAATTTTAAGCCCATTTCTATGGGCTTTTTTTATGCAGATATTTAAACAAAAGTAAAGATGAAATTTCTGACGGAGCCAGTAATGCGGTGCTTCATCTGCGATACTTTTATAATGAACGGTTCATATAAGGAATTTCTAATAAATATCAAGGATTTAAACCAATAGCCTAAACAAACGGTTCTGTCGCATCTGGGAATAACTTTTATCTTTAGAATTTTAAAGCGATCAAAAAATGAATACTAGAGGTCATTGTTATCCAAAACACATAATTCTTCAGGCAGTATATTTCAAATTAAGATTTACACTTAGTTACCGTGATGTTGAGGAAATAATGAAAATTAGAGGAGTGCTTGTGGATCATGCTACGATTCAGCGCTGGGTTTATAAGTTTACACCTTTGCTTGAGTCAGCGATGAAGAAGAGAAAAGGTAGAGTTGGAGGGAGCTGGAGATTAGATGAGACCTATATCAAAGTAAATGGTATTTGGTGTTATTTATATAGAGCAGTAGATAAATTAGGCAATACAGTAGACTTTCTTTTGACCAGAAAAAGACAGAGAATAAGCGCTCAGTCTTTTCTAATTAAAGCAATGAGTAACAACTGCAGACCAAGAGTAATAAACATTGATAAAAGCGGTTCTAATACTGCAGCGATCAAAGTATATAACAAACGTTCGTTCTCAAAGATTAAAATCCGACAGTGTAAATATCTCAACAATATTGTAGAACAGGACCATCGTTTTATCAAATGGCGCATACAAAACGCATTAGGCTTTAAAAGTTTTGAATCGGCCAAACGAACCTTGAGTGGAATTGAAGTTGTGCATATGCTGAGAAAGAATCATATGCTGAGAAAGAATCATATGCTGAGAAAGAATCATATGCTTAGAAAGAATCAGATGGTTAGACCAGCGATATCTATGTTTAAATCATTCTGTAAACTAGCGGGCTAAATTTTAAATTACTTAAATTTTTATATTTGATTCTGACAGATGCGACAGAGCCGTAGCAAGAAGTTCTTTTATTTTTTGAGCAACTTGATTAGGGGGAGAAGTCTCATTACCTCCAACTTCATTTGGTGTTTTTTTGTATTCGCCAACATTAAACCAGCCTTTTCCACTATCAGAAGTACCAGATTTTAATAAAAAATGAAGTTCTTTAATGATGGTTTCGATGAGCTTAGTATTTGCTTTTTCAATAATAAAATCGATGCAGCGAAAATGATTAGAGGTTTCAATAATGTCATCTACGTTTATACTTTCTTTAGAAGCACCAATTGTATTGGTTTCAAAAATATATCTGGTTTGATCGTGCGTAAGTCTGCTTCCTTCAATTTTATTTGAATTATATACTGAAAGATATTTTATGCTTTAAATAAAGTTCCGTTATCGGCAAATGTATGTAAAAAACTAAATACAAACATGTTTAGTTTGCCGATAAAGAAAAATTAAATTACTTAAATATTCTCAAGATAAAGTATCTTAAGTTTTTGTTGCAAATTAGTTGGCAATTCCACTTCGCAAACGTATTGTTATCAAACATTCTTTTTTTTTATTCTTACAAAAAGTAATAAATATACGATTGAAAATTAACGACATAGTGTTTTTTTTTGTAATTTGGTATAGAATATATTGAATTTTAACAAACAGATACTTATGAAATTATTCAAAATTTTTTTAGTTGAAGATGATCCTTTTTTTGGAGAAACCTTAAAGTATCACCTTAAGTTAAATCCTGATTTTGAAGTTTTTTTGTTTAAAACGGGAAAAGAATGTTTGGATAATTTATTTCAGAGTCCTAATATAATTTGTTTAGATTTTGGATTACCAGATATAACAGGCGATTTACTTCTTAAAAAAATTCAGCAAACAAATAATCAAATTCCAATTATCATTATAAGTGGTCAGGAAGAAATTGAAGTAGCTGTTGATTTTTTAAAATCTGGTGCAAAAGATTACATTGTAAAAAGCAATCACACAAAAGAGTTGCTTTGGAATTCAATTATTAAAATCAGGGAAAATTTAAACCTTATAAATGAAGTAGAAGAACTAAAGGAAAAACTCGAGCAAAAGTTTAGTTTTGAAAATACTATAATAGGGCAAAGTGAAGCAATAAAAGCTGTTTTTAATAAAATAAATAAATCTTTAAGTACTAATATAAATGTTTCTATAACGGGAGAGACAGGAACTGGTAAAGAGATTGTTGCAAAGGCAATTCATTACAATTCTGAGAGAAAAAATAAACCTTTTGTAGCATTAAATATGGCTGCTATTCCAAAAGAATTGGTCGAAAGCGAGTTTTTTGGACATGAAAAAGGAGCCTTTACCGGGGCAGATCAAAAAACGATTGGGAAATTTGAGCAAGCCGATGGCGGAACTATTTTTCTTGACGAAATAGCTGAGCTAGATTTAAATCTTCAAAGTAAATTACTACGAGTGCTTCAAGAACGCGAAGTGACAAGACTTGGCGGAAAGGCTGTTATTAAGTTTAATGCTCGGTTAATTATTGCGACTCATAAAGATTTAAAAGAAGAGGTTAAAAAAGGAGCATTTAGAGAAGATTTGTATTATAGAATTATCGGTTTGCCAATAGAATTGCCACCTTTAAGAGAGAGAGGTAACGATATTTTACTTTTGTCAAAACATTTTATCGATTTGTTTATTAAAGAAAATAAATTGAAAACGATTACTATTACCAAAGAAGCTAAAGAAAAACTCCTTAAACATAAATTTCCAGGAAATATAAGAGAACTTAAATCTATAATAGATCTTGCTTGCGTTATGTGTGAGAGCAATGAAATTTGTGCAGAAGACTTAACTTTTGATACAATAAATGATACTGATTTTTTCTTGTCAGAAGATAAAACATTAAAAGAATTTACTTCTGAAATTATATTACATTACTTAAAAAAGAATAATGATGATGTATTAAAAACAGCCAAACAATTAGATATCGGAAAATCTACAATTTATAATTTAATTCAAGCAGGTCAAACTAAAAAAAAAATTTAAATGAAAGTAGCCACAGTTTTATTTGAAAATAATTCTTTTGTAAGAGAATCAAATAATGATAATTTAGATTTTATGGATTCCGACTTAGTTTTAGGTTTTGGATCAAGAGATTTAGTTTCTGATGATACAATTTTTAATCAGTTGAAAAATAAATTTCCATCTTCACAATTAATATTATGTTCTTCGGCTGGGGAGATTTATGGCAATGAAGTTCTTGATGATTCAATAGCTCTTACTGCAATTAAATTTTCTTCAACAGTAATTAAAACTTTTGAAGTAGATATAACGGATTTTAAGAATAGTTTTGAGGCAGGTTCTTCCCTGATTGAGAAATTTGTTCAGGAGGATTTAAAATTAGTTCTGGTACTCTCTGATGGTGGAAAAGTAAATGGGAGTGAGTTGGTAAATGGTATGAATGCCGTAAAAAAGGAAAAAGTATTAATAGTGGGTGGTCTTGCTGGTGATGCTGCTAAATTTGAAAAGACTGTTGTAGGATTGAATGCCCGACCAACTCAAGGTAAAATTATAGCTATTGGTTTTTATGGCCAAAAGTTATTAGTATCTCATGGCTCTTTGGGTGGCTGGGAAAGTTTTGGATTAGAAAGAATAGTTACAAAATCGAAAAGCAATGTTCTTTATGAAATTGATGGTAAAAATGTATTAGATCTTTATAAAAGTTATTTAGGAAAATATGCGGATGAATTACCTGGTTCTGCACTACTTTTTCCACTATCTATTAAGATTGAAGAAGTAGACGAACCCATTGTTAGAACTATTTTATCTATAGATGAAACCAATCAAACCATGACTTTTGCAGGAGATGTTCCCGAGGGGAGTAAAGTGCGTTTTATGAAGGCAAACTTTGACAGACTAATTGATGCAGCAAGTGATGCTGCGTCTTCTTGCTTAGAAGTAAATAGTTTTAGTCCAAAACTGGCTCTCTTAATAAGTTGTGTAGGAAGAAAATTAATTCTTGGAAGCCGTATTGATGAAGAAGTTGAAGCTGTTTCTGATATTTTTGGAGGCGATACTATTCTTTCAGGGTTTTACTCCTATGGAGAAATTTCGCCATTAAAACCTTTTGGAGAATGCATACTTCATAACCAAACAATGACTATTACTTGTATAAATGAAATAGAGTAGTTATGGATATTCATAAGCTTTTGCAAAGACAAATTAATAAAAATATAAGTGATGATCTTAAAAATCATCCGGATTTTCAGTCTTTTATAAAAACGGTCAACGACTCGTATCTATCATTTGAAAGAGATAAAGATTTAATGGATCATTCTTTTAAAGTAAGTGAAAATGAATACAATGAAGTAAATCAGAGTTTAAAGAAAGAATATGAATTAAAACAAGAGTCTATTTTAAAGTTATATGAAAGCCTAACAGAATTGGATGAAGGGTATCGATTAATAAATGAAAGTGAAAAAAATGATCTCCTTTTTATTTCAAAATATTTAAGTGAACAAATAACTAAAAGAAAAGAGACTGAAAAAAAATTATTTGAGACTGCCCAATTTTTAAAAATATTATTAGAAAGCTTACAATCGGGGATCTTAGTTGTAGATAATAATGATACTATATTATTTGTTAATCAGTATTTATGCGATATGCGTAATATCAATGCTCTGCCAGAGGAAATGATAGGAAAAAAACCAGCGGAATATTTAAATGATGCCCAGTTATTATTTAAAGATAGTGAAGCCTATAGAAATAGGATTAATGAAATTTTATCCAATAAAGAAATTGTAACTGGTGAAATACTTGAAACTTTAGATAATCGTTTTTTTGAAAGAGACTATATACCAATCGTGGTAGACAATGAATGCATTGGACACCTCTGGAAATCAACAGATGTAACCCAAAGAATTAAAAGTAAAAATTTATTAAAGCAAAGCGAAGAACGTAATCGCATTATCATGAACTCGTCACTTAATGCTATAGTAACAATAGATAGTACTGGAAAAATAACTTTTTGGAACAATCAAGCCGAAATTATTTTTGGATGGAAAAAAGAAGAGGTTTTAGGTAAAACATTAAATGAAACCATAATTCCGAAACGTCATAAAAAAGGCCATACAAAGGGACTTAAATATTATGAAGAAACAGGTAAAGGACCTATTTTGAATAAGCAAATCGAACTACCTGCAATAAATAATAGTGGACACGAATTTCCTATTGAAATATCAATTATACCATTGGAACACAACGGTGAAGTGTTTTTCTGCTCTTTTATGCAAGATATCTCAGAGCGAAAAAAAACAGAAACAAAACTAAAAGTTCAAGAAGAGAAATATCGCAACATTATTGCAAATATGAACTTAGGCCTCATTGAAGTTGATACTAATGAAATAATTCAATATGCTAATCAAAGTTTTGCTACTATCTCAGGATTTGAAGTTGAGGAACTTATTGGTTTGAATCCTTCAAAAACTTTTGTTCTCGGTAAGAATATTGAAATGATGAATACTAAAAATAAATTACGGGAAAAGGGTTTATCAGATGTTTATCAAATGCCAGTAAAAAATAAAAGAGGAGAATTAAGATGGTGGGCTATCGGTGGAGCTCCAAATTACGATGATAAAGGTAAATTAGTAGGGTCGATCGGAATTCACTTAGATATTACTGAGCAAAAACAAATGGAGATTGAACTTGAAAAGCAAAAAATCAAAGCAGAACAAGCCTCTAAAGCAAAGGAAGCTTTTTTAGCCAATATGAGTCATGAAATAAGGACACCACTAAATGGTATAATTGGTTTTTTAAGAGAATTAGAGAGACAACAATTAACTGATTTACAAAAAAAATACGTCGAGAATAGTACAGTAGCTTCAAAACATTTGTTATCGATCATAAACAATATATTGGATATTTCTAAAATAGAAGCAGGTGAGATGTCCCTTGAAGTAGAAGACTTTGTTTTTGAGAATATAGTTGCTAATGTCGTTAATGTACTCGAACCACTGGCAAAGAAAAAAGGACTAAAATTGATCTCACAAATATCTAAAGATGTTAATGGTGTCTTAAAAGGAGATATTTTAAGATTAGAGCAAGTATTATTTAATCTAATTGGAAACTCCTTGAAGTTTACTAATAAAGGTAAAATATATTTGAAATGCGAAGTATTAAAAGATACTAAAGTTTTTCAAAGACTACAGATTTCAGTTGTAGATACAGGAATAGGAATGGAACAAAGCTATGCTGAAAATATTTTTAATAAATTTTCGCAAGAAGACAAAGCAATTACCCGCAAATTTGGTGGTACAGGATTGGGTATGGCGATTACTAAAGAACTAATTCTGCTTATGAATGGTAAAATTAATGTGCAAAGCGAAAAAGGTTTAGGTACTACTGTTAGTTTTATAATCGATTTAGAAAAGGGGAATTTTGATAATATTAAAAAGATTCAAAATGAAATTAATGTAGACATTTCAGGCATAAATGTTTTATTGGTTGAAGATAATATTATCAATAGAATGGTTGCTATTAATTCTTTAAACTATTTTAATTGTGTTGTTACCGAAGCAACCAATGGTATTGAGGCGATTGAAATTTTAAAAAATAAAAGTTTTGATATTATATTGATGGATGTGCAAATGCCCGAAATGGATGGTATTGAAACAACAATAAAGATTCGGGAAGAATTACAATTACAAACTCCTATTATAGCCCTTACGGCAAATGCTTTTAAAAGTGAAGTTGATAAATGCAAAAATGCAGGCATGGATGATTATATCACTAAACCTTTTGAAGAGTTTGATTTAATAGAAACAATTTCAAGATTTACAAATAAACAATCAGATGCAACAAATAAACCTTGCAAAGAAAATAATGAAAAGCTCTACAATTTAAAATCATTAGATAGTATTAGTAGAGGCAACTCTGAGTTTATTACAAAAATGGTAATGATTTTTATAGATCAAATAAAAGAAGTTATTCTAAACGCAGAAATAGCTCTTGCTTCAGGCGAATTTTTAGCTATGAGCAAACTTATACATAAGATTAAACCAAGTATTGAAGGGATGGGAATAACTAGTATTGCAGATAAAATCAAAACTTTGGAAAAGATCACTAAAGAAGGAAAAGACAAAGAAAAGATTAGTAACCTATTCTCTCAAATAAAAATGGTGTTGCTTACTGTGATAGAACAATTACAAGAAGAAATTTAAAGTTAATTTCTCTATTCCTTGGAATTATTTCCAAAAAATGGAAATAATTGCTAAAAAAAACAAACGCAAACCCTTTGTTTTCAGTGTTTTTAAATTTTGGCTTGACTATAGCTTATATGTTATCAATAAAATAAGGATAACATGGAAACTAAAACTCAATTTAAATTTTTTATAGTAGATGATGATTTTTTTTGTGCGAATGTATATAATCAATATCTCATCAATATGAACTATAATGATATTACACACTATTCTAATGGTAGTGATTGTATTAATAATTTACATCAAAATCCTGATATTATTTTTTTAGATCATAATATGGAAGACATTACGGGGTTTGAAGTGCTCAAAAAAATTAAACGCTACAACCCTAATATTTATGTAATCATGATTTCAGGGCAGGAAAATATAAAAACCGCTGTTGATGCTCTAAAATTTGGTGCTTTTGATTATGTAATAAAAGGAAATGATGTTAATGAGAAAATAGCAGTAATTATTAGTAAAATAATTGCTATCAAGGAAGAATTAAAAAAAGTATGCCCAGGTCTAATTAAGCGTTTGCTATCTATTTTTTAATCAAACATACCATACCTACTATGAAAAGTTTAATTACATTTTTTTTAATAACGTTACTTTTTTGTTCCTGTAAGACTCAAAATTTATTAGTAAGTGATGCAAAAGTAAGTGATAATGATTCTTTTTTAAGCGATCCCAATTATCAATATAAAATAAGAAAAGACGATAAAATATCAATTTCAGTATGGGGAGAGGATAATTTAAGCGTAGGTTCAGTTTACGGAATTTACAATTCAAACGAGGTCTATGGAAAATGGTTAATGGTAGATGCAAATGGTACTATCGAAATACCAAAAATAGGAGCAATGTCTGTTCTTGATAAAACCGTTCCAGAGTTAAAAGAGATGATTAAAAATGAGCTTAAAAAATGGTTGATCAATCCTATAGTAGATATTAAAGTACTCAACAAAGAGATCATCGTTTTAGGAGAAGTAAGAAACCCAAATACAGTTGCAATAGACAAGGATCATGTTAGTCTTTTGGAAATGATTAGTAAAACGGGTGGATTTGAATTTTATGCCAATTTAAAATTAATTAAAATTTTAAGACAAGAAGGAGAAAACGTGAGGGTTACCAATATAGATCTTACACTTGGAGATAATATTGTAAATAGCAATATACAATTGCGTCCAGGTGACATCGTTATTGTTCCCTCCAAAAAGAATAAAGAGTTTGATAAACGAATAGCTACTATAATTCCATTGGCAACAACTATAAGTGCCGCAGCAATAATTAAAGGAATATTATAAAAAGGACTTATGAACGAAAATATACGAATACTAAAGCCATTTTTTAGAGGATTGCCTATTATAATTTTTACAGTGGTAATTTCGATATTAGGAGCAAAAAAGTACCTTAATTACGTAACTCCAATGTATGAAAGTACTGCTAAATTAAAACTAGCTGATGTTCAGGAAGGAGTTCCTAGTGCTAACCTTTTTAAAGATTTTGATGTTTTTGCTTCGGCAAATAAAATAGCAACAGAAATAGAAGTTCTAAAATCAAGCTTGTTAATAGGAAAAACACTTGATGAGCTACCATTTAATAAAGAAATATATCGAAAAGGTAATGTACGATCAGTAGAGTTGTTTAAGAACTCTCCAATCTTAGTAGATGGGACTTTTAACTCTGAAAAGGCACTAGATAAAAGATATGGTTTAGATATTATTTCAAATAAAGAATTTGTATTCTATTATCCAGATTCAGAAAAAGGAATGAATGGTTATTTTGGCAAACCTTTTTTAATTAATGGAGGTATTGTTTTGATCCATTTGAATGAGCCCTTTATAAAATCAAAAAAAGACTTAAAAATTATAGACTCTTATGAATTTGAGTTTTTAAGTAAACAAAAATTAATGGATAAGATTAATAAGAATCTTGATATTGTATCAGTTGATAAAGATGTGCCAGTAATCCGTATAAATCTTAAAAGTAATGTGCCGGAGAAGGCTGCTTTGTTTGTAAATAAATTGGCAGAAGTTTATGTAAAAGATTATATCGAAAGTAAATTTAGAGCAGCAGATACCACTGTTGATTTTTTAAAAAAAGAGATTAACAGCTCTAATAAGAAACTTTCTTCGTCAGAAAATAATATTCAAAATTTTAAAGATAAAGAGCATATCATTAATATACCCCAGGAAACGGAGACTGATTTAAGAAAAATTGCCCAGTTAAAAATAGAAAAAGTTAACTTAAAAATGAGTCTTGATGCAATAAAAGATCTAAATAAATATATCGCTAACGCAAAAGGGAGTTACTTAGATTTAGCACCAAATTTTGAAGCCTTTACAGATTTACTCTCGACAGAGATGGTTAAAAATATGAAAAGTTTGCAAGCAGAAAAAAAAGATCTACTACTCACTTATACTCCTGAGAACGAAAAAGTAAAAGTAATAGATGCTAAACTAAAAGATTTGACAGACTATCAGATAGAGAGTATAAAAAACACAGAAAACAACTTGCAAACAAAATATTCAGAACTTTCAAACGAAATAAATGAATCTGAAAAAGCTTTTATAGGACTTCCTGAAAAAGAAAAAAAATTAACTATTCTAAACAGAGATTTTAACTTGTATGAAAAAAACTATAATTTTCTCAATGAAAAAAGAATTGATGCAGAAATAGCAAAATCAGCTAAAATTGCTTTTCATAAAGTTATTAGCCCTGCCGAGATTTCGGCAACTCCCGTTTCACCAATACGATCTATAATAATTATAGTTGCTGCTATAATGGGAATGTTTGGATCTATAATATTAATATATATAGTTCATTTTGCAAAAGCAAAAGTCAATGACATATATACCATCGAAAAAAATAGTAGTATTCCTGTTGCGATTGCAACCCCATATATCAAAGTTGCTACCCATATTGAGGATCATTTTTTAAAAGAGGCATTACAAATGGAGCTAAAAGGACTCGTTCAAGACAAAGGGATTATAACAATTAGTTCTTATGATAGCACAAGAGAGCATTTGTTTCATTCTCAGAATCTTATCAAAGCTTTTCGCTCTCAGGGACGAAAAGTATTGGTTGTTGATACTACTGGCGAGTTTCTTAATCAAATAGATCACAATAACTATATCAACTTTTCGGACTCTAAATATTTAAGTGCAATCCAGTCTGTTTTTAAAAATGAAATTGAACAAAAAATGACAAATCATGAGTTGTGTATTATTCATAACCAAGCTATAAATAGGGGGAGGCTCGCATTATTGTTTATGAGTTTAGCTTCTCAAAATTTTGTTGTATTAGATAGTCGAAAGACAGCTGAAAAAACAATAATAGCCATTGAGTTATTACAAGAAGAATATCATTTACCTAATATGTCATTTATTCTTAATAAATCGGGCTATAACCCCAGTATTTTTTCATGTGCTAAAAAGATTTATAGAAAATATTTAAATAAATAAGTTTATAAAATGTACACACTAAAAGCATTACTAGTCAAAGATTCCTTTTTAGTTCTCATAGATCAAGTAATTACTAGTGGTACAAATTTTTGCTTAACACTAGTTATAGCCCAAAAATTAGACGTAAAAAGTTTTGGTTTATATTCTTCGGTTTTATTGATTGCATATCTTTTATTAAGTGTCAATAATGCCTTAATTATTCAGCCATTTCAAGTTACTATTGCAAAAACAGAAAATAAAGAGCAATACATTACAACCTTATTTTTCGGAGTACTTTTTTTATTGATTATACCCTTACTAATAATAACGGGTATATTTCATTTTCTAAAAGATAGAATTTTGTTTCAAATAAGTCCAAGTGCTGTTATTTGTTTTACAATAGGATTTTTGATTAATGATTTTTTTAGAAAATTACTCTTAGGAGTATCCAAAATAAAAAGAGTATTATTTATGGATATTCTATTCTTAATTCTGTCTTTTTTATTTTTAGTACTAAAGAAATTAGACTTATCAGAGGTTTTATTAATTTTTGGAATTATTAATTTAATTTCAACGCTCCCAGGGTTTTTATTTATGATAAAGAATTATGAAAAACCAATTGCTTGGAGGATATTTTTTGAAGCTCATTTAAAACAAGGTAAATGGCTGTTGAGTGTAGCCTTATTACAATGGTGCTCAAGTAATTTTTTTATTCTTATTTCAGGAATCTATCTGGGTATCGAGGCATTGGGTGCTTTAAGATTAGTACAATCATTTTTTGGAATCATAAATATTGGCTTACAGACAATAGAAAACTATTTCCTTCCTAAAATAGCCATGATATATGATAAAAATAGTGCGGCTGCAAAAAAGTATTTATCAAAATTAACTATAGGGGGAGCTTTTGGATTTGGTATATTAACAATATTATTTTTTGTTTTTTCTGATCAAATTATAGTATTGGCTGGAGGTTTAAAATATGAACATTATGGTTATGTAATAAAAATGGTAGCTGTTCTTTATTTCTTTATCTTTTTAGGATATCCAATAAGAATCATGATTAGGGTATTGATGCTGAATAAAGTTTTCTTTATGGGCTATTTACTTTCGTTTTTTACTTCGCTGGCTAGTTTTCATTTTCTATTAAAATATTCTGGTTTATATGGTGCTGTTACAGGGCTAATTATAAATCAAATTATAATGATTTTGTATTGGCAATATCAGTTAAACAAAAAGCAATTTCAATTATGGAAATAATTCACTTAATTCTCGGAAAAGCAAATCCTCAAAGGATGAATGGAGTTAATAAAGTAGTTCATCAATTGGCTACAAAACAACAGCTTTTTGGTGAAAAAGTTGCTGTTTGGGGAATTGCTGATAATCTTGAAATAAATTTTGAAGAAAGAAACTTTGAAACACATCTGTTTCAAAAAATGAATTTTCCCTTTTCCTTTTCAAAAGAACTTCAACAGGCAATAATTAATAAAAAAGGCAAAGCAATTTTTCACCTTCATGGAGGATGGATTCCAGTATATTATTCTTTGGCAAAATTATTTTTTAGATATAATATAAAATTTGTGCTTACTCCCCACGGAGCTTATAATGTTATTGCTATGAAAAAGAGTGCTACTTTGAAGAAAATATATTTTTATTTTTTTGAAAAAAAAATACTGCAAACGGCTCAAAAAATTCACTGTATTGGTAAAAGCGAGGTACACGGTTTAAAAAGAATATTTGATACTGATAAATTCATTTTGTTACCCTATGGCTTTGAAAATAACATGGCAATAGAGTTAAAGACGATTACTGATGAAAACATAGTTTTTGGGTTTATAGGCAGATTAGATATTTATACGAAAGGCTTGGATACTTTGGTAAAAGCATTTAAAAAGTTTCATGTTAAAGAACCCTCTTCAATGTTATGGATAATTGGAGACAGTAAAGAAAAAAATGAGCTACAAAATATTATTTCTAAAAATTTATTAGATAATAGCGTTATTTTTTACGGAAGCAAATTTGGTAAGGAAAAGGATGAATTATTGCAAAAAATGGATGTCTTTGTTCATCCTTCAAGAAATGAAGGTTTGCCACTCTCAGTGATAGAAGCATCTAGTTACGGAAAACCTTGTATTGTAACAGATGCAACTAATATTGGTTATGAAGTAGTAAAATACAATTCTGGCAAAACAATTTATAGTCAAAGTAGTAAAAAATTAGAAGCCGCTATGAGTGAAATTTTTCTAGACTATAAAAATCATGATAAATTTATTGAGATGCAGCGCAATGCTATAAAAATGGTAAAAGAAAATTACAATTGGAATGAACTACTCTTAAAATTCAATACAGATTTATATCAAATATGATGGAAAAGCAAATCATTAACCACGAACCCTTTTTAAAAACAATAAACAATTATATGTTTATTGTTTTGCTACTTATGATAGCTTGTTTTTTTACATGGAGTGAAAATGTAAATATTACAAGAGCCATAAAAGTTGTTGGGCGAATGGGACTTATGCTTTCTTCGATTGCTATATATTATAAAATAATTCGTTATGGCGCAGTAAGCACCTTAAGTTACAAAAATATATTTTCACCCTTATTTTATTTTGGTTATTTAGCATTGGGTTTTTTATCCTTTATGTGGAGTACAAACCCAGGTTTTAGTGCCTTACAATGGTTTATGACTTTTCAAAGCTTTGCTTTTGCTTTCTTTTTTATCAAAAGTATCAAAATATTAGACGCCTTTTTTGTGGGGCATACAATTCGACTTTATCATCTTTTAGGGAATTCCGTGTTTGTTTTGCAAACCATTTTTGTTGTGGGAATGTGGATCGATCCTGATACGTTTTTCAGGCTTACCAATGGAGGAGAAGAAGCCAGATTGGGTGGTGTAATGATGAATCCGAACGAACTAGGAATGCTCGCTGGAGTCGGTGTTGCCTGCCTTATTTTTGATTTATATAGAAAAAAAAGTAAAGTATGGACCATAATAAAAATACTTGTAATATTTTATGCTTTATTCATGACAGGCTCAAGATCTTCGTTGATAGGAGTACTTTTAATTATTTTTTTTCATATCAATCAAACTAAAAAGAAAGGATTAAAATTAGCTATTATAGCCGGAGTGCTCATGGTAGTTCCTTTTGCGATAAATCAAATTATTTTAAAAGGAGGCGATCAAAAACGATTGGAAGAAATACTCACCTTAACTGGGCGATTGCCTTTTTGGCAAGCATTAATAACCGAAGGCTTGCCTAGAGAACCACTTTTAGGCTTTGGTTATATGAGGATCGATTATAAAGAGTTTTTTCAAAGTGTTCATACTTATCCTGGTAAGATGACGCACAATACTTTTATGCAAGTATTAATGAATTTAGGTTTTATTGGTCTTTGCATAGCTATCTTTCAATTATTTTTTACTTTTCGCGCATTCATCAGCGAGGATAAAGAAAATCGTCTGATGCTCATCGGAATCCTTATTCCTGTCTTAATAAATTCGTTTACAGAGTTTGGAATTTTTGGGGAAAGTAATTATGGAATTTTGTTTTATCAAATGATCATTTTTTCAGTTTGTTTTAAAAGTAATAAACATTTTACCTCTGAGCAGAAGATTTATTTGCGAAAAAGAAGACCTGACCTTGTCACATAATTAATTTCCAAAATAATGTTCTTTTTCCAAAATATGGAAATTAAAAACAATTTAAATTATTTAATCTATTGATTTTCAAGTATTTATGTTTTAGGCACGATTTTCCAAATATAATGATTAATAAAACTTTTTTATTATGGAAAATATATTTAGCAAAATCGGATACACTATTTCTAATCAAAAAAATAGTGAACTGGATATAGTTCAGGATGTTCTATTTATTAAAAATCTAAATGGAACTATTAGATGGATTTGGAACGCAAATGATAGAGAACCTCTTTTCTTGAAATTTTATAATATTGGAGGTATTAGAGCTAAAATATTCAGTTTGGCAGTTAAAGTCATTTTTGGCTTAAAAGTGCAGAAAATAGTTTTCAATAAAATGACTTATTATTTTAAGAAACAAGAAAAAACTTTTTTTGATTGTACAGATAACTGGGCTTTATTTACAGGAACTGTTGGTGTTAATAATAAAGCCATTTTATATACTGATGGATCATTCTTTAAAATAGCAACTACTGACAATGCTAAAAGGTTAATTAAATCAGAGCATAAGATTTTATCTAATGGAACTTTTGATTTTTTTCAGACACCGGAGTCAAAACAAATTTCAGAGGATATAATCCAACTTTCAGATATTACTTGTGGAGGAATACGTACTAATAAAATAGGAATTGCTCATCTAAAAGCACTAACAGAAATGAATTTTAGAGGACAGCATTTAATCCAAATTAAAGATTGGGAATTATTTAGCGATTTAAAATTTGACTTTTTTAAGATTATAGATACTAGGCTTCCTACAAATATGATGAGAAAAATTGGAATACTTTTAAACAGAGTTTCTGAAGAAGATTATATTAATGTTTCCCTTTCTCATGGTGATTTTACCTCATGGAATATGTTTGAGGCTGAAGATAAAATTTCATTGTATGATTGGGAGTTATTTGCTTTTGACAGATCTACAGGATTTGATTATTTTCATTTTATTATACAACAAGGAATTTTGGTAGATAAAAAATCCTGGAAAGAAATTTATGTTGACATAAAAGAGCAATGTAGTGGAGAATCTGCCAATTTTTTATTTAATTATGATTTAGAAATACTCGATAAATATTTAAAATTTTACCTTCTTATAAATTGTATTAATTACCTGAAAACATATGCAGAACAGGATAAATGGCATATACAAGTTCATTGGTTATTGCAAGTTTGGAATGATGCTTTAAATAGTTTTGTTATAAAAGAAAAAACGGCAAGAGAACTTGTAATTATGGATGTTTTCGATGCGTTGCAAAATCAAGAGTACGCAACGATTAAATTTCATAATGGTTATCCTGAACAGCTTTGTGTTAATTCAGATATTGATATTTTACTGAACAAAGATCTATCTGAATCAATCTCTAAATTAGTTAAAAACCATTCATTAGTTGTAAAAGTTTCTCAAAATAAAAAATCATTTATGAACACTTTACAGTTAGTAATGACTGATGGATCAATTTTATCAATCGATTTAATATGGGAATTAAAGAGAAGAAATATAGTTTTTATGGACGCAAAAAAAGCTATTGAAAATGCTTATATTAATAATTTTGGAGTAAAAAGTTTGTGTTTTAAAGATACCCAAACTTATATAAAAGCGTTTTATATTTTAAATAATGAGGTAATTCCTGAAAAATATAAAATCTACGAAGAACAGAAAGAGAATGACTTTATTCAAAGTCAACAGGATGTTTGTTCCTCTAAAAAAGATTTACTTAAAATACTAAGAAAGAATAAACAAAACAAAGGAATCTATTATTTTAGAAACTTATTTTATTATTTGTATGATTCAATTTTTAGAAGTTTCTCCAAAGGATATGTAATAACTTTTAGTGGTGTTGATGGAGCCGGTAAATCTACTATAATTGAAAATGTGAAAAATATGATAGAAAAACAACTAAGAAAACCAGTAGTTGTTTTGCGCCATCGTCCTTCGGTATTGCCTATTATTAGTGCTCTTTTTAGAGGAAAAAAAGCTCAGGAAAGTTTTGAAAATACGCTTCCGCATTCAGGAACTAATAAAAGTTTAGTGTCATCTTTAATTCGGTTTATGTATTATTATGCTGATTATTTTTTTGGTCAGTTTATTATTTTTATCAAATATACTATCAGAGGATATGTTGTAATCTACGATCGTTACTATTTTGATTTTATAGAAGATAGTAAAAGAAGCAACCTTGTTTTGTCAAAAAAAATGGCATTCCTAGGCTATAAGTTATTACTGAAACCCAAATTCAATTTTTTTCTTTTTGCAGATTCAGAAATAATTCTGAGTAGGAAAAAAGAGTTAGATGAGAAAGTTATAAATGAATTAACTACTAACTATCGTATCCTTTTTAGTAAACTGGATAAAACAAGTAACACTACAATTTACAAAACAATCGAAAATAAAGAAATTGATCAGACGCTACATATTGTTTTACAAACTTTAATTAATAGATAATATGAAAGCTCTTTTACAAAAACTAATACAACTTCGTAATCCTGCTTTTAAATTTGATGAGAATTTAGATTCATTAGCGCTATTGCAATTTTTCTGGATACAAGGTATCGCTATTATCAGAGGATTATTTGTTTTTATTTATTTCAAAAAGGCAAAAGGACTTATGCTTGGTAGAGCAGTCACTTTTTTTAATCCTTCAAAAATACATTGGGGTAAATTTTTACGATTAGGGAATCATGTAGCAATTTCGGCCTTAGGTAAAAATGGTATTTGGTTTGGAAATAATGTAAGTATAGGAGCCTTTAGTCGAATAATTATTTCGACTTCATTAAATAATTTAGGAGACAGGATCATAATAGGTAATAATGTTGGTATTGGAGAATTTGCTTATCTAGGAGGAGCTGGAGGTCTTGAAATAGGTGATGATTGTATAATAGGACAATATTTAAGTTGTCATCCTGAGAATCATAATTATGAGCATAAAGATATTCTAATAAGACATCAAGGTGTTAGCAGAAAAGGAATAAATATAGGCAAAAATTGTTGGATTGGAAGCAAAGTGACCATTTTAGATGGTGTAGAAATAGGCGAAGGTTGTGTAATAGCAGCAGGAAGTGTAGTTACTAAATCGTTTCCTAGAGATTGTATTATTGGAGGTGTACCTTCTAAACTTTTAAAAACGAGATCATGAGCACTAAAATTATTTTGGCTAGTTGTTATGCCGTAAACCCATATAAAGGATCAGAAGACGGAATGGGATGGAACTTTATACGACAGATTGCTCGTTTTAATAAAGTAATAGCTGTTACAAGAGAAAATAATAAAGAAGCAATTGAATTGTATATGCTGCAAAATCCTGATGTTATTTACAGTAATATTACTTTTATATATTTTGATCTTCCTTACTGGATGAGATTTTGGAAGAAAGGCAGTCGTGGTGCTATGCTGTATTATTATATGTGGCAAAAAGGAATTATAGCTCATGTTAAAAGTAAGAAACTCAATTTTGATATAGTTCATAATGTAAACTTTCACAATGATTGGACGCCAAGTTTTTTATGGAAACTAGAAAAACCTATGGTTTGGGGACCAGTAGGGCATCATCCTCTTATTCCAAGTGTTTATTTAAAACCGTATTCATTCAAATACTTTGTCAAAGATCGTCTTACCTGGCTTGTGAAGAATTTATTTTGGAACTACTCTGCAGGTCTTAAAAAGACTATAAAAAATGCAAGTCATATATGGTGTATGAACACAGGGGTGGTAGAAAAACTTAATCTTAGTGGGAATAATTATTCGGTGTTTCCGTCAGTAGCTTCAGAAGATTTTACTACAGAGAATAATGATAAAGAAAGCAACTTTCATGTTATAAGTGCCGGACGTTTTGTGCCATTAAAAGGTTTTGACCTTACTATTCGTTCTTTTATTACGTTTCTGGATTCTGTTTCTTTATCAGAACGTGCCAATTGTAAATTAACATTAGTAGGATCAGGTCCAGAAAGAGTTTTTTATGAAAAAATAATAGCTGAGAGTAATATTGAAGATAATGTTGAAATAATTGAATGGATAGAACGTAAAGAACTGATGAAGTTGTATGAAAAAGCAACTGTTTTTATGTTTCCTTCACATGAAGGAGCAGGAATGGTAGTGGCAGAGGCTTTATCGTATGGATTGCCTGTAATATGCCTTGATAACATTGGTCCGGGGCAATACATCACACCCGAATGTGGTTTTGTAGTTCCTCATTCAGATTATTGCTCAACAATTTTTAATTTGAAAGAAGCTTTAAATAAATTGTATTTGAGTAAAACATTACTTTCAGAAATGAGCGCTAATTCTAGAAAACGATATATAGAGCGATTTACATGGGAGAGTAGAGGAGAGCATTTAAATACAATTTATAATAATTTATAAGATGAGAGTTATTGCAATTCATTTATTAAACGATTACAGCGGAAGTCCTAAAGTGCTGAAGCAGTTACTTGCCGGATGGGCAAAAAAAGGGATCGACTTGCACTTATACACTTGCAGTGGAAGGGAAGGTTTTTTATCAGGACTACCAGATGTAAAATACCATTTTTACTGGTATAAATTTATGAGAAATCCTTTACTAAGACTCCTTTTTCTTATGAGCAGCCAATTTTTACTTGCCTTTAAATTACTGTTTAGCTTAAAAAAGAACGATGTGGTGTATATAAATACAGTACTTCCTTTTGGAGCGGCCATTGCAGGAAAAATAAGAGGTAATAAAGTAATTTATCATGTGCATGAAACAAGTATGAAACCTATAGTATTTAAGAAATTCCTTTTTGGAGTTTTAAATTTATTTGCAGATGAGGTTGTTTATGTTTCTAATTTTTTAGCAAATAAAGAACCAGTAAATATTAAAAAAAGAGTGATTTATAATGTTTTGGAAGAAGATTTTGTAAAACAGGCCATGGCTAATAAAAACTGGAATAAAAATGAAAAAATTGTTTTAATGATATGCTCGCTCAAGACTTATAAGGGAGTAGATGAATTTTTAAAATTAGCGCTGACTAATTCAAGATATCTCTTTAAGCTAGTGGTAAATGCTTCGACCTTAGAAATTGAACATTATTTTAATGATGTAGTACTTCCAGAAAATTTAGTTATTTATCCAACACAAACAGATACACATCCATTTTATAGAGAAGCTAGTGTTGTATTGAATTTGTCTGACCCTAAATTATGGGTAGAAACATTTGGCTTAACAATTCTTGAGGCTATGGCTTATGGTCTGCCTACAGTCGTACCTCCTGTAGGTGGTGTTACAGAACTTGTTGTAGAGGGCAAAAATGGCTATTTAATTGAAAGTAAAAGAATTGATGAAATATCCGAGAAATTGAATGAACTTTTGGATAACAATGAATTGTATAAATGGATGAGTTGCAATGCTTTTGAGATGAGTAAAGAGTTTAATTTGGAATTATTTGAAAAAAAGGCAGCTGAAATAATATTCCAATAAATAAATTGGAATCCAAATTATGGAAAATTTAAATTCTTTTTTAAGTATAATAGCTTGTAAATCAGATAATTGTGTTTTTAGTATGATTTTGGCAAAGTATATTATAAATATAACGAGCTATGAAAAATAAAAGAATCGCCATCATTGGCACAGTAGGATTACCAGCAAAATATGGAGGGTTTGAAACCCTTGCTGATCATTTAGTAAGTAACTTATCAGACAAGTATGATTTTACAGTTTATTGTTCTAAAAAGAAATATAAAAAAGAAGAGCAATTGGTGTCTTATAAAGGAGCAAAATTGCACTATATTCCTTTAGAAGCAAATGGGATTCAAAGTATTCCTTATGATTCTCTCTCTATACTTTATGCCCTAATGAAAAATGATGTTTTATTGATTTTAGGTGTGGCAGGAGCATGGCTTATTCCTTTTATTAGATTATTTACTAATAAAAAAGTTATAATTTCAATTGATGGTATCGAATGGAAAAGAGACAAATGGTCTTTATTGGCAAAACTATATTTGTGGTGGTCTGAGATGATTGCTGTTAAATACTCACATATTGATATCTCAGATAATGAATCAATACAAGATTACACAGCAATGCGATACAAAACCTTAAGTCGTGTTATTGAATATGGAGCAGATCATACAATGAAAGTTTCTCCAGTAACAGGTGATTTCGAAAAGTACCCTTTTCTAAAAACAAGCTATGCTGTAAAAGTCTGCAGAATTGAACCAGAGAATAATGTACACTTAGTTTTGGAAGCATTTAAAATTAAAAAAGACATGGCTTTAGTTTTTGTTGGGAACTGGAGCAATAGTGATTATGGACAAAAATTAAAAGAAGAGTATAAAGACGTAACCAATATTCATTTATTTGACCCTATATACGATCAGCGGGAAATCGATTTAATAAGAGGAAACGCAACGTTATATATTCACGGACATTCAGCTGGCGGAACAAACCCCTCTCTTGTAGAAGCAATGTATTTAAAGCTTCCTGTTCTTGCTTTTAAGGTTTCATATAATATTACAACTACAGAAGGTAAAGCAGTCTATTTCTCATCCGTAGAAGATTTAGTTGAAGAATTGGGTACATTATCTCCCCTAAAATTAATGAGCCTAGCCAATGAAATGGTATTAATTGCTGAAAGAAGATATACTTGGAAAAACATTTCTAATCTATATGACTTGTTAATAAAAGAAGCTCTTTCAATTAAAAGTAAAGTGGGTGTTACTTCTGAATTACAAAATCTGGATGCTTCTTTTTTGCAGGAATTTCAATTGTTACACATAAATAACAGTAATTTATTTTACGAAAACTAACCAATCATGAAAACAATACTTGAAATTTTATCGTACGGATTATTATCTTTGATTTTAACCCTTGTTTTTGTTCCAATAATTAGAAATATTGCCATCAAAGTGAACCTTGTAGATAAACCTAATTACAGAAAGGTTCATTTAAGTGCAGTGCCTTTGGTTGGAGGGATTTCAATAGCTTTATCAGTAATTATCGTAATTTTTGTTTCAAATTTTAAAGTTGTTTTTCTTAAAGAATATTTTCCAATATTTATAACAGCAATTGTTTTACTGGTAGTTGGAGTTATTGATGATAAAAAAGATATAAGTGCAAAATATAAGTTGATTATACAGTTGTTTTTGGCTCTTGTAATTGCATTTTCAGGAACAAGAATAACATCTTTGTATGGGGTGTTTGGAGTTTATGAAATTGCAATTTGGCAACAATATTTGGTTACAATTTTAATGATAACAGGTGTTGTCAACGCTTTTAATCTTATGGATGGAGTTGATGGTTTAATCGGAGGGCTATCCTTATTAGGGTTTTCAATTTTCTTTTTTATGGCTATTTATTTTAATGATTATAACTTGGCTTTCTCAAGCGCATTATTTATTGGAGCTGTTTTAGGTTTCTTAAAATTTAACTTAGGCAAGAAAAAGATTTTCATGGGAGATTCAGGTTCCTTATTTATCGGATTCATTTTAATTACCGAAGCAATAAATTTTTTACAAAAGCAAGAGTTGGGTAAAGTACACACTAGTAGCTATACTGTTTTATTACTTATTTTATTTTTCTCCATTCCAGTTTTCGATTCTTTGCGAGTTTATATGGGAAGAATTAAAAAAGGAAATTCCCCTTTTAGTGCAGATAAATCGCATTTACATCACTTACTTCTTGGCACAGGACTTAATCATAAAAAAACAGCTCTCATGGTAAGTGCTATTTTTGTATTCTTACTTTTTATAGTATTGATTTTAAAGTCTTTTATTTCAATTACTTTAATGATAGGTATTAGTATTATTGCATTTTCAACTATAATTAGAATGCTTTTAATGATTAATAAACTTCATCTATGGAGACTTAAATTAAAAAAATTAGAAAACAGATAAAGTATTGTTTTTCTTAAAAATGAAGCTAGTTATTAAGATTTCTGAAGTTTTTGAAAATAGTAAATAGGCTTAAAAGAATTTTTTTTGTTTAATGTTAGTTATTAATAGTTAAACAAGTGTTATCTTTAGCTATTATAAAAAGCGTGCTTAATTTAAGTATTAAACAATGAAAAAAATCGCAATTATCGGAGGAAGTAAAGGTATTGGTAATGCTATTTTACTACAGCAATTAGATCATAATTTTGTTTATAATATTAGTAGAACTAGGCCAGATATTTCTCATCCGAATTTAGTTCATTTCTCAGTTGATATACTTAAAGATATATTACCAGAGATTGAAAATATAGATTCTCTAATTTATTGTCCAGGATCTATAAATCTTAAGCCTATTTTGAGCTTAAGTATTGATGATTTTAGAGAAGATTTTGAAATTAATGTAATTGGTGCTGTAAAAGTTATTCAGAAATATTTGCCAAGCTTAAAAAGAGGAAAAAATCCATCTATTATTTTATTTAGTACAGTTGCAGCAAAATTGGGGATGCCTTTTCATGCCAGTATTGCGACAGCTAAATCAGGGATAGAAGGGCTAGTGAAATCACTTGGTGCCGAGTTGGCTCCAATAATACGCATAAATGCAATAGCGCCTACAATTACAGAAACATCACTTTCTGCTTCTATTTTACGGAATGAAAGAATGAAAGAAAATATGATGGAACGACATCCTATGAAAAAATATTTAAAGGTTGAAGAAGTAGCCCAAATGGCAGATTATCTCATTTCTGAGAAAGCAGGATCAATTTCGGGTCAGGTCTTTCAAATGGATTATGGTCTGGTTACTTTTAGATTGTAACCCCCTTAAAAAAAAAGAATCATGAAAATTCTCTTAACAGGTGCAACAGGTTATATAGGTAAGCGAATCTTGCCACTATTAATAGAGCAAGGACATTATGTTGTTTGCTGTGTAAGAGATAAAAACAGATTTTATTATCCACAGGAATTTGAGAAAAACATAAAAGTTATTGAAGTTGATTTTCTAAATTCTGAAACTTTGGCAAGTATTCCTAATGATATTGATGCAGCATATTATTTAATTCATTCTATGTCGGGTACTGCTACTAATTATGATGAATTAGAAAGTATCTCGGCAAATTATTTTATAGATAAAATAAATAAAACTAATGCAAGACAGGTTATATACTTAAGCGGCATTGTAAATGATAAGTCACTATCTAAACACCTATCTTCAAGAAAGGCTGTAGAGGATATTTTAAAAAATGGGACAATTCCAACGACGACTTTAAGAGCGGGAATTATAGTAGGATCGGGAAGCGCATCGTTTGAGATAATACGCGATTTGGTGAACAAGTTGCCTATTATGATAACTCCAAAATGGCTTAATACTAAATGCCAGCCAATAGCTATTACCGATGTTTTAGAATTTTTAACAAAATCATTGTTAAATCCTAAAACATATAATCAGAGTTTTGATATTGGAGGACCAGATATATTGACCTATAAAGAGATGTTATTAGAATTTGCTAAAGCAAAAAAACTCTCAAGATACATATATACCATTCCAGTAATGACTCCAAAATTATCATCTTATTGGCTCTATTTTGTTACTTCAACCTCCTATAAACTAGCGTCAGCTTTGGTTAGTAGCATGAAAGTAGAAGTCGTTTGTAAGGATAACAGGATTAATAGTCTTTTAGAAGTGCAGCCAATTACTTATAAGCAGGCATTAGAAAGAGCTTTGATAAAAATTAATGAAGATGCAGTTGTTTCGAGTTGGAAAGATTCATTGATTAGCGGACAGTTTAAAGGAAACGTAGCCAATTATCTTAAGATCCCTAAAAAAAACTGTTTTAGAGATCGAAGAAAAAAAGAAATTATAAATAGGGAGTCTACTATTGAAAAAATCTGGTCTATTGGAGGACAAACAGGATGGTATTACGGAGATTGGCTTTGGAGTTTACGAGGTTTTATTGACAAAATTTTCGGTGGAGTCGGAACAAGAAGAGGAAGGACTCATAAAAACGAAATACATCCAGGTGATGCCTTAGATTTTTGGAGGGTAGTATATGCCAACAAAGAAGAAGGAAAATTAATTTTATATGCTGAAATGAAATTACCAGGTGAAGCTTGGCTAGAATTTAGAATTATTAATAATGTATTATATCAAGCAGCTACTTTTCGACCTAAAGGAATATTGGGTAAGTTATATTGGTATTCTGTTTTGCCTTTTCATGGCTTTATTTTTAATGGAATGATTAAAAATTTGGCTTCTTAATTTTAAAATTAACAATTAAGAAGAATGGCTAGATTTTTTTACTATTATATAATTTGCATAAAACAAAACCAGGACTGAAATTACAGATCCTGGTTTTTATTTTTATTTATACTTAATGTTTATGCTAATAATATCAGATGTCATATTAGTAGTTCTGGTGTAATGTCCATAGCGAATCTCTAATGTATTCCAATGTTTAAGACCGAAAATTCCATTAGGAGGTGTGTATTTCATTCCCATACCAAAGAAACTACTATCGAACTTTGATAAATCATAGTTGCTAGTGTAATATTCATCTGCAGCTGTATGTTCTCCATAAGGTTTAAAATATTTCGTTCCTGTTTGAGTATAATATCTATAAAATGGGCTCAATGAAAATGCTTGAGTTAATTTAACAGGAACTTCAATATCAGCTGTATGCGCTTTTAAACTCCAATCGTCAGAATAATATCTGTAATAAGCTCTTATAATAATATTGTCTCCTAAAAAATAACTAGCTCTAATACCCAAAGGAATCTTTAGTCTGGTATCAGGCATTTTTTCTTGATGCACTGAACCATCAGCGAAATAAACTCGATGAAATGGAAGGCTTAAATACCCATTTTGACTAATTACATCACCTACAAGCATTACTTGCAATCGTTGGTTTATAATCTGAGAATAACTTAATGTTCCTGCAAAGGTATTTCTATTGTCGTTATCATAACCATGATTCCCTGGAGGACGAAGCTCAATAGGCATAATTAGTTTTAACTGATCAATAAAGGTTTGAAATTTGGCAGTAAATTCGCCATTGCGATCTTTAGTTTTTTGAGAGAAACTTATATTCCCTCCAAAAGACTGGTAATCAAATTCAGTCGAAGACGAAACTCCGATACCAATACTTCTTCCTGTTGCTTCATTTTCTCTTAGATAAGATAATGAAGGATAAAAGCGTATGTCTGATGATGAAGCGGATGAATTGGCACTCAAATCAATCATATCTGAAGATGCAGAAGTATAATGATCAATACCTGCTTCGATATCAAAAGTATGTTTGATTCCCGTTTCTCCGTATTTTACCAGTTTAACATCGATGGTATTGGCAATATCTGTAAGATGTTGATCACCAATTCCACCCGTTACCGCTGAATTGTTTCCATTTTGGTTATAATAACTTGAAACTAAATTTACTTCTTCAATTTTTAATTTCTTGCTTTTGTAACTGGTTGAATCTGTAGGAATGTTTTGTGCTCTTGATTGGAGTAATCCCAATAAGGCAAATCCAGTAATAAATATTCTTTTCATTTGTAGATAGTATGAAAATTAGTTACAACCGCAGCCACCGCCGCTTTTTCCTGCATTTGCTCCGGAAGCTCCTTCACGGTAGGATTGAAAGCTAAGTTCTGTCTTTTCGATTTTTCTATTAGAAAGTACCATTTCAGAATCGTTTATTTTTCCTTTTTGATATTCTTTTACCGAAGTACAAGAGGTGAGTAGAATGCCTGTAAAAGCAATGCTACAGAATAGTACGAGCGCTTTTTGTTTTGGCTTTTTCATTTCAAGTTGATGTTTTTTGAAGTGTAAATTTTATTGTTGTCGTCAATGATAATACAATATAAATCGGGAATTTGATCTATTAAACACAAACCTGCTTTAATACCCATAACAGCAATTGGAGTAGCCATTGCATCTGCAAATTCTGCATTTGAAGCAATAATGGTGACACTTTTTATTCCAGTTACAGGTAATCCTGTTTTGGGGTCAATGGTATGCGAATATTTTTTACTGTTAATGGTAACAAACTTTTCATAGTTACCAGAAGTTGCGATTGCTTTATTAGAGATCTCCATATACGAAAATGCAGCAGTTGGTGAGTCGGGATTGGCAACTCCAATAGTCCATTTTTTGCCATTAGGTTGTAATCCCCAGGCCGAGAGATCTCCGCTTGCATTAATGATTCCGCTTTGGACATTATGTTTTAAGAGCATTTGCTTAGCCATTTCAGCAGCATAACCTTTTCCGATTCCACCAAAACCAATTCGCATTCCTTTTTCTTTTAAAAATACAGTTGTGTGTTTTTTGTCTAGGATAATATTTCTGTAATCAATAAGATGTACCATCTTTAAAGCCGTATCAGAATCAGGCAGTTTAGTCATTGTTTTATCAAAATTCCAAAGGCTTTTGTCGATACTTCCATAAGAAATATCAAAAGCTCCTTGTGTAATTTTCGAAATACCAAGACTTCTTTCAATGAGATTGAAAACCTCAAGATCTACTTTGACAGGTTCAATACCTGCATTTTCATTAATCAGATTAGTTTGACTATCGGTTTTGTAGGTAGTCAAAAGTTTTTCAATCCGTTTGATTTCATTAATCGCCAGATTAATATTCTCGTTTCCAATCTTCTCATTTTCTGCAACAACAGTAATAGTAAAGTTGTTTCCCATGAGTTTTAGGGATTGTGAATATTTTTGATTTTTTAGGATACTATTTTTTGCTATCACAAATCGCTTTTATTTCGGCAGTCCACTCATCAGGAGTCATTTCTGGTTTCCCATGCCAACTTTTTAATATTTTGCCATTTGCATCTAAAAGTAGTGTGAGAGGAAAACTTCCTTCCTTATTGTATATTTCTGCTAATTCTTCATTACGTTTTACTTGTTCTGGAGTTCCAATGTTTTTTTTCTTTCTAGGAAAATCAGCATTAACTAATACTAGATTTTCATTTGCCATATTTGTGAATGACTGATTTTCAAGATAGTCTCTACGTGTTATAATACAAGGCCCACACCAGTCTGAACCAGAGAAGTTCAATAGAATTAATTCATTTTTTTCCTTTGCAATTTTTTTTGCATTATTAAAGTCAGATTCCCAGTTTATAGGAAGCACTGTCAATAAAAGGAACATTGTAATTAGTTTCATCTTGCAGTTTTGTTTTTAGATAGTAATGAAATAACGAATTGTGACTTCGTTTATTTTTTTGATTCGCTTAAGATTAGATTAAATTTAGGCAATATTTTGTTTGCTTCTTTTATATAGTTTTACAATTTCATACCAAGCTACCGACACAAATCCTGTAGCAATTGCTATTGCTAATTGATTGGAATTTAAGAACTCAAATTCAAAAAACAAGGTTAATGGTTTTACATAAAGTAATAACCCTAGCAGAATGATTGTAATTAAAATAATAAGGGACACCATTGGGTTTTTATATTTAATTGTTGTCAAGATTGAATAATAAAACGAGCGGTTAATTAAAGTAAGGAATATATTAGCAACTATTAGAACAGTAAAAACCATAGTTCTGGTTAATGCTTCATTATAATTATTAAAAATGCAATATTGATAAATAGATAGTGTTCCGATTGTAATAATTATTCCTTGTAAAAAGCTTGTAGATAATTCTTTCCAATTAAAAAAAGTTGTTGTAAATGGTTTGGGCTTTTGTGACATTGTATTTTTTTCCATGGGTTCATTTTCATAAATTATGGAGCATGTAGGTCCCATTATCAATTCAAGAAAAATGATATGTATTGGCGAAAAAATATTTGGATAGACCCATCCCAAAGCCAAGGGAATAAAGACTACTAGAATTATAGGTATGTGTATTGAAATAATGTACTGAATTGCTTTTTTTAAATTCGCATATATTTTTCGGCCTACAGCCACTGCTTCTACCATTTTTGAAAGATCATCTTCTAATAAAATTAGTGATGCAGCTTGCTTTGCAATTTCTGTCCCTTTTTTGCCCATCGCTATACCAATATGTGCTGCTTTTAGTGCTGGACCATCATTTACGCCATCTCCAGTCATAGCTACAATTTGATTATTTTGTTTTAAAGCATTTATTATTCTTAGTTTAGCTTCTGGAAACATTCTTGTAAAAATGTTTATTTTCATTACACTGGTTTGTAATTCATTTTCATTCATTGCCATCAATTCATCTCCAGAAATACTTTTATCACAATATTTAAACCCTATTTGTTTTGCAATCGCTTGTGTGGTTGGAGTATTATCGCCTGTTATTATCTTTACAGCGATCCCTGCGCTATAAAAATTTTCCAATACTTTTTGGATATTTTTCTTTGGAGGATCATAAAAGGCTACAATTCCTAAAAACTTAAATGGAAAATCTTGCTGATTAAGAGGAAAAGTATTTCCTGTAAAAGTTGATAAAGCTACACCAAGGACTCTATATCCATCTGCAGATAAGGTGTTGATAGCATCATAAGTTTGTTTTTTTTCAATCTCTGAGAGCATAGCCACTTTCAAAATGGCCTCGGGTGCTCCTTTAGCAGCTATAATGCGTTTACCATCAATGGCTTCAAATATATGGGTCATCATAGGAGGTTTGCCACCAAGTGGGTATTCATGAATGAGTTTGTAATTTGAACGATCGTCTTTCTGGCAGATCTCTTTATATGCCTTATGCAAGGCAATTTCCATTGGGTCAAAAGGAATTGGTTCACTTGCCCACATAGCAGCAGTTAGCAATTCTTTTTCTTCTTCTGTATCAATATTTTCTAAGGTTACTATTTTTTTGCTTGACATTAAAAAAAATTTAGCAAGCGTCATTTTATTCTCAGTAATCGTACCTGTTTTATCGACACAAATTATTGTTGCGCTACCTAATGTTTCAACAGTTTTCATTTGTTTTACAACAACCCCCATTTTCATTAATCTCCAAGCTCCTAAGGCCATAAAAGTTGTAAAAGCTACAGGGATTTCTTCGGGTAATATACTCATAGCCAGAGTTAAAGATTGTAGCAGGCTATTTGTTATATTTTGTGAATACCAATAATTTATTACCCAAACTATGGCAAAAACAATTGCCCCAACAATGACCATTTTTTTTACAAAGTCACTTATTTGTATTTCCAAAGGTGTTTTTTCTTCTTTAATATGCTCTAAGCTAGTGCCTATTTTACCTAATTTTGTTTGATTGCCTATGGCAGTTACTGTTGCGATTGCAAGACCTGTAGCTACAGTAGTGCCTAAATAAATATGGTTGTCTTCTTTTGTCTTATCTTTAAATACAGATAGTGATTCTCCAGTAAGAATAGATTCATTTACAGAAAAATCATTTGAATGTACTATAATACCATCTGCGGCTATTAAAGTGCCTTCTTCAACAATTAAACTATCTCCTATAACTATTTCTTCACTTTTTATTTCTTCTTCCTTCCCATTACGAATCACTTTACACTTTGGTTGTGTAAAATCTTTAAGTTTTTCTAATGCGTTTTTGCTTCTTGAATATTGAAATAATGATATTGATACTTGAAAAATGATTGCTGCTACTAGAAAAAAACCATCATTTGTTTTACCGCTTACAAAATAAATAAGTGCTGCAATTAGGAGTAAAATTATCATTGGTTCTTTTACAATCCGTTTAATTGTACTTAACAAGTTGTTATCTTTTTTGTAATCTAGCTTATTTAGACCATACTTCTCCTTAGAAAGAGTTACTTCTTTATCTGTTAATCCATTTATATTGAAATTATTTGCAGGCATATTCGAATTGCTTTAGGTATGGATTGTTTATTATTCCCTTCGTTACTACATTATATTTTGAAGTTACGTATAAGTAATTATTTATTTTTTAAGCGGTTTGAACGCCAAAGAGATACCCTACTAAAGCTGACATTCCCATTGCAAAAGTTCCCCAAATACAAATTCGCGCAACGGCTTTTAAAGTATGTGATCCACCTGCTTTAGCGGCTAATACCCCTGAAAAAGCTAAAAAGAGTATCGAAAAACCATATTGATAAAACACCATTTCTTTTATAGGTGCAAAAATAGCTACCAGAAGCGGTAATAAGCCTCCAATAATAAAGGATACTGCCGATGCAAAAGCGGCTGTTAAAGGATTAGCCTGCGTGATTTCATTAATTCCTAGTTCATCACGCGCATGAGCTTCAAGCGCATTATGGGCTGTCAATTTGATTGCCACTTGTTTCGCCAATTCTTTATTTAGCCCTCTTTGAATATAGATATCCGTTAATTCTTCCAGTTCTTCTTCAGGCTGGGTTTCAAGTGCTGCTTTTTCTCTTTTTAAATCAGCTGTCTCTACATCAGATTGGGAACTAACCGATACATACTCGCCAGCAGCCATAGAAAGTGCACCTGCAACCAGACCTGCAACTGCTGCAAGTAAAATAGGCTCTCTAGTTACACTCGCCGCCGCAACACCAATTGCCAAGCTGGTTGTGGATAAAATACCATCATTGGCACCAAGTACAGCTGCCCTTAGCCAGCCACTTCTGTTAATATAGTGATTTTCAACATGCATAGTTTTAATTTTTATTTTTGTTTAATCCAGTCTGGATCTTTATTGGTTTTTTCTAAACCTCCAAAATTAGTCTTCAATAACTGTCTTATTTGTAATGCTGTTTTATTTCGGGTAGCGTTTTTCCATTCATTAAAATCATAAATATGAATTTGTTGGGCATTAGGATTAGTTGTAAATGCTATTCGGGAGATCAAGAATTTATATTGTTTTATTTGCTGAGAAACATGACGATTAGGCACTACAATGAGTATTGTTTCCCAATCTAGATAATTCTTAGGAATATCCTCACGGTCTTTTAATCCTAAAGATTCAAGAAAGGCTACTATTTTTTGGTCATTAAGTTTTTGTATGTTTAAATCTACTACTTTTAAAAGGCTATGAAGCTTTGCTTCATCTAGGATAAGACTCATGATAAAATATTCTGTTTTTTATATAAAATTACATTAACCAAGTGTAATATAATAGTTTAGGGGAGATAGAATGATTCTAAATTTTGTAATTTTGTTTTTATGTTTAAATAGTTGGTTATAAAACGGTTAAATTGATTTTATCAGTAATAATCACAGCGGGAATTTATGAAGCCGCTGTGGATTATAACTGATTTCTGCAAACACATTGATGCTGTTACTACCTAATTTCAGAGTGTCTAATTTCACCGCCAGTAGTACCTGTTTGTTGGGCAAAGTATAAAACTACAAGACAGTATGCAATTATAGCATACCCAATGTAATTTGTATATGATTTCTTTTTCCAATTGCTCCATAAAGCTAGTATTGAGGTTATACCCAATATATAAGATAATAGGGCAAAAACTTCAGCTTTTTCTTCATGTTCGTGAATTAAACTTTTAGAAATTCCGTCAATTTGTTTTACTACATCCTCAGCACCTTCGCCTGTGGCTATAGCTGCAAATGCTGCTATTGCACCCAGAATAAAAATACAATAAGCGGTTCTTTTTACAATTTCTGATTTTACAATAAATCCACCAATGAGAACCAATAAGCCTACGATTGGTATAATAATCGGCAAGTGATTCAATACTAAATGATAATGCGCTCCGTTCATAATGTTTTGTTTTAAGTTATTAATTTTTATTCTTCTTTATTTTTCATTTTCATCAATAGGGTATAAGCTCCATTGGTAACCAATTTTTTATTTTTAAGTTTTTCAGGGTTTAGAATCTCCAAATAGCCATTTTCTTTGGCTCCAACTGTAACTTCAGTCATTTGATACTGTTGCTTTGCAGTTTCAATAAAAACGTAGTCTTTACTCTCAAAACTCACAATACTCAATTCAGGTAATGCATTGGCTAAGGCAGATGTTGTTTCTATTTTGGCATTCATGTACATGCCTGGTAAAAGGTATTTATCATACTTTAAAAAATGGCAATGCACCTCAGTATTTCCGTTAGAGTTGATGTCTCTGTTGATTAGTATAATTTTGCAGTCGTACTTTTTGTTGGGTGCAGCATTACTGTAGGCAATCACTTTTTGTCCTATAGCAAGTTGTGCAATGTTTTTATCAAAAACAGTAAGGTTTAGGTGAATGTCACTAGGATCTATAAGTTCAAACATTACCTCACCAGGAGATATGTACTTGCCTACATTAATATTAACCTTGCTTACAAAACCAGTTATAGTACTTACAATGCTGATACTTTTAGAAATTTTATTGGCAGACAAACGATTTGGGTTAATATTAATTAGCTTGAGTTTTTCTGATAATGCATTTACCATTATATGAAGATTGCTTACCTCTGATTCGGCTAGTTGTGTTGCTTTATCACTACTAGCTTTAGATTGATTAAGATCTTTTTGACGTGCGTATTCCATTTCGGCAAAATGTAATTTAGATTTAGCCATGAGATAATCTTGCTGTAACTGAACATATTGTTGATCTTGCAAAGTAGCTATCACTTCCCCTTTTTTTACCAGCATTCCGGGTAATAGCTTACTGTTTATTAAATATCCTCCAAGTGGAGCATTTACAGATACTAAATTTTGTGGCGGAACATCTATTTTTCCGTTTAATTTTATAACCGTAGAAATATTTTTCTCTGTTAACAAGGCTGTTGCTATATTTGCATTTTTGAATTGCGCATCAGTAAGTATTACATTATTTTCGTTTACAGTTTTTTCTGTTACTACTTGTTCTTCGGTCGTGTTTTTGCATGCATTTACTATAAAAAGCATACTTATAAACAATGATATATTTTTCATTTAAAGTTAATTTGAAGTGATAAAATTAAGTTCGATACTGCTCTCGTTTAGTGCTTTTACAGCTTCTAAATAATTGCTTTGTATACCAATAGCCTGATTGACTACCATTACAAAATCTAAGAAATTAATTTCACCGTTAGTAAATTGTTTATTGGCTGTTTCTTTAATCAAACTAGCATTTTTTAAGCCTGTACCTTCAAAATATTGCGTTATTTCCGTATTGATTTTATATGTAGTCATTACTTGTTTATATCGTGTCTGCAAAATTTGCAATTGCATTTCATATTCGTTATCTGCAATACTTTCTCCAATTTTAGAGGCCTTTATTTTGGCACTTTGGCTTCCTGAAAAAAGAGGTATTCCTAATCCTGCTTGTATTGAACTAAAGCGGTTGCTACTGTTATAATAGTTGTTATCAGGCCCCATGCCTTTAAAACTATTATTAAAGTAGCCTATAGTGAGGTCTGGCAGGTATCTAGATTTTTCTAATTGGGTTTGTGCTATTGCATTATTTTTTTGTTGCTGCGACAATTTTAAAAGCAAATTATTCTCAATTCCATCGCTCATTGGTATAAAAGAATATTTAACGCTTTTTTCTAAAGGGATAATAGGAGTTTCCGAGTTTAAAAGTATTTGTAACTCTAGTAAGGTTACTTGTAATTCTTGTCGAAGTTGCATTAATTGTATAGTAACAGCAGCTCGTTGGTTTTCGGCAGTCGTTTTTTCTAGAATATTGCTTTCTCCTTTTTGCAATCGAAGATTTGCTTTAGCATAAAAGTCATTAAATAAGGTATCAGCTTGCTGTAGCAGTTTTTCTTTTTCTTTAAAATACAAGATGGTATAAAAAACGAGCGTTACAGCTTTTTTAGTTTCGTGTTCTTTTAATGAAGTATTTAATACTGATGTTTTCCATTGTTCAGACAAAAGCTGTTTTTGTTTTTTATAAATGGTAGGAAAGGTAATAGTTTGCGAAATACCAAATTTGGTATCATCATAAGCGCTGTTTATTTGTCCTGCTTCTCCAAAAATGGTTGTTTTAGGAATATCAGCTCCTGATTTAATTAGCGCTTGTGCATAGTCCGTTCTAAGTTTTTCATTTTTTATACTATTATTTCTTTCTGTTGCCATTTTTAATGCCGTTTCAAGGCTTATTTTTTCCTGTGCATTTGCAGCTGAAAAGACAGAAAATAAAACCAGAACAAACGCTGCTTTTTGAGTTAAACTTTTTATTTTAAAGCCTTTTTCAAATAATATATAGAGTAGAGGCAATACAAACAAGGTCAAAAAAGTAGCGACTAATAAACCACCTATTACTACTGTGGCAAGAGGACGCTGTACCTCGGCACCAGCGCCGTTGCTTAGAGCCATAGGCAAGAAGCCTAAAGAAGCTACAAAAGCGGTCATTAATACAGGACGAAGTCTTGATTTTGTTCCTGTTAAAACAATTTGTGCCAGATTTTTCATTCCGTTATTTTTAAGTCGGTTAAATTCAGCTATTAATACGATTCCATTTAAAACGGCTACTCCAAACAAGGCAATAAAACCTACACCAGCACTGATACTAAAAGGCATACCACGCAAAGCAAGGAAAAATATTCCTCCAATTGCCGATAGCGGAATAGCTGTATAAATAAGCAAACCATGTTTAACGGAATTGAATGCGAAGAATAGTAAAATGAAAATAAGTATTAGCGAAACAGGAACGGCAATCATAAGGCGGTCTTTTGCCTGATTTAGATTCTCGAATGCACCGCCATAAGTAACGTAATAACCAGCAGGCAATTTTAGTTCTTTATCTACTTTGGTTTGTAATTCATTTACAATACTTTGTACATCTCTGTCTTTTACGTTAAAACCTACAACAATTCTACGTTTTGTATCCTCTCGTTGTATTTGGTTAGGACCATTTTTAATTTCTACAGTAGCAAGTTGCGATAAAGGAACTTGATTGCCACTTGGTGTGGGAATTAATAGATTTCGAATGTCTTCAATATCTTTTCTTTCATTGGCATTTAATCGAACTATTAGGTCAAACCTTTTTTCTTGTTCAAACACCAAGCCTGTACTTTGCCCTGCAAAGGCTGTATTTATAACTTTATTAATATCTGCAATTGACAGATGATGTTGAGCAATCGCAGGTCGGTTGTAGTCTATAATTACCTGTGGCATACCTGCAACTGGTTCTATAAATAAATTAGCAGTTCCATCTACTGTATTAATAATTTTGCCTAGTTTACTCGCAGTGACTGCTAGTGTATCTAGATTTTCTCCAAATATTTTAAGAACAACATCTTGTCGGGCTCCTGTCATTAATTCATTAAAACGCATTTGTACTGGGAATTGAAATCCTGTTGTAATTCCGGGAACATCTTCTAGAGCCTTACTCATTTTTGCAGATAATTCATTAAAAGTTTTAGCAGAAGTCCATTCTTTCTTATCTTTTAAAATTACCATCATATCACTGGCTTCCATAGGCATTGGGTCTGTAGGGACTTCACCGCTACCTATTTTGGTAACTACTTTTAGTACTTCAGGGAATTGGCTTTTTAATATGTGCGCTGCTTTTTGGGTGCTTTCTATTGTTGTATTTAAGTTGCTGCCTGTAAGTACTCGTGTATCTACGGCAAAATCACCTTCTTCAAGTGCAGGTATAAATTCGCCTCCCAAGGTAGTAAGTGTTAGAACAGCCAAAATAAAAAGTAGTAAGACAGAACCTAATACGGCTTTAGGAAAACGAAGTACTTTTGTTAGTGTTTTTTGATATGTGTTTTCAAGTCGTTTCATTACTTTATCCGATAGATTTTCTTTGTGTTTTGTTTTTTTACTTAGAAAAAAAGCACTCATCATCGGAATATAAGTCAGAGACAAAATAAAAGCACCCAGCAAAGCAAAAGCAACTGTTTGTGCCATAGGTTTAAACATTTTGCCTTCGATACCCTGCAGCGTAAAAATGGGTAAGTAAACAATCAATATGATGATTTGTCCAAATACCGCACTGTTCATCATTTTGCTAGCCGAACTTGTAACGGTTTTATCCATCTGATCAGCAGTAAGCGAAGTATGCTCCTTATATTTAGTATTACTGGAGAGCTGATGCATAATGGCTTCAACAATAATTACCGCACCATCTACAATTAATCCAAAATCTAAGGCTCCGAGACTCATTAAGTTTCCGCTTACACCAAAGAAATTCATCATACAAATAGCAAAGAGCATGGCTAACGGAATTACCGATGCAACCAATAAACCTGCTCTAAAATTACCCAAAAACATTACCAAAACAAACACCACAATTAATGCCCCTTCGAGCAGGTTTTTTTCGACTGTACCAATGGCATTATTTACCATTTTTGTTCTATCAAGAAAAGGTTCTATTTCTACACCTTCAGGAAGTGTTTTTTGTATTTGAGCAATTTTTTCTTTTACATTTTTAATGACCTCGCTACTATTAGCTCCTTTAAGCATCATAACTATTGCTCCAGAAACTTCCCCTTCATCATTATAGCACATTGCTCCATATCGCGTAGCGAATCCAGTTTTTACCTGAGCTACATCTCTTATGAATAAAGGAGTGTCACTATTTTTATTGGGGATAGTAATGTTTTCTATATCCGTAACAGTTCCAATAAGACCTTCGCTACGAATATAAAGTACTGTTGGTCCTTTTTCGATATAAGAACCACCCGTATTTTGATTATTGTTTTGAACAGCAGTAAAAACATCATTGATCGTTATTCCATAAGCATTTAGCTTATCAGGACTAATGCTGATTTCATATTGCTTGAGTTTGCCTCCAAAACTACTCACTTCAGCAACACCCTTGACTCCTAGAAGTTGTCGTCTTACAATCCAATCCTGGATTGTTCTTAGTTCGGTTACATTATATTTTTGTTCATAGCCTTTTTTAGGCTTTACTACATATTGATAAATTTCTCCAAGTCCTGTAGATATAGGTCCTAGGGTAGGAGTACCAATACCTTGTGGTATCTCATTTTGAACCTGTTGTAATCGTTCGGCAACCTGTTGTCTTGCCCAATATACGTCGATATCATCATCAAAGACAATTGTTACAAGTGATAATCCAAATCTGGAAAAGCTGCGAATTTCTTTCATTCCAGAGATATTACTATTGGCCTGTTCTATAGGAAAAGTGACCAATCTCTCGATGTCGGTCGCGCCAAATGAGGGAGCGATTGTAATAATTTGCACCTGATTATTGGTTATATCTGGAACAGCATCAATGGGTAGGTGAGTGGCTTCGTATGAGCCATAGCCAATCAGGGCAATTATAAAAAGCCCTACGATGAGTTTATTCCTCACGGAAAACTCAATTATTTTAGTAAGCATAAGTTTGTTTTATTAATCGTCGTTATAAAAAATAAGGAATAGCAAAAACACGCGCCATTAGACGTGAAAGTTTTTAAGCCAATAAAAAACGATTAACAGTTTCTGGGTGGCTGCCAGATAGACGAAAGTGAAATAGAAGAATAGGAAAAAGAATAGGTATATAAAATTTCTTTTTTATATTTAAAATTGACTTTTTGTATTGTTTTATATTCTTGTATTAGTGGATAAAATACAACAGAGGATATATTAGTATGTGATTTAAAAGGTAATTTCATATCCTTATCGTAATCAGCGTCAAATACATGTTGCGCTTGGTAATGAATACGTAAAAAGTTCAAAATAGTCAAGTTACTATTTTGCTGTTTGTGTTCCAAATAATGTTCTACCAAGAGAGGTAGCTTTATTAGTTCACCTAATTGAGTAATTGAGAGTAGGTAAACAGATAAAAATAATATGGATAAATATTTTTTCACAGTTCAAATATACGTAATATTCTGATATTTTTTTTAGTAACCAATTGTTTAGAAGTGTTGTAAATAGTTAAAAAGAGGTTCAATAGTTTTGTCTTATAAATAGTCTAGTTTTCGTAGCGTATATAAAATTAGTCTATTTACTGAATTGTAAATCAACAAACGAAAGAAATGGGTACAACGGATGAGATTTATTTAAAAGATAAAGGGCAGTAGTGTTATCTATATGCAGCTTGGCATACATTTGATTTTCTATTCACTTTATAATGGAGGATATAAAAAAGACTTAGGTTTTAAAAATTTTGAATCTGTAAAGAGAGCTCTTATTAGAATTGAGGTTGCGCACATGCTGAAAAAAACAAATAAGAAATCGAGGGAATAACTGCGTGTAAGTCATTTTGTTTTTTTGTAGTATAACTTTAGAATGTTACCAATGTAGATGCGACAGAATCATAAATACTACTTATATTTGAAAAATTAAATAGCACAAAATACTCTATTCATGAAAAAAAGCTTTGTTTTATTCTTACTTTTTTTAAATACTATTATTGTTCATAGTCAAGGTTATTTAACAAAAACGGACATAAATTATTATTCTGATGAAATTTGTAAAAAGGATCCCTACATAAAATCTAAATGCAAATTAGATATATATTATCCAGAAAACAGTCAAGGTAGTACAACTATAATTTGGTTACACGGTGGAGGACTTACTAGCGGTCAAACTGAAATTCCTGAGGCATTAAAAAACAATAAATTTATTATAGTTGGTGTTGACTATAGATTATCTCCTAAAGTCAAAGCACCAGCTTATATTGATGATACTGCAGCTGCAGTTGCATGGGTATTTAGCCATATTAGCGATTATGGGGGAGATCCAAGTAAAATTTTCATCGCCGGACATTCTGCAGGAGGTTACTTAGGGCTCATGGTAACCTTAGATAAGATGTATTTGTCTAAATACAATATTGATGCAAATAAAATCGCAGGTATAATCCCGTTAAGTGGTCAGGCCATTACGCATTTCACAATTAGAAAGGAAAATGGTATCGAGGAAAGGCAACCAATTATTGACAAATATGCCCCACTTTATTTTTGCAGGCCAGATGCGCCTCCAATTTTATTAATAACAGGAGATCGAGATATGGAATTACTAGGACGCTATGAAGAAAATGCCTATTTAGCCCGTATGTTTTCATTGGTAGGTCATCGAGATGTTACTTTGTTTGAATTACAAGGATTTGATCACAATATGGTTGGACCTGCCTTACCATTACTTATAAAATTTGTCCAAAGAATTAGTAAAATAAGTAACTAAGATAGGGAGAGATGTTTTTCTGGGATAACAGTGAACTAGAAGTGAAATTGTAGAAAATATTTTATCACAAGAATTGTTAAATACTTTCTTAAATATAAGATTGATTTCAAATGAGTTCAATGCTTTAACAGCTATGAAATACTATACATTGTTTCAGTACTTATCGTAATTTTTGTTTCAAATTATTGACTTACTTTTCTTAGAGAGTATCTTTCTATAGTAGTAACAACAATAGGTTTGTTGGTAGTTGGAGTTATTGGTGATAAAAATTTGTAAGTACAAATATAAGTTGATTATACAGTTGTTTTTGGCTCTTATAATTGCATTTTCAGGAATAAAAATAACATCATTATATGTGTTTTTTGGAGTTCTGTCACATGTGGAAACAACTTTTATCTTTAGAATTTTAAATCATGAAAAAATGAATACTAAAGATTGTTATCGAAAATACATAATTCTTCAAGCAATATATTTCAAATTAAGATTTACGCTTAGTTATTGTGACCTTTAAATGCTTGAATTATGAGTAAAGATACCTTATCTCTGTATTTATGGAGTTTAAAATACGCTAAATTCGGAGCCAGTAATTAGCAAGCCTGTGTTTTGTAGAGCTCAAGAATTTTAGGTACAAGAGGGAGGCAGATTCGAACCATTTTAATTTAGAGAAATAATATGCTTAATGTAATGGCTTGGCCATTCGAACCTTAATTCTGTAACGCTTGTTTTTGCGGGATGTTTGATTCTTGTAAATTATTTGTGCCACGATTCGGTGACCTATTGCATTTTTTCTTTTAGAAGGTAATTTTTGCACAGTATTATATTATATTTATAATTCTAACTAACTAATCAAATTTTTAACAAACTGTGGATGATTTTAAAACTCTAATACAAAATAATAATTACCAAAATTGCATATCAATTGAAGATAATAATGGTATATATTTTTGTAAATTAAGTAACTATGATGAAAGCAATATTTTTATCTTAATAAACTTTATAAGAAATATTGATACCGTAATGAAAATTCACATTGATTCAACATTGGCGTTTCTTGAATTAACATTTGATTCAAAAATTAATATGTCAAATTGTGTATTTGAAGAGATGTTAATCTTTAGAAAATGCATTTTTAAAGCTAAAGTAGACTTTCGGGAATCTACCTTTAAAAAAAAGGTAAACTTTAATGAAAGTAGTTTTTTAGAAAAAATAAGATTTCATAGTAGTGTCTTTATAAAAACAGTATCTTTTAGAAATACAACATTTAAAGAGTTAGCAGATTTTTGGAATGTTACTTTTACAGATGTACAGCGTTTTTATCTGACAGACTTTTTGGGAGTAACGATTTTTTCACATGTTACTTTTGCCCACCAAGTTCAATTTATTTACAATAAAATATCCAAGGATACAATAATTAGCTTTGAAAATGCAGATTTCAAACAATCTTTGGATATTTCCAGAGCCAATTTTTGGTGTAAGCTAAATTTCTGGAGTGTAAAAATTAATTACCTGCCTACTGAAATATGGTTATACCAAACAGACGAAATTATTGAATCACAAAACACAAATAATGAAAAAGCTTATCAGGTTTTAAGGGAGACGTATAGAATTATTAAGGATGTGTTCTATAAAGAAGGTAATAATATTGAAGCTATTTCATTTTATATGAGAGAAATGTCTGCTTATGGTAAGGAATTAAAAGTTGATAATGGAAAAAATAAAATCGAAGAGCGAACTTCTTTATTTTTTAATAAGATTTCAAATGATTTTGGGACAAGTTGGGCAAGGGGGTTACTTTTTGTTTTTGGAGCAACGATAATTTTTTATAGTTTATTTTTAATCTTTCTATGGGATGAAATTTATTACCTTCCAACTGAGAAAGGTGTTGCATCTTTTTTTAGACATTTTTTTGAATTTTTGAATATTGCAAAATGGGATATTAAACCATTTGGCATAACTGATTATAATTATTCATACATAGTCCTGTTTATCGGTAGGATTTTCATCGGTTATGGATATTATCAAACAATTCAAGCATTTAGAAAATATGGTAAATCCTGATTATTTTAAATAAATTTATTTTTAGTTATGATAAAAAAAACAATTGAAGACGAAGCAAGTCTTTTTCTAAGTTATGATGCATTTTTAAGATCATTTAAGCGCAATGTTGATACACCTCATTCATTTTTTTTAGGTGCTGGAGCGTCAATTACTTCAGGTATTCAGTCTGCATATGATTGTATTTGGGAATGGAAAAAAGATATATATTTATCAAAACATTTAAATACGTCAGAATTTTATAAGAGCCATAAAAATGAATCTGTGCGAAGTAGTATTCAGAAATGGTTAGATAATGAAGGTGTATATCCAGCTTTGGATTCTTCTGAAGAATACAGTTTTTATGCGCAAATGGCTTATCCAATAGCTGATGATAGACGAAAATATTTTCAGAGTTTATTTGAGAATAAGGAACCCTATATAGGTTATAAAGCATTATGTTTGCTTGCTAAAAATGACATAATTAAATCAGTTTGGACAACAAATTTTGATGGGCTTACAGTAAGAACAGCTTTTCAAAGTAATTTAACTCCAATTGAGATTACTTTAGATAATGTCGATAGACTATTTCGCAACCAAAGTAAAAAAGAGCTTCTTTCAATTGCGCTCCATGGTGATTATAAATACAGCACACTTAAAAATACAGAGAAAGAATTGGATTCTCAAGATGGTACTTTTTCTAAGCATCTCGGAAATTATCATGTTGATAAAAATCTAATTGTAATTGGATATAGTGGTAGGGATAAATCTTTAATGAAATCTTTAAATGATGCATTTACTAAACAAGGAGCGGGAAGACTTTACTGGTGTGGTTATGGTGAAAAAATTAATAAAGAAATTGAGGAACTTATAAGAAATGTAAGAACCACAGGACGAGAAGCATTTTATATATCAACTGATGGATTTGATAAAACTCTCATTGATTTATCAAAATCTGCATTAGAAGATAATTCAATATCATTAGCATCACTTAATTCTATTTTAAAATTGGCTAATAATGAGGAATTATCTAAAATTGAATTTAGCCAATCTATAACCAGAACCGATAAATATTTAAAAAGTAATTTACATGCTATTGTATTTCCAAAAGAATTATTTCAATTTGAAGTGGAATTCGGAGATAATAAACCTTGGTCATTTTTAAAAGATAAAACTAATAATACTGATATTTGTGCAATACCTTTTAAAAGAAAAGTTTATGCGCTAGGTACATTATCGGGTATATCAAGTGTTTTTAAAAATGTTTTAAAAAGTGAAATTAGAAGAGTCCCTATTTCAAAGTTTGATATTGATAATGTTAGTTCATTTAGGTCTTTAATGATTCAAACCGTTATTAAGCATTTTTTAAGTTATGGAATATTTGATTCAAATTTAAAAGATAAACTTTGGCTTAGAAATAGTGATAATTCATTTGGAGATAAAAAAACACATAAGGCAATTTACTTGTCGTTTTATTTTGATAAAAGTTCTAAATTTGGTTATATGTCTTTTAGCCCTTCGATACATATAACAAGTGAAAATGAAATTTCAAAGGAGGAAAAACAACGAATTAGTAAAGAAATTTTAGAGAAATTACGTAATGATAAATTTGATGAAATTTTAGAATATTGGAATACAATTTTGTTTAATTATAAAAACTTAAAATTCGAATACCCATTAAATTCAGGAACTGGTTTTGAATTTCAAATTTCTAGAAATACTGCTTTTGCTGAGATAATGGTTTTAGACCCTAACTATAGAGTTTATAAACCTTCTGATTATAATAATAAATTAACTCAATTTAGAGGTGTTCAGTATTTGGAGCCTCAATTAATATTTCAAAACAGTTTATCAAATTCTCATACGAAAGATTATCATCCTATGCGTGCTTTGACAAATAACCGACCGTATGATAATAACTTGAATGGAATTATATATTCTAATGAGGTTAATCTAGCTGTCATTTGTGGTAAAAATTATTCAAAAAAAATGTTTGATTTTTTAAATCAACTAAATCTAAAACATCCTACGGATAATATAAACCCAGATTTTTTGATTGAATATCCTGGTTTTGCATCGGCATATAATCTCCCAATAAATATTCCCTATTATGAAGATACCGATAAATGGATAAATATTGAATTAGAGAAGTCTAATAAAAGTGATAGTGAATATGCAATCATTGTGGCTAGATTAATAACTTCAAAAATTGAACAAATTATTAATATTCAAAGTCAACATACGATTGTAATTTTTATACCAAAGGAATGGCAGGCATTTGAGACCTTTCAAGAAAACGGTGAAACTTTTGATTTGCATGACTATATAAAAGCATTTTCAGCTTCTAAAGGGGTTTCAACACAGTTAATTAGAGAAGAAACTTTAGATGATAGATTGAAATGTCAAGTTTACTGGTGGTTATCATTATCTTTTTATGTAAAATCATTGAGAACACCTTGGATTTTAAATAATCAAGAAAAAAACACAGCATATGCAGGAATTGGTTATAGCATTAAAAAGAATTCAAATGATAGCGAGGTTGTAATTGGTTGTAGTCATATTTACGATTCCAACGGTCAAGGATTAAAATATAAGTTATCAAAAGTGGATAATTATTTTTTAGATAAACAATCAAATCCCTTTATGTCTTATAATGATGCCTTTCAGTTTGGAGTTTCTATTAGGGAGCTTTTCTATAATTCACTCGATAGATTGCCTGAAAGAGTTGTAATACATAAGAGGACAAAATTCACCGATGACGAAATTAAGGGAATTACTGCTAGTCTGAATATGGCAGGTATAACAAAAATAGATTTAATAGAAATTAACTACGAAACTGAGGCTCGTTTTTTATCTATGAATGTGTTTAACAGTTTACTAAGTATAGATAAATTTCCAATATCAAGAGGGACTTGCATTGTTACAAATAAATATGAAGCTCTATTATGGACTCATGGAATTGTTCCTTCTGTCAGAAATCCAAATTATAGATATTACTTAGGAGGAAGGAGTATTCCAGCACCTATTAAAATAACAAGACATTATGGAGAATCAGATTTGAACACGATTGCAATTGAAATTTTAGGACTAACAAAAATGAATTGGAATTCGTTTGATTTGTATTCAAAATTGCCAGCGACTATTAATTCGTCCAATCAGATTGCTCGTATTGGGAAATTACTGGCAAGATTTGAAGGCAAAACATATGACTACAGGCTATTTATTTAAAGAGAACAAGAGAATTACAATTCATTAATTTTATTATTTTCCGTAATTTCGTGGGATTTTTTATTTATGATGTTGACTGCTACACCAGCAAGCTTATAAAGAATATTTCGTATTATGATTATTTCGTCATCAGTATAGGTAATCCCCTTCTTATTTAAAATTTTCTGGCATTTTGTAAGTGATAACATTTATAAAATTAATTAGTTAGTAAAGTGTTTTATTTTTGTATAATGTTGGTTTTTTAATAAACTATTTTTTTAATTTTAAGTATTTAACGAATGGTTTGCTAAAATCTTCATCTGGAAAAAAAGGATGCGTTGCAGTCTTATTCTCCAAAGATAGTATATGTTTAGAAATATCTTCCCCAAAAAGGAAACCTGCTTTTTCAGCTAATGGTATTAAATCTATAATATCTAAAGGAGGATTACTTACTCGAATATATATTTTAGTGAAATATGGTTTTCCGTAATGGAGCTATGAATTAAAAAGTGATATTTGATAAAAAAATAAGTATACGTGAAAAGTACATTGCTTATTATTTGATTAAAAAAAATGGAGGAATACGATATGTTGATTATATAATTGAGGGAAAGAATTACTTGGTAACAATACTATCCATAGCGCTGCTTTTACGCCCAATGATAATCATGGATAATGACGTCTATAATTTTAATTATTCATAACCATTGTATAACAGCTTTTTATACTATAATTTCAACACTCGTCATCTTAAGGAAAAATCTTAACAATGTATTATATTTTTTCTACTTTAGTTCCCTATATACCTTTTACCTATGAGTGACCTTTACAAAGTTGCATTAAATCCTTCGCCTGCCGATTTTAACTTTGCCTTTGCACCAATAAATAAAGAGGGAGCAATTGGAAACCTTAATTCCAAAATATTACTTGCATTTGGCTATAACCAAACTGCTTTGAAAGGACTTAACCTCGAAAGGGGGTGTTATTTGTTTACAGTTAATGAATCCGAAGTGATGTTTGTCGTTACAATAGATGGACAGAGGCCAACAGTTGAGCTAATTAGAGAAAATCTTTCTAAGGCCTTAAATATGTATGCTCTGGAACTTTCAGATAAGAAAATATTCCTACCCCTCCTTGGTACAGGTAATGCAGGATTGTCGTATGAAGAAAGTTATGAAATCATATCATCTGTCCTTGAGGAGAATCATGAGATTTTAGTATCTGTGTCAGCTGAATTTATTATTGCTATACCAGAGGATCAAATGGGCAAAGAGCTTTATGATAAGCTTATTTTGGAAAATAATATTGAAGGATCTGATATAATAATGGCTCTTAAAAATTATAATTATCGTTTTTTTCTTGTCGGATCCAACTGGGATGGTGTTGACCAGGCTTCACGTTTTTATGAACAGGGAATCTGGGAAACCGGTTATGATGAAAAGTATGCAGAGGTTATAAATTCTATAAGCGAAGGTGATTTTTTAATTCACAAGTCTACCTATCCGAGCAGGGATGGGGATTCATTTCTAAGATTTAAAGGCTGGGGCAGGGTAACCCGAAATCTGGAAGACGGAACAACAATTGCCGTAAAATGGGTGGAGAAAGACCATAAAATTGATATCAAAGATTTAGGATTTTACCGCAACACAATTACCCAGCTTTCTTTCGATGATCTGCAAAAGATATTTGATACTTTACCGCAAGTTCTACTAGATGGTTTGATTGATGCGATAATGAATCAGGGCGACGAAGATATGCATCATATTCCAGGTCTGGTCTGCGATGGTGATACGGGGATTGACTACCTTAACATAGGACCTGATGTCAATGCTTTTTCTCTTGTTCTTGCCGCGAAAACTTTTCGTCCGCCGCTCGCAGTAGCTCTTTTGGGCAAGTGGGGCTCGGGAAAAAGTTTTTTTATGAAAAAACTCAGAAAGGAGATAGAAGATTTGTCCGCAAGTCGTACAGGGTATTTCTGTGAAGGTATTGTTCATGTTCATTTCAATGCTTGGTCCTACATGGATACCAACCTGTGGGCCAGTATAACAACAAATATCTTTGACGAGCTGAATTACTATATAAAGAATGACAGTCTGGCAAAAAACAATACAAGGATAATCGAAGAGAAATTGGTAAAAGATCTTTCCGCTGCCAAAGAAGAAGTAGCCTTGCTTGAAAACCAAAAGAATGAAATAGACAGCCAGCTTAAAAAGCTTGATGAGAAAAAGAAGGATACTAAAGAGGATCTGGATACCAAAATAAAGTTGTTACGAAATAAATCGTTACAGTCTGTTTTAAACGAAGTTGATACTCAATTCAAAGTAGAAACCGAAATTACCAAAGCACTCACTGAGAATCCTGGTATTGAAATGGATATTGCCCACTTTAAAAAAATTGTCCCTGAGGAGTATTGGGTGAAACCCGATGAACTTTATGAAAAGGCAAAAAGCTTTCCAACTTATTTTAAACTCTTTACTACTGATAAAGCTGCAAGATATAACTGGCTTTGGGTATTTGGTACTCTCGCTATTATTTTTTTGATACCATTGCTGTTGGGGATATTTGTCAAGTTTTTTAAATTAAATGTTGTTTTGGTGACCCCATCGCTTTGGATCCTGATAACTGCGGGTGGGGCTTTATATGTTCGGGCTGTGAACACGTACAGGAAATTTCAGCCTTTTTTAAGAAAAATGTGGACCATAAAAGAAGATTATCTTAAACAGCGTGCAACCGCAATTGACGAATTCAATCAGCAGGAAAAGGCACTGCTGCAGGAAATCGAGTACAAGACAAAAGAATTGGATTCCATAAATGCACAGATTACCAGTGTAACTGTAGTTAAATCCACCATTGAATATAAAATAACCAATGCGCTAACTACAAGTACACTCTATGATTTTATTGAAAAAAGGTGTAACAGCGATGACTATAAAAAGCACCTTGGTCTTGTTTCTATTATTAGGAAAGATTTTCAAATACTAAGTGAACTCTTTACAGGCCACAGCGAAGAGCTGCTGAAATCAGGTGAAAGCGCAGAGTTTCGAGCTTTGTTTAATAAGCCCTTGGAGCGAATAATACTTTATATTGATGATTTAGACAGATGTCCTGAAGAAAGGGTTGTAGAGGTATTGGAGGCAGTAAACCTGCTAATGGCATTCCCGCTTTTTGTTGTGGTAGTAGGTGTGGATCCTGTATGGGTAAGAAATGCCCTTACGGTCAAATACCTGCAAAAGCATGAAGAGGGAAAGAATGGTTATAAAGGAATAGATCCTTCTGATTATTTGGAGAAGATATTTCAAATTGCTTTCCATCTGAAAACCGCAGATGACAACGATATCAAAGACATGCTTAGAGGATTGTCCGAGGTACAGGAACTGCCAAAAGTTAAAAAATCCGATCAGACGCTGAAATCTAATCAAAATGCAGATGCACAGGAAACCTTGGAAAATGCTGATCCGTTAGTGCAGATTGATTACCCAATAATTCAAAAACAGCAGATTCGCAAAGAAACAATAGTAAAAGCTTTAAGCTTTACTGAGGAAGAACGCAGTTTTATTGAAGAGATGTCAATTATTTTAGGCAGTAGTCCAAGACTAATCAAGAGATTTATTAATATCTATAGGATTATAAAATCCCATGAATACATGAGAAGTCCTGAAATCGGCAAAGAAGACCTGGAGTTGGTTTTACTGACCCTTGCATTATTGTTAAGCAGATACAGACCGGTAATAACATCACTACTTCATCATTCCCAAGGTCCTAAACAGACAATCAAACTGGTTGATTTTCTTTACCCTTCAACTAATTCTGATGATGAACTAGATTTAAAAGATTTAAAAAGTGATTTATTAAAGGTTCTTGTTGTTCACAAACCAGAGAAGCTTAAAGCTAAATTAACAGATTTTAATAAGCATGCTTTCTTCATTAAGAGATTTGCTTTTTAAATTATTTTCTGTAGAAAATTAATATAGCTTATTGGCTTTACATTGTCAAAGGGATGCCAAGCGGAAAAACCGAAGTTACTTCGGTTTTTCCGCTTTTAGCGTTTTACAGACTTTCCTTTCTTCATTCGAGAATGTATCTGATACAAGTTTTTCTTCATTAGGCTCATAATGAGTTTATGATGTTTTGATTTGTTATTTTTTATGCCACGACATTGGGTTATTTCCATTTTAGAAAGAGATACCTCAATAGTTTCAACAGGAATATTATCTATTCTAGCAGAAAATAACAGGGAATTATTTTTCTTGTGATATTCATTGGTAAAGATGCAGTGTTGTAGGATATCACCCTCTTCCATAAAATCCTGCACGTTTTCAAGAACTGTAATATTCAGATTTTGATGTGAAAAACAGAGACCAAAAAAACATTTTTTTTCTTCTGCATAAACTTTCTGTACTTTCTGTATTTCAGCACGCATTTTTATAAGGTATTTTTTTCGTTGCAATTCCCTTTTTTTCGCAACTAGTTTATCATGTGATGCGTTTAGATTTTCAGGACAGACAAAAGAAGGACAGCTTAGGTCTTTTTTAAACCATTGAAGTGTGGCAATATAATCCTCCCAAATAGTGTAATCCGTAATGATATAGTTGTTTTTTAAGCAAACTTTTACGGCTTGCCAGTTACGTAGAATCTTCTGATGAGGTGACTGCAAGTAATAAGAAAGTAGAGAAGTTTGTTTCGCTTTTAAAATCGTTTCTGCAATGGAATCTTTTAACAGCGCAGTAAAGAGTATTTGTGGAGCGATATTATAAACCCCTGTTTTAAATCCATTTCTTTTTAGGATAGGGAGCACTTTCATATGTGGATAAACCTTGTAAGGATTAATTTGGTATTTGGGCGAGTTCTGAAAATTTTTTGGTCGTATTTCAAGGGAGGAATAATATTGCCACGCATCATAAGCATGCGAAAAAACATTTGTACTAAGGGACATGGTACGAACTTCTCCTTTTGGATTTATCCAATGTTGCATCACTTCTTTGTGAGAATAGGTCGGGGTAACATTCTTTTTCATGTGTTTGTGTGAGCAGATTATACGAACGACTTGATAGTCTTGGCAAACATCTAAAACGCCGAAGTATTCAATTTCTCTGAAATGCACCTGATTACATCCCTGGATTTTGAGTTTCCCCCCACAAGAGGTACATTTTATAAACTTCTGGCAAGATTTACTTTGAGATTCGGGTTTCCAAGAATGTGCACATTCAAAGCAATGAAATTTTCCACGTGAGAGTACACCCCATTTAAGGAATATGCTTTTTTCTGCCCAAGTGTGCATCTGTGCTGTAATGGGTTTCAAGGTACTACTCAAATTAGAAATCTCTTTTTCTATAATCGATTTAGGTATCATAGGTCAAAAAATGTTAAGGTGGTCTGCAGGGTTTTGGGAGTATTTATTACTTCCCTTTTCTGCTCGGTATTTTGTGGTGTAGTTGCAGGAGTGAATAAATCAGCCTTTACAGGCTGATTTACCACTGCTTTACAGCTAATAGGAGCAGGCGCAAGAATACTGTCATCACTGTAGTATTTGACAGCTATATCGTAGATTTCCTGATTGTCAAAGGCACATAATCCTGTTTTTTTGACTTCGCCGAAAATGTAGTTGATACAATTTTCAAGGCTCTTTGATTCTTTGGCAAAGTGTGAAGCAAAGGCAGTATCGCTGAGCGCAGTTTCACTCAGGTAATTCTCTATAGCGGTTTTAAATTGGTCAGAAGCTTTCATAAGGCAAAAGATTTAAGATTAAAAATGGGTGTCACTCAAAACTGTTTCTGTAGATGTCATAGCAGTATTCTTCGAAACAGAGCCAACAAATAAAGGTGTAGTGGGGAAGGCGATGCCTATTTTTTACAGACTCTCCAAGAGAATCTTCGATTTCGTCTTTGATGTTTTCCAAATCATTCAAATGCTCGACATAAAATTCTTTACAGTCTGAGTGGTATATAAATTCGGAAATCATACCACTCATGCATCCGCCATTTTGTAAATCCTCTAAATAGGATTTGAGCTGTTCTTTTTTAGTTCCATCATAAGAATCCAAATCGGACAGGATTATTTTATTAAATGCTTGGCATACTTCGTACTCTTTGTATATTGATTTTTTTAAGGCTTTCATAATTCATTTCTTTAGGCTTGTACATTATTTATCGGGATATTAAAAAGGCAGGTCGTGAGGTTCTTTTTCGGAATCCTTTTTAACTGCGGTATGTGTTTCTGGGGTCTCTTGGGGGGCTTTGGCAAATGCAAGTATTTTAATATGACTGGTGTGAAAGGTCAGATTGCCATGCACCTTAGCATCACTGCCGATGTAGACATTTAGACCGATGCGCCCAAATAACTCGACTAATGCGCCTTTTTTGAGCCACTGCGCTGATTTTGACGACAGCCAATAGGCGCAGTCGATGTAGGTTACCATTTTTTTAACTTCGGTGCTGTTTTTGGGTTTATAGCTGTCATTGACTGCTATGGAGAAGTTTACCACCTCACTGTTTTCTTTTACTTTAAAAACGGAGGCATCTTTTACAATTCGTCCTGTAATTTCCATGATACTTGATTTTTTGGTGAATATTTTTTTTAGTTTTCTTCCATCGCTTTTTCGCTGAATAAATTTTTTCAAAAGAAAAAACGGGAAAAAAGAAAGCACAAATCAAGTGTCCGGTTAAGGAGCCGGAGTGCTATAAGTCCCGAAGGGCGACGTTAAGTCGTTATGCGCATGCAGGTGACGGCGGGCACTATTTTGGCTGCCCTTTTAGTCCGTTTTGAATGTAAATGGAATTAAATTTTAATTGTTCATATTTTTATGATTGAACCCAATCATGCTGTTTTGATTTTTAGTATTTTTAGGTTTGTAAAATAGGGAGTACAAGAAGTCTGTTTTCGTAAGTTACTTACTTGAATTCTTGAGGTAAGCAGAAAATAAGAGGTAATCAAGAGATAAAAACGAAGGAACTACCCTCTATATCTTTTGACTTTTAAGTCTATTATTTTACATGATAAGACAAAATTAAATAGCAATACCATGGATAAAACGATAAAGCTTAGAGTGAAGAAGGAGATTGATAATAGGAATGAGCTTCAGGTATTAAAACTAAAAGGGAGCTTGATTACCAAAGGGTATACTGAGATTATCCATATTGCCGATGAAAACGAAGATTTTTATCTCAATTCGTTTTCGACTGCTGCCGATCATAGAAAAGAGGCAGAAGATTTTGTATTGGATTATATTTCCAGTCATGATCTTACAGATACCATTACGCTTCTGGGTATGGAGCGATAATTTGCGAGCGCATATTTTTTTTAAAGCAAATCCAGTTATTTTTTTTTCAACTATTGCATTTTCTATTGAATTTAGGATGATCTAAAAAGGAACATTTAGTTCCTCACTTTTTATGGAACCAGAAAAACATATTAAACTCTCAGAGCTAAACAATAAAATTAGTGACGCCCTGACGGATCGTTTTAAAGGGCAGACCTTTTGGGTTGTGGCTGATATTACCAATCATTCCTATAAGGCGGATAAGAAAATCCATTACTTTGAATTGGTAGAAAAAGGAACTACATCAAACAGCATTGTTGCGAGAATTCTTGGGAAAGCCTGGGGAACAGGATCGATGCATCTTTCCGATTTTGAAAAAAATACTGGACAGCGTTTTACCAATAATATTAATGTACTTGTTTTGGTAAGTGTGGATTACCATCCTTTGTTTGGTTTGTCATTGAGTGTACTTGATATTGACACCAATTTTACACTTGGAGTTCTTGAACAGCAACGAAATGCCACGCTGAAAAGACTTGTGGAAGAGAATGCTTTTATCGTTAAAGAAGGGGAACAATACATAACGAGAAACAATCAAATAAAGCTCAGAGCAGTAATCCAAAAAGTAGCGGTGATATCAGGGAGTAATTCCGCGGGTCTTGAAGATTTCAGGCATACGCTTGAAAACAATAATTTCGGCTATGTTTTTGAGATAGATGATTATCCTACCATTGTCCAAGGGGACAATAATGCTAAGCTGTTTTTAGACAAACTAATTGAAGTGTACCGAAGTGGAAAATTGTATGACGCTGTGGTTATCACTAGAGGAGGAGGTGCACAGTCTGATTTTCTGATATTTGATAACTATAACATTGGGCGTGCCGTAGCCAAATTTCCCATTCCAGTTATCACAGGGATAGGACATCAGAAGAATATTTCTATTGTGGATCTCATGGCGCATACCCAGACTAAGACTCCAACTAAAGCCGCTGAGTTTATCATTGCACATAATCGCAGTTTTGAGCAAAATATCCTTTTGCTGCAAAAAAATATTGTAATTAAATCGCAGCAACTTTTTCTACTAAATTATCAGAGTCTTTCCAATCTTAAGACTACTATTACCAATAGTGCGAGGGAGCTCATTTCAGGACACAAAGATGCTTTAATGACTATTAATCAAAATACAATTAATAACTCCAAATCAATACTGTATCAAGAACATCGACTTTTGGTGAATCTATCACATCAGATTTCAGGTAAACCCAGGATTATCCTTTACAATAGGATCAATGATATTGGTAATACGATCAGTAATTTAAAAACATTCACGAATCAGTATCTTCGCAATCAAAAGGGATATTTGGCACATTACAATTCAAGTATCAGAATGATGTCCCCTGAGAATATCCTTAAAAAAGGATATGCAATAGTTAAAGTGAATGATAAGATTACCAGTAATGCTGATACTATAGCAGTAGGTGATACCATTGATGTCATATTAGCTGATTCGATTTTTAAAACTACGGTCAAAGAAAAAACAAAATACAATGGAAGAGACACTGACTTATGAAGCCGCTTATGCTGAGCTTGCAGCAATTGCAAAGGAAATAGAAAACGAAACCATTTCGGTTGATGTATTAGCTACAAAAGTTAAGAGGGCTTCGGAGCTTATTACTTTTTGCCAAACGAAACTCAAATCAACGGAAAATGAAGTAAATAAGATTATAAGCCAAATGGAAAATCCCGCAAACTAAGATAATCTTGTACGGATATTAATTTTATCGTATTGTGCGTTTTTATACACGATCCAATATAAATAGGACATGGGAAATAATTCTGTATTGACAATTATGAGCCTATAATAAATTAGCCCATTATGCAATCTGCTTAATGGGCTAATTTATTATGTAAATACAAGGAAATTATTTTTTAATATATTTTTTACTAATACATTTTTTGTTTTTTATTCAGGCTGTGTCTGGCTATTATCGGGAGCGTTACGCTTAATATGGTAGTAAAAATCTTTTAAATGCCACCAGGCGGGACACATCTCAAGAGATCCATTAAAATTATGTATCCCTATGTAGCAGCTACTTAAGAAAAGCTGTGTATTAGTAATTTTAGCCCATGGTTTCCAGTGTACTTCTTCAGGTGGAGGTGTGCTTTCAAAATAGCGTTTTATTTCTTCGTGATTCATACCGCAAAAGTAAGCAAAATGTCAATGTGTGTCAAGGATGAAGCCACTTTGAGATAACGAAAATCAGAATTATTACCCTAATGAAGATTTCGTTTTTTTTAAATTCTGAAGATTCAAAAAAATAAAATACAATCTAAAAAAAGAATAGCGTCAATGATATAGTATTGTATATCTTTTTGATTGACAGTTAATCAAAAAAAGTAAGATGCAGTTAGGCTAATAACCAGCTGAATTAAGGATAGGTATTAGGAAAGAAAAAGATAAAAATGGTATAGTTATTGAAAAAAGGATGTCATGAAAAAATTTGGAATCAAAAAGTCAGGAGAAAATAAATGGGTGGTCTTGCATCATGAATTTCCAAAATTCACCTGTACTTTTGAAAATGAAAAATTTCATGATACTACTAAAAAGATTAAAGGATTATTAGATCCTACAGGAGACCTAAAAGAAGTTATGGCTCTACAGCTTATGGAGGACTGGCTCGCTAAAAACCATCTTGATAAAATAGAATAATCGACCAACTTACTTTATCAGGCATCTTTTTCACCTAATAATTAACATAATATCCTCTGCTGATGCCAAAGTGCTTTGTAGCGACTATTTAGAGAAAAAAACTTTCCCAGGATATTTTGTTGCATAGGCAGTTATCAACTGCATGAGGTAGTGGTTGCTTCTATAGGCTTCTACATACTCTTTTAGTTCATCGTCTTGGGTTAGGGTCATATCAGATGAAATATAACCCATACCGTAAAAGTGTCCTTTCTCAACCCAGATGCAACTGCGCTCGTCTATAGTGCGGCCTTTATCGATAATGGCAAAACTTTTCCTGCTGGTCAACAAAAAATCAACTGCAGATTCAACTTGTTGATTATGTTGTGTAATATCAGGTAAATTGGTCTTATCATTATTTTGAAAAGCTGCTGCATCTTCTGTTGTACCGTATTTACAGAAACGATGGTCAATTTCAAACTGCTGGGCAAGACTACGGAGTACATTTATTGCGTCGTAGATAGTATTGAAGGATTCAATGACAGTTTGAAACTTTGCCATTTTTCCAATAACAAGATAGCTGTACCTATTACGAGCCTCATACCGATACAGTCCATATTTGGGTTCAAAACGTTTTAAAGCCCTGTTGTATCTGGGCCAGAGTTTTTGAATTTCGCTGCATTCCAAGAGCAATGCCATGAGTTCCGTGGCACAAATTTCAAAAGAAATTCCGTAAATATCGCGCAAGAAGTTTTGTCGTTGTGGATTGATGTTGTGCCCGCTGAAATGAGAAGCCACTCTTTTTTTTATGTTGATAGCCTTTCCGACATAGATTACTTTTTTTTGCTGATCATAAAAATAATATACTCCTGATTTTTCGGGTAATTGCTCAAAGTCTGAAGGAGGTAAGTTGGGAGGCAAGCGCTGATCTTGGGCAGTATTTTTAATCATCTTTAGGATTTCACCTTCATGATCCCATTGCAGTAATTTGGCAAACAATATAGCCGTTGCATCAGCATCTCCGCCAGCGCGGTGTCGGTTCTCTACGGGTATGTCAAGGGAGACGCAAAGATTTCCCAAGCTATAGGAGGTAAAGTCGGGTCTAATTTTTCTGGCTGCACGAACAGTGCAGAGTTTTCTGGCTGTCCATTTGAGTCCAGCTCTTTCGAGTTCATGGCGAACGAAGGAATAATCAAAGTTAACATTATGCGCCACAAAGATGCGTCCTTCGAGCATTTGTAGTACCTGTTCTGCGATATCATCAAAGATAGGCGCATCGCGTACCATTTTATTATTGATACCTGTTAGGGCAAAAATGGGAAGAGGGATTTCTTTTTGTGGATTGACAAGCGTTTCGAAGCGGTCCATTACTTTTTTACCATTGTGGATGATAATGGCAATTTCAGTAATACGACTGCCACTGGCATTACCTCCTGTGGTCTCAATATCTACTATGGCATACTGTACTTCTTTCATCTGTATATATAACGTAAAGATGATACTTAATCTTATAGGCAGCCCAGTGTCATAACTTCAACATAGTTTATCTGAATCCAAGCTATCTATGTAACTAAATGCCATCTAATTCCTATTTCATTTATTACATTGGTAAGTCCTGTATTTTCTCAAAAAAAAGCAAATCATCTGCAGTCGTCCTTTGGTATTTATCCAACCATTTTCTGTCTTGGAATATTAATCTCATGTTCTTGTGGATAAGGAGCTCGATGGGTCATACTCACATCTTCTCGTAACTGCTGATGAGCGGTATATTGTCTCTCTGGAGCATTAGAATAGCGAGGATCAGCAATAAAGGGCATCTTTGCCATTTTGGTTATGGTGACTGTTGGGAAATGATAATCTACTTCTACAGTACCCAAGAGTAAATAGCAACCACCACCTTGAAATGGATACTGCCCCAAGCTATCGGGAAAATGTACCGTATCGAAATAATCTCCTTTAGCATCGATCCAAGTCCCGAAATACATTGTCCCTCTTTTGGTGGGTACGTGTTTTCTGGAGATGAGATAGGCAAGCATTTTTATTGTTTTTTTATGATGACTAATTAAATCCTTAACCATTACCGATCCTCTGTATTTGGTTTGTAACAAATCAAAGGGGGTGCAGGATACTGGAAAACTCAGCAGTTCAATCTCATCAAAGGCATCTTCAAAAGCGGAGCGTTCCAGCACAGGCAATTGATACTCTTTAACAGGTTGCTGAAGTAACAGCAGACTTCTGTTTTCAGGTTTGAAATTTACCAGTATGAGTCGGGCGATCACCAGTAGCTGATTCTTAGATTGACCAGTGAAGCGAAAGGCACCGATGAAGATTAGGATTTGTATGCCTTCAATACCAATAGCAATACGATTGATGAAGTTCTCCAAAGATAAAAAGGCGCCTTGGGTCTCACGCTCTGTGATAATAAGATGCGCCAATTTGGTTTCCAAACCCTCAAGGTGCATGAACCCTAAATAGACATCGGTGCCGTATAGTGTGGTTTCATAATCGCTTTTGTTGACGCAGGGATTGTGCAGGGTAGCGCCAGACATTTTCGCCTCATGGGCATAGACTTCGGTTCTATAAAATCCTCCCTGATTATTAATCACTGCTACCATGAATTCCACAGGATAATGTACCTTGAGGTATAAACTCTGATAACTCTCCACGGCGTAGGAAGCAGAGTGCGCCTTGCAAAAGGAATACCCAGCAAAGGATTCAATCTGGCGGTATATTTCCTGACTGAGTGTTTCTGGATGTCCTTTTTGCAGACAACAAGCAAAGAAATTATCCTTTACTTTTTGCAAGGCAGCTTTGGAGCGTCCTTTACCACTCATGGCGCGACGCAGGATATCTCCATCGGCGGCGGGCAATCCACCATAATGTAAAGCAATTTTAATGACATCTTCCTGATAGACCATAATCCCATAGGTTTCTCCGAGCTGTTCTTTGAACACCTCGTGAAAATATTCGAACTTATCGGGATGGTTGTGACGGAAGATGTATTCCTTCATCATACCAGACTGGGCCACTCCGGGGCGAATGATGGAAGAGGCCGCCACGAGTATCTTGTAATTATCACAATTGAGACGGCGCAGTAGCCCTCGCATGGCGGGACTTTCAATATAAAAGCAGCCAATGGTCTTACCAGTGGCCAAATAGGTATTACATAGGGTTTCATCTTTAGAAAGCGCCGTATTGCGAATATCCACGGTAATCCCGCGGTTTTTTTGGATGAGTTTTACACTATCATCAATATGCCCGATACCACGCTGGCTCAGTATATCAAACTTCTCAAAACCAATGTCCTCGGCAATGTGCATGTCAAAGAGTACAATGGGAAATCCTTTTGGAGGCATTTCTAGTGGCGTATAATTGGTAATAGGCTCTTCAGAGATGATGATTCCACAGGAGTGCATACTACGCTGGTTGGGGTATTTCTCGAGTAACATTCCATACTGCTGAACATATTTAACGATAGTATTGGTTTCATGCAGTGCCATGGGATTCTTGGCCAACATATCGAGTTCTTCTTTTGGGAGTCCGAATACTTTACCCACTTCTCTAAATATCGAGCGGTATTTGAACTCTACGTTGGTGCCACAAAAAGCAACGTGATCCGCGCCATAACGTTTGAAAATATACTCCAGGATGGTATTGCGCTCTTTCCACGACCAATCGATATCAAAATCGGGAGGCGTTTTACGGTTGAGGTTCAGAAAACGTTCAAAATACAAATCAAGTTCGATAGGGCAGATATCAGTTATGCCCAGGCAATAACTTACGATACTGTTGGCACCACTACCTCTACCGATATGCATAAAACCGCAGCTATTGCTGTACTGAATGATGTCCCAGGTAATTAGAAAATAGCCACTGAACTGTAATTCATCAATTACTTTTAATTCTTTTTCGACACGTGCCCGAGCGACCAGATCCTCAGCACTATATCGCCACAGTAGCCCTTCAAAAGCCAATTTGGTAAGCAAGGCAATATCGGTTTCTCTGCTCTGGGTATAGAATTTTTTATTTTTGGGTGTTTTGAAATCAAACTCAAAATTACAGTCTTCCATTACTTTTTGAGTGTTGGCTATAATCTCTGGGTACTCTATAAATGGTACTAGTAATTGCTCCAAGGGAATCATTACATCGGAAGTTTTACATACATCCTCCTGTGTAAGTTTAGATAGTAAGGTATTAATGTCAATAGCCCGAAGGATGCGGTGTAAATTAAATTCTCTTTTGGTTCGAAAAGTAACAGGTTGCAGGATAACCATTTTATGCAACAGGGCTTTCCACTGGGCATGGAAAAGTTTGGGGAGCTGCTCGGGGCGTATGCCGATGTACTGGTTTTCATTTAAAATTTCGGGTACATTCTCTAGGGGATAGATAACTACGACATCTTCCCATTGGGGTGCAGAAAAGGGAAGGGATGTTCCATCAAAATTATGATCGGTAAGGAATCGATTCATTTGACCTAGTCCAGAACGATTCTTGGCTAAGGCGATATAACGAAGCTGACCTTCACAGCGCAATTCCATACCCACAATTGGTTTGATATTAACCTCATTACAAGCTTTTATAAAATCATAAATTCCTGTTACGGTATTAATATCTGTGAGTGCCATTGCTTTTACATTGCAAGCCACAGCCTGTTGTATCAGTTCCTGAAGTGGTATGGTACCATAGCGCAGGGAATGAAAAGAATGACAATTGAGGTACATCAGCTATTGTATTTAAAAAATTGTACTTACTAAAAGGTATATTTTGAATTTTAGACCTTACGTTTTAAAATTTCATTTTTCGTATTGGGTTTAAAACTCGCTCCAGCGCATCTCATAACGGCATCAAAGCCGTAACGACTTTTCATTTTGTCCATAGCTTGATATAAGGAAAGCATTTCTTCAGTATCCTCGAAGAGATTAATCTGATAGGTGCCGCGCACTAGTCCACTGAACCGAATCCCAATCAGGCGAAGTCGCATCCGGCGCTGGTAGAGTTTATCAAAGAGATCGGTTACGTTTTTGGTCAGCGTATGATCGGCAGATGTATAGGCGATACGGCATTGTTTGGTTTCGGTATCAAAGTTAGCGTAGCGTATTTTGATGACTACCGTTGAGGTAAGCCACTGCTCAGAGCGCAGTTGGAAGGCCAATTTTTCGACCATACCAACCAGGATGCGTTTGAGTTTTATAATGTCAATGGTATCTTGTGAAAAAGTATGTTCGGTTGATATTGATTTTCTCTCCGTATAAGGTTCCACAGGGTTGTTATCAATACCGTTGGCTTTCTTCCAGAGTTCTGTACCATTTTTTCCAATCATTTGTTGCAAAACCTCTGAAGGCATTTCAGAGAGTGTTTGAATGGTCCTAATCCCAATTCTTGAAAGTAGCTGAAAAGTCTTATCACCGACCATTGGAATCTTCTGAATAGATAAAGGATTTAAAAAGGGCTGTACCATATGCTCAGGAATCTCCAAATTTTGCTTTTGTTTTCCTTCTCCAGTACCAATTTTTGAAACTGTTTTATTTACTGATAAAGCAAAAGTCAGTGGCAATCCTGTTTCTTTGGTAATGGTTTGAGCGAGTTCATTGGTCCATTTGTAACTGCCATAGAATTTATCCATACCGGTGATATCGAGATAAAATTCATCAATACTTGCTTTTTCTACTATGGGAGCTTTCTCCTGAATTATCTCAGTAATGGTATGTGATAAGGTGGAGTAAAGCTCCATATCACCTTTCATCACTTTTGCCTGTGGACAAAGGCGAAGTGCCATTTTGATTGGCATGGCGGATCGAACGCCAAAAGTACGGGCTTCATAGGAGCAAGAAGCAACCACGCCACGATCCCCACCTCCAATAATCAGTGGTACACCATTTAACTCAGAATTGGTTAACCTTTCGCAGGATACAAAAAATGTGTTCATATCGATATGTACAATTGACCTTCCCATAATCTTCTTCTTTTATACGAAGCAAAATTAGTACAGATTATATCAAAAATACTTATCTTTGTTGATACAAATTGTAACAATATAAGCATGTCTTTATTTTCCGACAACATCAGAAGCCTTAGAGCAAAAAGAAAAATTTCTCAGGAAAAAGTTGCTGAGAGTCTTTTAATTACAAGGGGGAGATATGCCAAATATGAAGATGGCACCTCTGAAGCGCCATATGAAATTCTAAAGAAAATAGCGCATTATTATAAAATCAGTATTGATCTGTTACTTTCTGTAGATGTTCGAAAAATCCCGATGGATGATTTACTAAAATTAGAAAACAACAGATTACTGTTGCCCATTACCGTTGATACAGCAGGAAATGATTTTGTGGAAATCGTGACCCAAAAAGCTAAAGCAGGCTATTTAAATGGGTATGGAGATCCTGAATATATCGAGAGTCTGCAACAAATGGCGTTGCCTTTTTTAGGGCCAGGGAAACACCGAGGCTTTCCTGTGGAAGGGGACTCCATGCCACCACATGAGGATGGTTCAATTATCATTGGTCGTTATGTAGAAAGGCTGGGAGAGGTGCTCGATGGTAAAACGTATATTCTGATTACTAAAAACGAAGGCATGGTGTATAAACGCCTGAATAAAAACAAAAAAAATGCACTGGTTTTAGCATCCGATAATCCTTACTATCCTAATTACGAAGTAAAGGCTTCGGATATTCTTGAAATATGGGAATATGAGTGTAATATCGGACGTACCGATAAAAAGCAGGAGTTATCAGAAACTCAAATCATGAAAGAGTTACTTTTGGAATTAAAAAGAGATGTTCTGGAACTAAAGAATAAGGCTTAATGTTTTTAATAATCATAAAAAAATGTATTATTTCATACTAGCATTATTATTGTCTTATGCATTATTGATAAACAATTCATGCAACTTTTGTAATAGTATTTTTATCAGAAAGAGGTGTCTTGTATTCAGATACCAGTTACTATCAAAACGCTCCACACTGCTGAGAGAAATTCTTTTGATTAGGTAACCCTTTTTTCTAATTGTATGAGTTACTTAAAAAACTATTTTCAAATTGGGGGCAAATAGCACTGGAATTTACACTTCAATAATAAGTATATCTTCTTTATTTTAAGCTAGATATGTCTCCGTGAAAAGCATTGTTTTTATTTCTTTATTCTAATGATTCGTTACGTGCTTATTTTCTATCTCTATATCAACTTTTTTCTTTCTATTCTTTCTTTTGCTTCATTTAAAAGGAAGTGTATTTTTTCCTCGAATTGTTTTTTAGGTGGTAAATCTGTCCAGTATTCGGCAACCATAATCCCGTCTTTATGCATTTCAAGTAACTCTACTTGCTCTCTGCTACTTTCGGCACAAAGGATTAAACCGATTGGTGTTTTTTCACCTTCTTCTTTTTCGTACTTGTCTAACCATTTTAGGTATAACTCCATTTGGCCTTTGTGCTTGGCTTGAAATTTTCCTAATTTTAATTCGATTGCTACTAATCGCTTTAGTTTTCGATGATAAAAAAGTAAATCCAAATTAAAATCCTCACCATCTATAATCATTCTTTTTTGACGTTCTACAAATGTAAATCCTTTACCAAGTTCGAGAATAAATTTTTCTAAATCGTATAAGATTGCTTGTTCTAAATCTTTTTCCAAATAGGCATTACCTAAATTAAGAAAATCCAATAAATAAGGATCTTTGAAGGTGCTTGATAAGTTGCTTTCTATTTGACCTGTCTGCGTATTTGCTATTGCAGTACGCTCAAAAGTTTTAGCACCAATTTGTTTTCGCAAATCTCTAATACTCATTAACTGATCGATTACTTGATGCGCATAGAATAATTTGGCTTCTGTTTTTTTCAGAGGTAGTAACTCTATAAAATGGGACCAGCTCAATTGTTGTGATAATGTTGCTACAATTTGCTTGTCTTTAAATTGTTCTGCGAAACGCAGCATTCGTCTTACGTTTTTTTCGGTAAAATTTCTACCATACTTATTTTCCAATTGTGCCGACAGTGTCGGCACAATTTGTTTTCCATATTCAGCACGCTTATTCTGTAGTATGGTTTCATTTATACGAAATCCAATTTGCCAAAACAGTAAAGTTAAAACACTATTATTTTGAATAATTACTTGCCGCTGACTATGTTCAACAAGTTGAGATAACTCATGGAATAAATCTGCTTCAATAGCAACTATATTTTTTGTTTTTTCGGTCATACTAGTTTGTTTGGTGTGTATTAGTTAAAAAGGATTATACTACTTTAACTTGAGCTAGATTATGCTTCTGTAATGCAAAATAGCAATTCTATGCTAGATAATTATGCTATACAAACATAGTGAAAATAGCGAAATGGTAAAAGAGAAGAGCAAGCAAGGAAATTTTACTACGCAAGAATAGCCATAATAAAGCAATAGCATATGCATTGAGTCTAAGTCTTTTCCCTGTTAGTTTTGACTTTTAAATTGTAATGTCTGTAAACTGTTCTTGTAACATTATTTCTCACTTCTTAATTACTAAATGTCTTAGTTCATAATCATTTAATAGTCTTTCTTTTTCAGAATAAATAATATCCTTAACGTCTTTTTTGATTTGTAAATAATTGCGTTGGACCATGGAATTGTCGACTTTGCGAATAATAGGAATATCAACATAATTATCCTGTTCTTCTTTCAATGCTTTATGGTTATTCACAATATCACAGTGAAATGTTTTGAGTTCAATCTTACAATCAGGATCATCAGCTACCATCCCCACAAATTCACCAGAACTAAGTCCGGAAATTTTGGATGGTGGCACTGCAGATTCCAATTGTTTGGAACGACTAATTGAAGTATCTCCACTATTAATGGATAGGCTTTCCCTGTCCTGCATAATCTTTCCAAAACGTTCCGATAATTGTTTGGCAGTATCTCCTGTAACTTGTCCGCTGACTATGTTTCCTGTAATGTTCATAATCACATCTGCCTGTTCTCGTCCGTAATCTTTACGCAATTGACTAAAGTCCTGAATTCCCAAACAAGTAGCCACTTTATTACTTCTGGCAGTAGCAATCAAACTATCCATATTGTTGAGGTAGATGGTGGGGAATTCATCAAATATCAGGCTACTTTTCTGTTTGTTTTTCTGGTTTACTTGTTTTACCAATCGGTTTACGTATAGTGATAATACAGCTCCATAAATTTGAATTTTCTGTGGGTTATTGCCCATACAAACAATCTTAGGTTCCTCAGGATTATTGATATCCAAAGTAAAATCATTACCTGATAAAACATAATACAATTGCGGAGAAGATAATCTTGCCATTGCAATTTTTGCCGATGCGATTTGTCCCTCCAGCTGGTCCATTACGTTATTAAGGTATGCGTTGACAAAAGGATTAATAAGCACTTCGATTTCTTTTTCAGTTCTAAGGAGGGTAAAGAGACTATCGTAATCTTCCTGCATCAGTTCAATTACATGGGGAAGCGTACAAAATTCGCCGTCTTTATATTTTTTTAAATACCATATGATGGCTGAGAGAAAATTAATCGGTGATTCTACAAAGAAATCTCCTTGTCTTTTTATCCATTCTCTGTTTAAACCTAGCAAAATGGTACGTGCCGATTCGGAAGCATCAGTAATATCACTCATGGCTGAAGGATCTAATGGGTTACACCGGTTGCTTCGGGTGAGATCATCAAAATTAATAACATAAAACTGCGGTAATATTGGATAGCCGTGTCTGTATTTAAGCCAGCTATTATAGACAATTCTAGTCAGGTCATCAAACTTGAAATCATAGACGAACATGGTGAATTTTTTACGAATGTGTTGGGTAATTACATGACGTATTACAAAATATGATTTCCCTGAACCAGGAGTGCCAGAAACTAGTAAACCCCGAAACGGATTTATGATGTTTATCCAACTGTCTCTTATCTTATCCTTTAAATGATATCTGGCTGGCAGATTAATGGAATACTCATTTTCCAAAAGTCTTTCTTCTTGTGGGAAAGTTTCATTTTCAGTATTGAAAATATCTTTGCTGTTGAGCCTGTTTTTTATAATTCTGGATAATAATGTACCACCCGTAAGTACCAGAAGAAAGCCACTGGAAGAGATTGTCATATAGATAATAGTCACCAGGACTAATTCTATTTTCAGGTATAGTGAAAGGTAACTTATAAAGTAAATCAGAATCCCCGTAATTATATAAGCAAAAGCTGTTTTGTAATTCAGTTTCTCCTCTTTTCGTCCTTTGGCTCCAATTAGCGAGATTATTAAAAATCCCAATGCAAAGAGTTTGGATTTATGAAAATTACTAAACAATCCTGTATAATAAATATTGCTCAAAATTGTATCTGCGAATCCACTAACTAGATGCCACTGCCGAAAAGCTCCGTAGCAGTAATAATAGAAATGAATACCTAAAAGCGTAATGCTAATTAGTCTTGTCATGTCCAAGATCTTTCTGAGCGCCTGTTCGTTTTCTCCCGTCTGCATAGTCCTAATTTTTCTGTGTGTTACTTGTCTAACTTAAAGGAGCAGACTACAAAAACAAATCTCTTTAAATTCTAATGCTGAGACAGTATAAAAGTAGAACCATGGTTCGGGTTCCTGTTGAGATTTTTTTTCTCATTTCCCGATTTACACCTCTATCTTTAAGTAGTCAATGGATGGTTCTGAAGTGTTTTCCAAAGGTAATATGTATTTGGATTATTATGATGGTCATAATATGTACATGATAAGGGACTATTTGTATTTCAGTCAGATATTAATAGAATATCGAAATTAAAATCTTATACATAAAGGACAATATTTTTTATGTACTGATTCTTAACAAAAGGATAGTTCTATCTCTTGTTGTGTTAAGTATCAATCGTTTAATTGGTTTTATAATATACACAAGAAGAGGGACAAGGTTTAAAATTCTTTCCATTAATCTTCATCTTGTTTAATAGTAACTGTTGCATTATTCTTTTTAAGAGGTGAGTTCTATTCTTGATGTGATATATTTTTTGTTTAATATTTTACAATTTAGGATAATATTGTATTATTTGATGATAATATAATATTTCTGAAATCTTATGAAATATTCTTTTTTTGCTTAAAAATTAATATGAATAATCACATATTTAAAAGCACCTCAAATATGCCTTAGATAATCAAAATTAGAAGTAAATATTACAAAATATATTTATTTCATCATTTTACTGTCTTTAAAAAGTACTCCTATTCTCAGTTTATTTTGAAACCAATATTAATGACTAAAACACTGATTATTTCATGAAAATACGAATATTAATATTATTAATATTTTTTTACACATCAGGATATTCACAAGATATTTTTGAGTATGAGAAAAAAATAGCAGATATAGAAAAGTATGATTCTACTGAAATTGAGTTCCAACAGACAGACGAAAAAATAAAATTTTATGGAACCTTAATTTGTCCTAAAGCAGAGTTTAATAAGGTAGTAGTTATCATACCAGGTTCAGGTAAAGATACTAGAAACAGCCATTATGTTTTAGCGGAGGAATTGTTAAAGAATAATATTGCTGTTTTTAGATATGACGAAAGAGGCGTTGGGAAATCTGAAGGTAAATATAATACGGTTTCTTATTGTATATCAGATAAGATAAATGATGTTTTTTCTGTAATGAATTATATCAGAGGGATATCATTTTTGAAGGATAAAAAAATTGGTATAATTGCGCATAGTGAAGGAGGTCTAGCAAGTATTGGGGCGATAGAAAAAGGAATGAATGTTGATTTTTTAATCCAATGGGCAACTCCTGTTGAGAAGCATGGTGCTTTTTTAAAATATCAATTACAAACGGGAACGAATTTACAAGAGAAGAATCTTCAATTTTCAGATTTGGAAACTAAACTCCAGGTTATGGGCTTAATTCATGAAATCGTTAGGGAGAATAAAAGTGACACTAATGAATTATTAAGAGAGAAAATCAAGATTTCATTAAGTGAAAAGGGGTATAAGAAAAAACAATTTGAGTGGTATATTTCTTTTCCTGCATCTCTGGATCTGTTAAAAAAGGATTACGAAGATACTTATAAAAATCTTAAGATACCTACATTTTATATAATTGGGAGTAACGATAAATCAGTTGATCCAATATCCAATATAAATCTTTTGAAAAGTTTTAACAATCAAAATATTGAAATAAGACTTTTTAATAATCTTAATCATTATTTGACTCAAGATGAGATAAAAGGAATGAACTTTCATTTATATGAAATAGATAGTTTAGCTCTAGATCAAATCATAATCTGGATTAAAAAGGTTCAGTAATATAGTTATTGTAATGAAAAAACAAATAATCTACAGTCCTTTTAATGAGTTCATATTGAGGACTCCGTTATTGGCGATGAATGAAGTTGAAACTTTATCAGTTGAAACTTTAAAAGAGTTATTGCAAATTCCATTTATATCTGAAGCTATTTACATTGCATCGCATGAACTTCATAGTGAAATGATAAAATATCTTAATGGAGGTAAAATAGAGAATTCTAAAAGAATAGAAAATTCGTTGCTAAAATACATTTCAAGGATGGGATACAGATGTACTCCTTTTGGATTATTTAGTGGCTGTTCTATTGGTTCAATTGGATTGACTAATAAAATAGAAGTAAATGGATATGACTCTCATGTTAAAAAATCAAGGATAGATATGAATTATTTATGCTCTCTTATTCAGAATATAGAACTTGATATGCAATTTAGAGAGAATCTTACTTATTACCCAAATACAAGCTTATACAAAATAGGTGTCGAATTGCGATATGTGGAATATACGTATATAAATTCTGAAAGAAAACATTTTACAATCTCAATAGATAATTCAGAGTACTTAGATCGAATCATAGAGATAGCTAAAAATGGAGCTACAATTAATTCTTTGGCTCAATCAATTGTAGAAGATGACATCACACTAGAAATTGGATTAGATTTTATTCACCAATTAATAGATAACCAGGTGTTGGTGAGTTCATTAAATCCAAATGTTACAGGAATTGATTTTTTTGAAAAAATAACAACTAATTTTTTCAATTGTGCTGATGAAGATTGGGGCGAATGGGCAAAAAAGATTAGAGGTATTTTATTGCAAATCGACAATGGAGGCAACTCATTATTTCTTGATTTATACAAAGAATTGAATAAGTTACTATTATTAAAAAATAAAAATGCAAATGAAAAATATTTAGTACAAAAAGATTTATTGATAAGCTGTAAAGAAAATTCAATTCATCAGAGTGTATTAAATTCGGTTAATGAAGGACTTAAAGTCATTAATATGTTAACTAATTTTCATAGAAATGAAAATTTAGAGAATTTTAAAATAGCTTTTCATTCAAGATATGAAACTGAAGAGATCCCACTTAGTATAGCACTTGACACCGAGACGGGGATTGGATATGGGAATAGCATTAATAATAGCAGTGTTGTATCCCCTTTAATAGATGATTTATTTATTAATTATAGTAATCAATCACAAGGTACAGAATACAAATGGAGTGTAATTGATGGAATTATTTTTAATAAATATATCAGAGCGATTGAAGACAAAAAGATGTTTATTGAAATAACAGACGAAGATTTAAAAGATCTGAAAGAAGACTGGCATGACTTACCAAGTACAATATCGGTAATGACTAGCATTTTTTCTATCGAAAATCCAGAAAAGCCTTTAATTTTTTTAGATTTTGCCAGTGGTTCTTCTGCTTCAAGACTATTGGGAAGGTTCAGTTACTTAAGTGATACTTTCAAAGGGTATGTAGATAATATAATGGATTATGAAAACAGAATAAATGAGAATACTGTTTTGGCTGAAATTGTTCATTTACCAGAATCAAGAACAGGAAATATTATTCATAGGTCTTCTGTAAGGGATTATGAAATACCATATTTAGCAAGTAGTACTTTGGATATAGATAATCAAATATCAGTAAATGATCTATATGTATCAGTAAACAATAGTAAGGTTATTCTGAAATCAAAGAAATTAAACAAGGAGGTGAAACCAATGCTGTCAAATGCTCATAATTATTCGCATAATTCCTTACCTATTTATAATTTTTTGTGTGATATGCAAACACAGGATCAAAGAAAGTCAATTAATTTTAAATGGAATACAACGATTAAAGATAAAGATTTTCTTCCAAGAGTGGTCTATAAAAATATTATTATCTCCTTAGGGGAATGGAAAATACGAAAAGCAGACCTTACTAAAATGACAAGCATCGATTCTGTTAAAGATTACTTCAAATTAAAAAAAATACCTAATAAAGTACTATTAGCAGATGGTGACAACGAATTATTAATCAACTTGGAAAACGACTTATATATTGAAATGTTTGTTTCGATAATTAAAAGAAGGGATTCAATAGTTTTAAAAGAATTTCTATTTGACACTAATAACTCTGCTGTTAAAAGAAACAGCTATTCGTTTACAAATGAGTTAATTTTTTCCTTTTATAAAAACTAATAAACGTGCCTTATTTTGAAGAATAATATCACAAGAAATTTCATTTTAGGTAGTGAATGGATGTACTACAAGTTTTATTTAGGAGATAAAACCAGTGATACATTTTTGATAAACATTTTAAAACCTTTAATAGAGATTTTCATAGATCGAAATTATATTGACAAATGGTTTTTTATCCGTTATGCTGATCCAGAGCCTCATTTGCGTGTGCGCTTTCAGCTTAAAAACACAAAATTTGTTACTGAAATTAGTGAACTATTATATCATGAATTAAAGTTTCATATGGATACTAAAGCGATTCATAAAGTTCAAATTGACACTTATAAAAGAGAGCTTGAACGGTATGGAACTTATACCATCGAAGAATCAGAATCTCTTTTTTATTTGAATAGTGATTTTAATTTGAAGCTTATTGAATATAGTCTAGATACTAAAGAAAGATGGCTTCTGGGAATGAAATATATTGATATCTTTTTAAATGATTGTGGATTTAATTTATCAGAAAAGAGAGGTTTATTTGAATCACTAAAAACTGGTTTTTCATTAGAATTTGGAGCAAATAAATATACTAATAAGCAATTAAATGAAAAGTATAGAGAAGCTAGGGCTTTGATAATTTCAACTCTTGAAAATAGCGATAATTACTTTGACATAATTATGGCTCAACATACAGAATTAAGTAAAGATTTTATCAAAAGCATTGTCGATAAAGGGAATTCTATTGATTCATCATTTCGTTTTAATAATACAATTGATAGTTTTATTCATATGCATTGCAATCGACTTTTTCAAACTAAACAAAGAATACATGAGTGGATTTTATACGATTTCTTGTTTAGGTATTATGATGGAAAATTAGCCAGGGATAAGTTTGATATAAATAAAAATAACATAGGAGTAAGCCGAAAATCCTGACTTAGAGTAGGCAATTATTTTAATACATTTTATAATGAAAAAATTAAATTTAAACAAGAAAACTATTTCTGCGTTAAATCAAGCAGAAATGAAAAAAATTAATGGTGGTGGACCAGAGGGATTCTGTCTTGCAAGTTGTGCAAGAGGTTCTGCAAGAGGTAAAGATTGTTGTGATTCAGGAAGAATTGACATATCAGCTGGAACTGTTGGAGGTAACTGCTAATTTGTAGTTTCGTTTAATATACAAATGGTTGTTAATGTAAAAGTTAACAGCCATTTCTACAAAGAAATAAAATGAAAAACATTGAGATTGTTCTTTCCCAAATTGAAGAAGTGCTTTATAATAAAGCTGTAAAAATGCAAAATCCTGTCATTGAACAAGACTTGGGAGCTCTCTTGTTTTTTGCAACTTATTACAACTATTCTGGAGAAAATATTTATAAACAAAAATCACTTATATTATTAGATAAACTTTTCGAGGTTTTTTCTGATTTCGAATTGCCTACTGGTCTATTGGAAGGTTTTGATGGAATTGGCTGGGTAATACATTATTTGAAAGAATGCAATATCATTGAAAGTGAAGAGCTTATTGAAGATTTAGATTCTTACTTAATTCAGTCTATAAGATTAAATATTACTAATAATAATTATGATTTACTTTATGGAAGTATTGGAAAAATACAATATTTAATAAACTCAGATAGATGTAAAGAACTATTTGTAGTAGAGTTAGTAAATGGAATAGTTGAAAAACTATACGAGACAAAAGTTGAGATTAATGGCTTAATTTATTGGCATGAATTAGATAGTGAAAAAGTAAATCTAGGACTGGCTCATGGATTACCGAGTATACTATTGTTTTTACTTCGCCTCAAAGAATTGGGGTATCAAAATCCCTTAATTATAAAAATGATTAATGGAATTTTAAGAAGCTTCAAAAAATTTAAGAATAAAGTGCCAAACATGTCATCTTATGGTGTATGCTATCCAATATCCAAAAAATTAAATTCACATTCTAGATTAGCATGGTGTTACGGTGATTTAGGTATTGCATATGCTTTGATGTATACAAGTAAAGTGCTAAAAAGTAAAAAAGTAGAAGAGGAATCAAAGGAAATGATTAATCTAATTTTAAATAGAGGAATTAGCGATTCAGGATTAGTTCATTTTAATGACTATTCTTTTTTTGATACTGGCTTTTGTCATGGTATCTCAGGTATTTCTTATTTTCTCTACAAGTTTAATGAATTACTTCCGAGCCAGAGTATTGAAGATAGTTTAGTCTATTGGGAAATGGAATTACTAAAAAATATTGAAACACAATTAAGTATTAACACTCCAATTTATTACCCTAAATTTCGTCAGGACTTAGATAAAACCTATACAATTGATAAGGAAAATCTTTTAAATGGAATCTGCGGCGTTGGATTAGTGTTACTATCCTTAAAATATAAAAGAGCAGACTGGAGCGATATATTCTTGTTATATTAATACAGATGGTAATAAACTCATACAAAAGGATTAAAACAATTGGATCGTAATATGAATAATGAGATAAAGAACTTTTTGTATTTGACTAAGACCTATTTAGAGAATGCTAATGTCTATATTGATGAAGATTATTTAGAGATAAATCTTTTGAGTAATTCTAATTTTCCTGGGATTGTTTCAATTATTCAAATTTTAGATTTGCTAAAAATTAGAAGCTCAATTTATGAGATTGAAAAAAACAAAATAGGACTTGACGAATTACCCGATACTTTTCTAACTATGGTTGTGGATTTGCAAAACAAAAACACATTGGTTATAGCAAAGAATAAATCAGATAGTATTGAAATTAGGTTCAGCAAAAGCGTAAGTAGAACTGTCAGTTATCAAGAGTTTTTTGATCATTGGTGTTCTTTGGTTATTTTGATTGATGATAAAGAACCTTACCTGCCATTTCTTTATAATAAGGTCGTTTTTAGTTTTAAAGCATTCATTCATTATTCATTTTTTATTTTTTTGGTTTATTTTTTCATAAAACTTAATCCTTCATTATATTATTTTTTTTATTTTATTCTCAGTCTTTTTGGTTTATTAATAAGTTATCTTATTTATTCAAGTGAAGTAGGATATAAATTTGACATCATAAATAAAATTTGTACCCCATTTAAAAAAAGTAATTGCGAGGAAGTTGTAAATTCTAAAGGAGGAGTAATTTTTAAAAAAATTAAACTAAGTGATCTTAGTTTAGTCTACTTTTTCTCTTTGGCAATAACTACATGTATGATGAAATATTTAGATATTAACAGTAGTGGACTGCTAACAATATTAAATATTTTAACAATACCTCTAATTTTTTATTCCTTGTTTTATCAATTGAGGGTGCTTAAAAAATGGTGTCCTTTATGCATGATAATTATTGTAACATTATTAGCTCAGATAGTTATAACGAATTGGTATATATCAAATAGAGATTTGCAATTCCCTATTGAATCTATTTATACATTTCTAGTTATATCTTTATTTTCATACATCGGTTTTAACTATTACAAAAAACAAGTTTATCTAAGGCAGGAGTTAAAAGACATCAAAATTAAGCACAATAAATTTAAACAAAATTTCAGTTTATTTCATTCGGCGTTAAGCAGTGGTAAAGTTTTAACCTTATTTGATTCTGAAATTGAAGAGATAGTCGTTGGTAATAAAGATTCTAAATTAAATATTACAATAGTAATAAATCCGTTATGTGATGAATGTGGAAAAACACATCTTATTTTAAATGAAATTATTCAAAAACATTACGATGAAATCGCTTTAACAATACGGTTCTATCTTTTTTATGATGATGTAAATGATGTTGAATTCTTAATATCTAATTATCTTCTCAATATTTACAAATCAAAAGGGGAGAAAGCTTTTCTGCAAAAAATGAATGGTATGTTTGAATGTAATGATAAAGATAAATGGATTTTAGAAGAAACCAAAGATACCCTATTAGAGAAATCGGAAGGTTTTATAATTGAAAAAGAATGGTGTAATAAAAATGAAATTAATTTCACGCCAGCCATAGCCATTAATAATCATTTATTCCCGTCAGATTTATATGAAATCGCAGATTTGGATTTCTTTATTGAAGATTTAATTGATTTAAATCAAGCGCAGTGATATTAATAATTCTCAAAACCGTACTTAAAAACAATTAATAAATGACTGATTTTCCGTTTTATAAGCAAGTTGATATAAAAGATTGTGGGCCAACTTGTTTAAAAATAATTTCTAAGTTCTACGGAAAAAATATAGATATACAATTACTAAGGGATAAAGCTGAAACTACTCGAGTTGGGAGCAATTTATTAAAATTAAGCGATGCTGCCGAAAATATTGGCTTTAGAACCTTAGGAGTAAAACTTTCCATTATATCAATGCAAGAAATTAGTTTGCCTTGTATTCTGCATTGGAATAAAAATCATTATGTTGTGCTTTATAAAATTAAGAGAGGGCTTTATTATATTTCTGATCCAGCCTTTGGATTGATAGAATATAATCAGAAAGATTTTATTAAGTTTTGGATAGGAAATAATGCCGATGATTCTACTCAGGAAGGAATTGCATTATTATTAGAAGCCACTCCAAGATTTTTTCAATCCGAGTTTGATAAAGAAGATAAAAAAGGTTTAGGATTTGGGTTATTATCGCAATACGTCTTGCGTTATAAATCATTCCTAATCCAGTTAAGTATAAGTTTATTAGCTAGTAGTTTATTACAGCTTATTTTCCCGTTTCTTACCCAGAGTATTGTCGATGTAGGAATACAAAACCAAAACATTCATTTTATTTATTTAATTCTGTTTGCACAATTATTTCTTTTTGCAGGAAGAACAGGGTTAGAACTTATCAGGAGTTGGATATTATTGCATTTATCTACCAGGATAAATATTTCTTTAATTTCAGATTTCTTCATCAAATTAATGAACTTGCCAATTTCGTTTTTTGATGTCCGAATGACAGGAGATATTATGCAACGTATAAACGACCATCGTCGTATAGAAAGAATCCTTACCACATCATCATTAAATGTATTGTTCTCAGTAATCAATATGATTATTATGGGAGGAGTTCTAGCCTATTATAATCTTCAGATATTCTTAGTGTTCTTTGCAGGAAGCATTCTATACTTCGGTTGGATAACTTTGTTTTTAAAACGAAGAGAAGAGCTCGATTATAAACGATTCTCAGAAGTTAGTCAGGAACAAAGTAAGGTTATGGAGCTTATAAACGGAATGCAGGAAATAAAACTGCATAATGCCGAAAAGCAAAAACGTTGGGGTTGGGAGTATGTACAAGCAAGATTGTTTAGAGTTTCTATAAAAGGATTAGTTTTAGAGCAAACCCAAACAATTGGTTCATCTGTAATTAATGAATTAAAGAATATTTTTATCATTTTCCTTTCGGCAAAACTAGTAATCGATGGTCAGATAACACTTGGGATGATGCTAGCCATAAGTTCTATTGTAGGGAGTTTAAATGGTCCGATTACACAACTTATTGAGTTCGTGCGAGAAGTACAAGATGCCAAAATATCGTTGGCAAGATTGTCCGAAATTCATGACAAAGAAGATGAGGTACAGCAAGAAGTACATCAAACCCAAGATATTCCTCAGGATAGTGATATAATTATCAAAGATTTATCGTATCGCTATTTAGGGTCGGATATTCCAGTTTTAGATGATTTAAATTTGATAATTCCTGCACATAAAGTAACTGCAATTGTAGGCGTTAGCGGAAGCGGAAAAACTACTTTAATGAAATTATTGCTCAAGTTTTATGAGCCAAATAATGGCGAAATTAACTTAGGAAATACACAACTCAAAAACATCTCGCAAAAAGCATGGCGTAACAACATTGGAGCAGTCATGCAAGAAGGATTTATTTTTAGTGATACAATTGCTAATAATATAGCCATTGGGGTCGATAAAATAGATAAAGAACGATTAGTATACGCTGCCGATGTGGCTAATATAAAAAAATATATATCTAGTTTGCCTCTTGGTTATAATACCAAAATAGGATCCGAGGGAGTTGGTATGAGTACAGGACAAAAACAACGATTATTAATTGCGAGAGCAGTATATAAAAATCCCGAAATGTTGTTTTTTGATGAAGCAACATCAGCATTAGATGCCAATAATGAAAAATCAATTATGGGCAAACTGGATATCTTCTTTAAGGATAAAACAGTTGTAGTAATTGCGCACCGATTAAGTACGGTGATGAATGCGGATCAAATTGTTGTTTTAGACAAAGGAAAGATCATCGAAATAGGAAGTCACTCCGCATTAGTAGAACAAAAAGGGAATTATTTTGAATTGGTTCGTAATCAATTGCAATTAGGAAATTAAAACATGGCAGAAGACAATACAAAATTTGAATTAAGAAGCGAAGAAGTACAAGATATCCTTACAAGAGTGCCACATTGGATGATACGATGGGGAACGGTTTTAATCTTTGCAATAATATGCATGCTGTTTTTTGTTTCCTGGTTTCTTAAATATCCAGATGTTGTAAGTACAGAAATAAGTATTACAACATCCATTCCACCTGAGAAATTGGTAGCAAAAACCACAGGTAGAATCGAAGCAATTTTGGTAAAAGATAAAGCAAGAGTGCCTAAAAATACGCCGCTAGCAATTATCGAAAATTCAGCTAATTATAAAGATGTCTTTGTTCTAAAAAACATAGTAGACAATTTTAATATAAACGATAGGAATAAAGAATTCCCTTTTGCTTCTTTAAATAATATGCAGTTTGGAGAGATGGAAAGTGCTTATGGAGTATTTCAAAAGGATTATGCAGCGTGGAAACTTAATGAAAACTTACAGCCTTATCAGGTTGAAAATAATGCCCAAAAATCAGAACATACCCAGGTTAAAGAGCGATTGACAATTTTGCAGCAGCAAAAAAGTATTAACGAAAGCGAATTACAACTCCAAAAAAATGATGTTAATCGTTTTGAAGCCTTATATGCAAAAGGAGTTATCTCGACACAAGATCTAGAAAATAAAAAGTTGAGTTATCTTCAGGCAGATAAGAATTATAAAGGTCTGCTTTCTTCGATATCGCAGTTAAAATCATCTCTCATAGAAAACTCAAGATCAAGTCAAGGAACTAAAATAAGCGGAACGAAAGAAGAAGTGAATTTAGAGCGTAACTTAATGCAATCTTTTTATCAGTTAAAAAAAGGAATTAAAGATTGGGAATTAGCTTATACATTAAGATCATCAATTCCAGGTGTAGTTACCTTTTTGCAAGTATGGACAGAGAATCAAACAATTACTTCTGGAGAGAATGTTTTTTCGATTATTCCAGATACCGAAAAAGGATATATTGGCAAAGCTAAAGCAAAGGCACAGAATTCAGGAAAAATCAAACTAGGACAACAAGTTAATATTCGATTGTTTAATTTTCCAGACAGAGAGTTTGGTGTAATTAGAGGTAAGGTCGAAAACATTTCGCTTATTCCGGATAAAGACGGGAATTTACTGCTGGATATATCACTTCCTAAAGGATTAGAAACATCGTATAATAAGAAGATCCCTTTTCAGCAAGAAATGAAAGGTAGCGCCGAAATTGTTACCGAAGATTTACGATTACTCGAAAGGATACTATATCAGTTTAAGAGCTTGTTTAGACAGAACTAGGTTAGAGTCCTGTTCCCGCTAGGAAGATATAAGTTCAACAAGATTCCAATTAGTAGCGGGAACCATTCAAATATCTAACCAGATTATTGAAGATTATTGTAGTATTGTAGAACGCACATCTTAATCTTAATTTGAAATATTTTGATAATCTATTTGAAAAAAGAAAAGAATACTCTCTTTGAATAAACGATTGAAAAAAATTAAAAAAGTGTTAATAACAAATGTATCTTCACTTCTCTCTTCTTTTTGTTTGTAAATCCGTCACACATTTAAATAATTTAGGAGAAATCGTTGAACCGTTGACGTTGAATTCAGCTAATCAATAAAGGACTAAACCTAATTCTTCTAAGCGGATAGCCATGGCTTCGGTAGAGACTTTAAATTCGTCAGCTAAAGAGTTGAATCGTACGCCATTGTAGGACTCCGTTGTAGCCAAACGTCTGGATAATTCTCTCCGATTTCTATATTTCTTTCTTAAATCAGAAACATTACCTCTAGTTAAGTTGAAAGTTGTTTGTTCATTTACAAGGAAAGGCAAACTTTCAAATCTTAACTCGAACTTCTTAACAATTTCTTTTTTCGGTAATAAGAAATAAGTTGCGCCACGATCAGCAACTTTTTCTTCTGGATCTCTTTGCTCGTAAGGAGTATATCTATCCTGCGGAAGTTCGCGGTGTCTTTCAGATTGTACATGAAACAAGGCATGAATTAGTTCATGAGCAGCGGTGAATCTCTGGACTTCAATCGGCAGCTTTGAGGAAATGACTACCAATCTTTTTTCTTGGTCTATAAATCCCATCAATTCTTGCACTTTTCCAAATTCATCTTTGATACCAAATTCATGTTTCAGGACGAAATCGTAGCATAATACATCTTTGAAAATGCGTTCTGGGTTTAAAATTTCTTCAGAACTTGTTGGTGGTTTTTTCCAAATTATATCTTTATGTCTCCAAACAAGATTTTGGAATTCTCTTATTCCTTCTTCGATTTGGGAATTTGTTGGATTAATTATGCTCTTAAGTTTGTCTATTAAATCGTTTAACTCAAGATAAAATGGCAACTTCCTGTCATATTCTCTCTGAAGTATAGTAATCTTTGATGTTGCCAACAAATTATAATTTGTATAATCGACATCAAGAGCGACTAATTTTGATCGAATATCTTCACAGTAACGAAAGTCATCGCTTCCGAATTGAAGTAGATTCAAACGAATTATTGCTAAAGAACCGGCAAGACCAGAAACAGCGCTACTAAAAGCGACATGAGAATCGCCTCTCGCTGCTTTAAATGCATTGTCGAAGACATAATTCGCTATTTCGCAAAGCTCTATTGACAAATTACAAATGTCTAAAGGAATTGCTATAGCAACTTTCATTTGTTCTAACGATTGTCGTCTCAACTGATTTTGGATTATTGGATCCTTTTCATTTTTTTTTAGTGTCCTAAGCTCGATTACCTTGTCAAACTCAACAGCATCATGTGCAAAGAGTTGGCAAAGTTCAGGGAAAACTTTTTTTTCTATTTCATCTTGATACTCTAATAACTTAGGTAACACTTGACTAAAGGATTTTTGATAAGCAGGTCTATTTGTTAAGCTTATAACTGTTATTAGCAATTTCGAAGCAAGCATTCCTTGAAATGCTGCCGCACTTCCAGAGCCAGGTTTTGCCTTTCCCGCTCCAAATTTTTCGAGTAATTCTGCCGTTGGAATATCTAGTAATTCTATTTCCATAATAAATTATTTAAATAAATTATGTAAATATAATTAAATTGTTAATTTCATGAGGAATAATTAAAATAAAAACATGACTTCTAGTAATCGTCGCGAGATTATCCTAAATTTTAAAGGCGCTTACAAAGCGCCTTCATCAGCAAAAGAATAATAGGATTCGGTAGTTATAATTAATGAATCCAGTAATGTAATATCAAGAAGTCTTCCAGCTTCTTTTACTTTTTGAGTTATTTGTTTATCGGCTTCAGAGGCTGTGAGGTTTCCTGAAGGATGATTGTGAATCATTATCAGAGATGTTGCATTGGCTTTAAGAGCTGCTGTGAATATTAATCTGAGATCCACTATAGTTCCTGTAATTCCTCCAGATGAGATTTCGTAAATTCCAAGTCCCTTTTGAGCTTGATTCATAAGTAATACTTTGAACTGCTCAAAGAGTTCAATTTTATTATAATCCCAAGCTGAAAGAGCCAGTTTGTATGCGTCTTTAGAAGATTTGATTTGCGGTCTTTCAGAGTTTTTTACTTTCGTTTTATAGATCAGTTCAATTTCAGATACAGTCTGCCAGTTTTGATTTAAAGTTTCCATAATTTCTATATTTTAAATTAATTATGGAACTTCCACTGGGAATCGCCTAGCAAGCGCAAAAAGCAACGCAATAAAGCAGGAATTTTTTCCTGTATTTATGGGGGAATTTTTTGCTAGCGCCCGCAGGCGATTCCCGAACTTTGTGACGAAATTAAATAAGATTAAGAAGAATAAAGAGCCGTTTGATTAGCTAATTTTAATTGTGAAAGATCACTATAATATGTTTGAAGAAAAATTAAACGCTTTGATGATTAAAATATAAAACTATGAAAGGAATTGATAATTGCACGAATTACAAAAATGTAGCTTATTTTATTTCTCTTCTTTTGTCTTTATACTCATATTGAAATTGATCTTAATTTATTATTTTAGTAGTTAAAATTGCATAACTATGAATTGGGAAGCAAAAATTATCACTCATAGAAAAGAAAAATGAATTGCTGTTTATTTTGAAAAAAATGCCGAATTGACAGCACGTATCAAGAAACTGGAAGGTTCTCGATGGAGTCATACTTTAGGGCTTTAGCATCTTCCAGATACGTTTGAAAACAGAGAACGGTTTCATTTGGATGCATTAGTTCATTGTTTTGCATCAGAAGAAGCTATCGAGCAAATTGAGAAATTTAAACAATGGCTTCGTTCCAAACGCTATAGCGAAAACACAGTAAATACTTATAGTGAAGCATTGAAATCGTTTTTGATTTTCTGGCGGGAAAAACCCATTTCCGGAATCTCTAATGAAGATGTGATTGTCTATAATAACGAGTATATACTGAAAAATAATCTTTCGGAATCTTATCAAAACCAAATAGTTAATGCTATAAAGCTATATTTTACAACCATTCGAGAAACAAAGATTGAAATAGCTAAAATTCACAGACCAAAGCAATCTAAACAATTACCTAACGTTTTGAGCAAAGATGAAGTGAAATTGATTTTGAATGCACATAGCAACATTAAACACAAAATGATGCTAAGTTTGATTTATAGCTGTGGTTTGAGCTGTGGCGAATTATTAGCGCTTAGACCTGTTCATATCGATTCTAAAAGAAATATTATATTGCTTAAAAACTCCAAAGGGAAAAAAGACAGAATTCCACCTTTATCTCCTAAAATTTTAGAAATGCTTCGGGAATAGTATGTCTTATTTAAACCCAGAACCTATTTGTTTGAAGGTGCAAATCCTGGTGAGCCCTATTCAGAAAAAGTTTGCAAAGTGTATTAAAACAAGCACTCAAAAAAAGTTGACATAACAAAACCTGTAAGTTTACATTGGTTGCGCCATAGTTTCGCTACACATTTACTTGAAAGCGGAACTGATTTAAGGTATATTCAAGAATTATTAGGTCATCAAAGTAGTAAGACCACCGAAATTTACACCCTTGTTAGTACGAAAAGTATTCATCAAATAAAAAGTCCGTTTGATGATTTATGAAATAAAAATCCTATTTTTGAAAAGAAATAATACTGACAATTGTCAGACATAGCGACCTAATTTAGGGTAGATAAATCGGGCGTAGTCAGACATATTACAAGTTATGCCTTATTACACAGACGTAACGTTACTTAAAAACAGAAAAGTCTAAAATATTTTTAAGTTAAAATTCAAGTATAATGAATAAAACAATAGAGATTAAGAAATCGACAATTAGAAACATTTTTATTTCTATCATAATAGGATTTTCTGCTTTATATGGTATAGAGCATTTAGGGACATTTAGTTATTTAGCTGATTCGCCACCACAATATGATGAACAAGGGAGACCTTATTTAGAATATCAAATACCTGCCACAACAAAAGTTTCTAAAATAACGTATAAAACCTATTTTGGTAATTTAGTCGAGACAGAGGGAAATGGTTTTGATGTATACGATTTAAATTATGCAGGTACAGAATTCAATAAATATTCTTCGAAAAGCTATTACTATACTCAAGCTATACTCAAGGATTTTAAATATGGATTATTTATTTCTTTAATCTTGTTTTTAATTTCTCTATTTTTCACAACTTTTAAAATTAAATTATCGTGATTAAAAAATTTGCACTTTTAATATTTTGCACCACTTTAACTTCTTGTTTTAAAGAACCTAAAAAAGATGTTAATAAAATAAGCGACACACCAACAGTACATAAAGAATCTGCGTTTGAATATGATATTTCTCAAGCAGTAGACACATTATCTTCTACCTCTTCGCATGAGGACACAAAAGTTAATAACCCTATACAGTCCATTTCATTGTTTAGTGATATAAATGGAATTCAACCTAAAGTAAATTCTTTTAATGACATTAAATCCATTATAGGAGAGCCTGATTATATTGATATTACAAAATTAGAATTTGACAAATATAACGGCGAATATACAGGAGGAAATAAAATTGTAAAATACAATAAACTTGGTCTAGAATTTTTATTTACCCGAGATGACATTTCTATGAGTTCTGTTAATCAGATTTTAATCAAAGAAAATTTCAAGGCAGTTTCTGACGAAGGTATTTTTATAGGGATGTCAGAACAGGAGTGTATAAATATTTTAAATAGTAAATATTATCTAGACTTTGAAACCGACATATCTAAATCATATTCGAAGACAGATGGTGGAAAGTCTGGGTTACAAATTTGGTTTAAAAATGGAAAATTAGAGATGTTAGCAATATACTAAAAAGAGTAAAGGTGGAACGCTACTCTTAAAATCATTCTTGCTACTATTGTTCCCAAGATTTACAGTGATGGCACTCTACTTCTTCGACAGGTATAGTAAAAGAATGCCCTTGCGAAGCAAATTTTTTTACCGAAAATAATAAAACTAAATAAAAGTAACAAGGCATAATACTAGAAGATTTAAATATTTAAAATTGTACCTAGCTTAAAAATCCGAAGCTTTTATCGCTGAAGAAAATCAATAATAAAATGATGTTCTTTGCGAAGCTGTTTACGAACCATTTTATGCTGAACTTAAAGAAAATTTTGATGATAAAATAGTGACGAATCATTTTTATTTATATTAAAAGGGTTAATGATTTGTAGTAAAAATAGTTATTATATTCGCTTAGGAAAAAGTCAACTTATTACTTAAAGAACTAAAAAGAGTTGCATTGATGCCATTTTATGGTTGGTGTATAAATAAGAAGATAATAATATCTCAACACATGAAGTTTAAGAAAGGAAAGTGGAAAATTGATTCATGAACTTTAATTCAAATAGAATAGGCAAAATAATTTCCCTTTTTCATCGTATTTTACAAAAGTCTACATCATTCATAAGTACAAGAATGTTAACTGATATGCAAAATGAACAAAAATAAAACTACAAGGAATATTGCTAATAAAATTGTTGAACTTCCTGAAGTTGCTTTGCATTCTCCTACTCAGTTGGAAAGTTTGCCATTACCATATGTTCATTACCCACAACATTACGGGACTTTTATTTCTTTTTCGGAGAAACAAAATAGTGAACAATATATTTGTTCGTGTTCTGAGCAAGCTTTAATCAACTACTTTATATTGACAGATTCGCTTTCAGATGACAAAAAGGAAATAACTGATATTCCTTGGAAACCACCTTTTCCAGATGATTTAACAAAAAAAATAAAACCTAAAAAGCGTATTGATGATATTTTTAAATTCCTGCCTAAACTTTGTCATCGTTGTAATATGGCTACACCAACTTTAAGGTGGTGTCACGAAATGTATGGAGGGAATTTTAAACAATATTACGGCTGGTACATCCAGTTGGCATCACTAAAATTAGGTTTTAGAAACTTCACATTTATTTCTGAAATTTGTCCTTCAGAAATTGTTGAAAAGCTAAAGCTATCAAAAAAAATATTCATTGATAATCCAACTTTTGACAACGAAGAAGAACGAATTTTAGCAGTTAAATGCTACAAAGAATTAGAGAAGTTACCTGAGAATGAAACTAGAACAGAATTTGGTTTTAGGAAAATTGGAGAAGGTTGGGTAAGTGAAACAATTTTATTTCATTTAGTTTCTAATGCGTTTCCTTTTTGCACGATTGAACGAAATATACGACCGTATTGGCTAGATAATTTAGAATTAGACATTTATTTGCCTAGCAAAAATATTGCTTTTGAATATCAAGGGCAACAACATTTTTATCCAATCAAAGCTTGGGGTGGTGATAAAGCATTTGAAAGATTGCGAAAACGTGACGCAAGAAAAAAGCAACTTTGTGCCCAACTTGGAATAATACTAATTGAAATTGATTACACAGAACCATTAACACTCGACTATTTAAAAAAGAAAATACAAATGCACATCACGTAAAAGAGTTTTTAACAGCTAGAGATAATATAATGCTGAAACTGTTGAACTTATTTTTCTTTTTTTATTAGTAAATGCTTTTCTGTTCATAATTCTTTTGACTCTTCTTTTATGATTGCTGGAAATGTCTGAAGAACTAAACTTATCTTTAATAATGTAGATATTTAAAAGAAGTGCCAATATTACCACTTGTGAGAATTTTCAAAATGCTGATGAATGTACAGGGCTCAACAATGCAATGAAGTATGATATAAACGTTGAAAAAAAACTTTAGAAATTTGATTTCTTAAAGCTATATGTTGATAAAACGTTGAATGAAATTCCGGTAGAAATGTAATGATATTTCAATGGAGTCTATGATTTTATGGGAGTTTAACTGAAAAATAAATTGCAATTATTAAAGATGATATTGCTTAACACAATCTCTAATCAGTTGCAAATTTAGTAAAAACGTTTTTAAAAAGGTATATTCGTTTAGTCGAAAGCTTTCGTTTGATTACTTGTTGATATCTATAAGGAAAATAAAACAGGTAAAAGACTTCATGAAACGCTCATTTTCTTACCTGAGGAGTAAACTACCTTTTTTAATTTTAGTGTATTTATATTTTCTTTTTGTTTTCGAAATCAATTACAATTTGTTCATATGTCATTTCTTTTAATAGTGAATTATATTTTTTAAACATTGTGTTAAAATCGTTCACTATATCTTCTAATGGTATGGCAAGCAATTTATTTTTTTGTCGATCATATTCCTTACTAAAATTTCTTACAGCATAAACTATCGGTTTTTCAAGTTGTCTATAAAATAGTATATGATCATTAATGAATGAATGTTTATAAGTATTTGTAATGTCATTCACATTTTTTAAAAGAGCCTTATAATCAAGAAAAAAACTCACATCTTCAAATTTGTTCTCATTCCATTTTCCTAATAAATTACCAATGCTTTCTACTTCTATTTTGCATGGATAGTCTCCCAATTCCTTTCTTTTTTCAACTATATACAACAAAGCTATTAATTCATCGATTATCATTCGCAAATCTGACATTACATGTATTATCTCAATGTAAGGAGTAATTACTGTCCTTTTGTTATTTAAGCCATTTCTCTTTTTAAAATTAATGTTATAAAGCGCTACTTTTTCGCATATCGAAACTAAAATATCGTTAAGATAATCTAATCTACTGAATACAAAAGAAACCTTGTTGCTTAAATTACCCCAGTATTCAGAAGCGCAAAATTCAGGTATGTCATCTGCATAAATTTCTTTTGTAGCATCTCTATATATATCAAATTGTATCATGTTTCAGTTTGTCTAAAAAGAATTGATTGAGTCTCTATTATTGATTCATATTTACTGAAAAATTTCATTGGGATTGTCAATTTCTAAGAATTTTTCTAATTTTTCTCCTTTCAACGCCCCCAATATAATTTCTTGTGTAATAAAATAGTCTTCAATTGATACTTTTCCATCATTATTAACATCAACAGTAACATCAGACATAAAATTTAAAATTGAATTTAAGGTAAAGGATAAATAATATTTTAGATGCGCTATATGTGTGTGGATTCCATTTTTTATTGCGGCGTTATGAACTATTTCATTTCTGATACGATATAATCTCGTGATGTTCCATGTTAGATTATCTTGATGCTTTTTTAAAACATCTTCAATTTTGTTTGGCTCTTCATGCCATTTCTTAAAAAAAACAGTTCTAAACTTAAGTAGCTCAGAATTAGTGTTATTGTTGATTGTGTTATAACTATTATGATCAATAAAATATTTTAGATCATCATTGTAGTTTATAATATTGGATTTTAATCCAAGTCTTCTCAAAGATCTATGAAAATCATATAAGTTGCGTTTTACATAGATTAAACTGTGACACTTAGGGAAATAATTTCTTATTCTATCAATAGTTTTTTCGTCAGAATTGAAAGAAGTAAAAATAAATTCCAGTCCAATCCAATAATTTAACAATTTTGTTTCCAGTTCAGGCGATTCACTACCAGTCCTGTAATATCTAATAGCACTCAGGATTTTGTCAAAACTTTCAGGATCAATACTTTTGGTTTTTATAGTAGTTATTTTTTGCAACAGATCTGCGAAAACATCAGAATCGCTCTTAAAGTAACCATCAATTTGGAAATTGCTAGGACTAATAGATGCTTTTAAAGGCTCTTTTTCTCCAATTGTGGCGCATTGTGCATCAATTTTGAAATGTTTATTATTATATCCTAGATGATAAATGTCTAAATCTTTAGATAGCTTGTTTATTCCTAATTGAATTGCTTTGAAATAATCTTTACTTTTGAAATCAAGGGATATAAGGATTTTTTCTTTGTTTTTTTCTAAAAAATTATAAACTTCATCTGAAATTTTAGTTTTGTTGATTCGCCTATATTTTTTATCAATTAAATTATAAGAATTGTCAATTTTTTTTAATTCTGAAAATTGAAATGAATTATCATTAATTAAAAATATAACAGTGAAATTTTCATCTGCTTTGTCTATTATGGACTTAAAAACAGCTATTTTATCTGAGAATGTTGGGGTATTACTATTGTAAATAAATATACTCTGAAATGTTTTGTAAAGATACTGTTTGGTAAAACCTTTACTAAGTAATTCAATATAGAGGTAATCGCCTAAGACAATTAAGTCCTTTTTTAAATCATCAAATACCTTTTTTTTCGATTCAATAAAATTGTTTTCTTCGTCAAAAAAACTAGAATATGATTCAGTTATTGATTTAATTTTATTAAATATATTAGAGCAGTATTCTTGATTATCCCTTAAAATTAACTTGCTTGATTGTATAATTAATTTGTAATTTTTCCTATCAGCTTTTTCTAAAATACCTGTGTAATGTTTTTTGTTAATCTTTACGAATTTTAATTCGTCATTATTCTCACTTAATATTTTCTTCAGTTCTTTAGATGTATAATTTACGTAATCATTATTAGTGAGGATACCATTTATGGATGATTGTGTGACAGTTATTAATTCTTCAATTAGTGTTTTTGGATTATGCAACCTAAGTCTATAACTATCTATTGAATTTTGGTATAAAGATTCAATAGATTTTTCTATAAACAATTTTTCTAAGTTATTAGTTGAGTAGTTAAGATTTATATTTTGCATTTACTTATTAATGTATTACTTTTGTATAAAAGTAGAAAAAATTAATTAAACATACAGAAAGGGGTTCGGGTACTTCCTCTACTTTGCTTTAGTAAGATTTATTCGTCCCCCTAAGTAATAAAGACTGATTTTAAATCAGTCTTTTTTTTTTGAAAGTATCTCATACCATTTCAATTATTTAGATTGTCTTTTGTTTATAAATTGTATTTAAATTAAAACATATTTATTTACTGTATATTTGAGAATTATTCAAATAAATTTTTTAAAAAAGTGTTTAATTTTTAGTAATTAAAATACTCTGGTTATTTTTCAATTAACAATTTATTAAATGATAAAATATTTTACACATCCAGAAGGAAAGTTTATAATAGAATTACCTGTAGAATGGCAGTATAAAAATATTGCTGTTGGAGACAAGGAAGAATCACCATACTGTTTTGAACTTTATGAAGAGACAGTAGGTTGTTTTCAGATTAGTATTTATTCTGAAAATGAAAAGAGTATTTCTGAAAAGATAAGAAAACAAAAATACAACAAGGATAATCTTAATTTTGTTCAAAGAAGAATGGATGGAGGTGGATTCAATATGCATTTATTTTACGCTGTGGTTGATGATCATCTGTTTATGTCCAAATATATTTATGAAACTAACAATGAAAAATCAGAAAAGATTTTAGAAGAGTTGGTTAAAGTTAGAAAAGCATTAAAGAGTCTCAAATTGCTATCATCTGAATGGAGAGAAGAAGCAATAGAAATTGATAAATATGAAAAATTTATGTCCTCCCTTGCGGCGTCTTTTGATTTATTAAATATAGCTTATAAAAATAAATCTGAAATTGAAATTATAATAATTCTAGCGAATCAAATAGATGCTTACTTGCGTCTAGCAATTGTTATGAAAAAACAATTAATGTCTAACACAAATAAAATTGATATTAGATTATTATACCAAGAAGAAAATGATAAACCTGTATTTGAAAGACATATATATAAACAAGCAAAAGAGCTAGCAATTATAAATCAAGATATATTTGATAAATTAGAATATTTATATAATGATCGTAATAAAATGGTACATCGCTATATTATTTCAGATTTAAAAACAAGGGATATTGGAGAATTATCGATTGAATATGTCTTAATTTGTGAAGAAATCAGGTTAATACTTGCTAGTATCGAAGATAATCAATTTGATAAACAAATAGGTATTTACGGTGGGAAAAGAAACCCTAAGGAGGTACATAGCAAAGAAAGTATCAATTTTTTGCATTCTCAAGTTAATGATAAGCATTTAGTTACTAGTTTGCAGAGGAAAATAGATTTTAGTGATAATAATAGACTTGACACGTAAATAAAATTTGAGAGATATATGCGATTAACATTATCCATTGAAGAAGGAGAAGAAGTTTTTATCCCAAAAAAGTATCAAAAAATAAATGATTTATGTGCGGTAATTTATGACCAAATTACAGAAATTTATATAGAGAAAAATTATAAAAACCTTCTTAAAACCGAAATAATACCTCAAGATCATCAAAAAATTATCGATGAATTAAAGGCGGGAGATATTCATGTTTTAGATTATTTAAAGGCAAATGATTTAAATCATGAAATTGAATTAATAATCTCAAAGCATATTTTTTTAGCTGTAACATCAGATCTTATAAATTTCATATTTGAGTCTTTACATTGTGCTAAACGGGGTAAAATGACTGTGGCATATTCTCTATTAAGAAAACCTTTTTTAGATGAATTATTTATTTTAGAGCAATTATTGGTAGATCGAACGGATTTTATTAAACGATTTTTTCATGATGGTAATCCGGAAAAATATGATCCAAGTAATTCTAAAATTGATAAAAAAGAAATTATTGAAAAAGCTATAAGTAATATTAAATTTAATCATTTTTATGATGTTGATTTGATTTATGATTTAAGATATAACAAATCCTTCGAGTCAGGAATAAACAGCTCTACTAATCAAGCTTTACATATTGTTACAAAAGATAAAAATTATAGAACTACTGAACAAAATCTAAATTTCGTTTTTTCTATAAAAGAGGATATGAATAACTATTTTGAAAATTATTATTTTGTTGTACCTAATTTATTATTTTATGCAGTCTCTGTAATCGATGAAATAGCTTTTAATTTTTTACAGGATAATAAAAACAAACAAGTTAAAGTTATAAAAGAGTTTCGTCGAATAATTGCCTACCTATTTTTTACTGAGTTTGCTAATATTTCAACTAAGAAAAAGAATGAAAAAATTTTAAAGCATTTTTATAATCATTTAATATTTAAATGTCCTGTTTGCAAACATAATAATCAAATTGAAAGAGCGGATTTAGAATTATTTTATCAAATTGAAAATTTTATTTGTACAAAATGTTTTAATACACTAATTCATGATAAAAAATCCGTTAATATTATTCAAAGTTTACTTGATACATTTTAAAACGCAACTGATATGTGAGAGATTTTGAGATGTATTATTGAAGGCATTTTTAAAAATTTCATTGTAGTGAAGTGAGTTGATTACAATGACAAAAAAATATATGAAATGAATTTTAGTGAAAACATAGTTGGAAATACAAAATCATTTGAAATTTTTACTAAAGAATTTAATAGTAATATTGATTTTCTTGATGATTTTTCTGATCTCATATCTTTTAGTGGGAGAATGATTTACTTTTTTACGGATAAAAAAATTCACAACATTAGTACAACGTTGTTAGATAATTCAGTTCAGACATTAAAGAGTATTAAATTGTGTTGTTCAATTGGGAGTTTTGCTGACGCAAATACCTTGATTCGCAAGCTAAGAGATGATTTGATCCTATATATTTATATTTTGGATGTTGTAAATAATCGAACAAATTCAATATCAGATTTAAAATTTGATTCTAATCTCACTGGTGACGAAAAAGCAGTTGAAGCATGGCTTGGTAATACAGTGTCAGAACTTCCGAACAAGATTAAAATGAAATTAAGCTTTGAAAATTATATGAAATATTTAAAGCAAAATGATCACATTACTAAAACACTTGAAAATTATAATTTGGAGCATTATTGGGAAACATTGAGAACTAAACTTAACGACTATGTTCATAACAATGGAATTCAGTTCACATCTCATAATTTAATAAGGGAATGTAATCAGAATTTAGACATATATTTGAAAAATATAAATATCAGAACATCATATATAATTACTTTATTTTTGGTTCTTGTAATTATGACTGAAGCTGCGTTAATAGCTTCAACTGATATGATTGATCATTTGGAATGTGGTCTAACTCCACCTGAAGATTGTCAATATGAAATTGCGCCTTTCATCCAGGATTATATTGACAAAAAAGTTGTGGCTTTTCATCCTGAATTAAAACAATTTTTGAGAGATAATAACAAGTATGACATGAGAATACAATAAGTGCTTAAGGCTATATTTAAAATGATTTATTAGAATTAATTATAAATAAAATAACTAATTAAATATGAAAATACTTTCTGAGAGGTCACCTTTTAAAATGCTTCCTCTACAAATGGATGAATATCAAAGATTGATTTTCGACGCAATTCGAATTACTTTTGAAATGTTAGAAGTAGATTATACATTATTAGAAAATAAGCTTCATGAGTTATCACAAGAAGATGTTGTTAAAGAAAATATATCTGAAATTTTCTCACGTGCATGGGCAATTATTGATCATAGTTCCAGACTAATTAAATTATTTCAAAAACTTCCTTCAGAAAGTAATCACAAAATTCTCGATAGCATATTAGATGTAAATGCCTTTAGAAATACTATTCAACATTTACATGAACGAATTGATGAGTCAATGTTTGAAAATAGATCACCGTTCTACGGAATTTTGGTCTGGTATCATAAAAATTTTGATACTGGAATTGTAACACCAAAAACACTCGTAAGTGGTATTGCTTATGGATTTAATATCACTTTAAAAATGCCTGAGAGCAACGAAATCAACAAAGAAATTAATTCAATTACAATACAAACAGTTGATAAAAAAGAAACTATTTGCATGAATTTAAGTGAATTATTGCTGAATATTAAAAACATTTGTTTAACAAATGAAAATAAGATCTCTGACTTCTTTAGAACACAAGGTTGGGTACTTTGTGATTGGTCAAAGAGAAAAGATATTATGATTAGTTTTAAAACAGAAGATAGACAATAAAAAACATTGAAATATATTAGTATTTATAGGTCAGTGTCCTGTGACAATTTAAAGATAATTTTCTGCACCTTTAAATTTACGGTAATGTCTCACTAACTGTGCATCTTAGTGAAACACTACCTTAATTTCTAACATTACCTTGACAATCGCTTTCTCCTTTGTTTCTTTTTTTTATTTTTCAATTGATACGGTAAGTAATCAATTACCTGTTCTGACTGCATTAAATTATCAATAATCTTATCTAATTTTGGTAACATTGCAACATATTCTTTTTCTTCCTGCATTAGGACATCCAATGCTTTTACCATATCAGGAATTGTCAATGTGTTTTTTTGTTGTTCCAAAACAGTAATTAGTGATTCTTTAGAACGAAGCTTTTCGTAAATCTGATTTCTTTTTTCTTCACCAGCAACTTTTAATCCGCATCGTTCTTCAATAGCTTTTGCACAGTATTGTTTCCCCAAGCTACTGCCATTAAAAATATTTTTTGTCGTGTGGTCAACATAGGTTATACCGTAAAGTAAACCCTCTGTGCTTTTTCTAAAAACAGTACTGATGCCTTCTTTTTCCAATCGTCTTGCTAGTTCGGTTAATGGCAATATAGGTTCTCGTAACAATGCCATATCAATAGCAAGTTTCACTTTTGATTTATCCGACATATTTCTAGTCTCATTGTTCTTAAATTTCTCTTCTAAAGATTTCAAAGTCGGTTTCGTATAAAAACTACTCGCTTTAATTGGAACACCTATTGGCTTACCTTTTGCGTTTAATATATGATAGACCAAACCTCTAGTTAAAAACATTCTTGAGTTTTCACTACCACGGTCAGCCATTACATTGTATTGTTTAAGGGCTGCGTTGAGTTCTGTAAGGCTATTAAATTTATAATGATTCACAACCGTATTAAGAACATTAAATATAGCTTTCTTTGATTCAATCTTTCCATATTGAATGCTTCCCATTGAAATAGGTTTTAAAGTGAATTCCTCTTCCTTTTTTCTTCCTTCAGCTTTTACTAATCCAAAAAGTTCTTCTATCTCCTTCCTTGCAGGTTCGGATTTTCTCATGCCTATATTGTGCAAGTCAATTCGTTTTCCATCCCTTTCGATATTTACAGTAACTACATGCAAATGCTGATGTTTTGTATCGTTATGTTGATATACCAAATAAGGCTGTTCACTAAAGCCGATTTTCTCCATATAACTGTCTACAATAGCTATCAGTTTTTCTTTGGAATGATTTTCAGATGGATCAAAATTTAATGATATATGTAGCGTATTACATTTTACATTTTCATTTAATTCTGCTCGTTTTATAAAGCGATTTAGCTTCATAGTCTCCGTCATTTTATCGATGTGACTAGGGTAATTTCCAGCTGCAATGCATTCAGCAACACCCATTTTTACTTTGTTCTCATTATAATAAAAAACACTGCGGACTGAATGGGTTGATTTTATGATTGCAACCATTTGTCCGTTATTTTAGAGGTGTGTTTTTCAATCAAATCTATCTTACTTTTAAAGATTTGTTTCTCGATTTCATAACGAATAATCCAGGTTTTAAATTCGGGAATTCGCTGCAATGTGTGCAGTTTTTTTACTGTCTGATTTAAGTTAATTCCAATAGCATTTAACTCCTTACGAAGTACTATTGTTTCTTCTATAAAATCATCCAAAGATTGATTTCTGCAAATAGTTGTAATACTCTTGTCGAATAGATGCTTACGTAAATAATCACTAAGCTTACGGCAGGTACTAGCTTTCCATTTCTGCTCAATCTTCATATATTCTTCCACTGTCAGTCGCAAAGTAATCTTGCGTGTTCTGTTTGAATTTTCTCTTTCCATCATCTTTCATCATCATTGTTATCAAACTCTTTTTTTATCCTTTTAGTTTCTCTGCCCACGAGTTCCGAGTATGGGGCAGCAAGATCTGGTTGTCCGACAACCATACATCTTGCTGATTGCAGGAACGTGGCAATCTTTTTGCTATTTTAAATATCTTTGGGAGATTCCAATCTTTTTAGAATTTCAAAACACTGTTCTATTCTATACCTTCTTTTTATAATCTGTGATATGTCAATTTTAGCTTATCGAATAACTATGAAATAAATCCTTACAGCCCGATAAAATCTTCAGGGCTTATTAAGAATCATTTATTCTTAGTAATCGAGGAAAGTCCACACTGCCTAAAATTTAAAACCATTGTAGAGAGGTAATTAAAAAACCGAATTTGCTCTCCAATGTGCCATAAACAACCGTGCTCTTTCAAAGCATTGCACCAATTTTAAAACAACAAAATCCTGACTGTTTAAAAGGAAGGTTTTTGGTTGTTCTTTTTCAAGATAGGAGTGTCATTGCATTATCGTTTTTAAGCTTCTTAAATTTTCTATGAAGAATTCTAACTGAAAAAAAAATAGCTATTATTTAAATTCTGTGTAGCTTAAAAGCCTATCATACATTTAGAGGTTATTTTATTTTAGATACAAAACTAGGTAAGTGAGTTGGATTCAACCTATCATGAACATATTATAGCCATGATACTTAAAGAGTAGCTTTATACCTTTACACAGATAAAATATTAATTTAAAACGTGAATATTATGACAACAAATGATGTAGCCAAGGTTGTAGATACTGTACTTAGTATCCCTGGTATGAATGAGGTAGTGAAGCTTGATTTAAAAATTTCACGAAAAAATGTATTGTTATTAAATCATATAATTGAGTGTGGGTTATCCCCTAAAGACAATGTTAAACCATCAATTCTCATGTCTAGTATCCAAGAAGAAAATCTGGAAGAATTAAGATTATTTGGAGAAGAATGTTTGCAAAAAGCAGGGCTTATCGAACTCAGAGAAAAACTTTCGATCTTAACGAGTGAATCAAAACAATAGGAGAGATTGTTGATAATCCAATCCTATTTTTGTTCGTAATTCAATTTCAACACGCTATTTCCATCTGATGAAAATGGCGTGTTTTTGTAAACTATTGGCTTGATTTTGATATGCTGTTTTGATTTTGATGCGTATAAATTTGTAATTGTATTTATCAATTTAATCATCGCCCCTATGAGAGTATATAAAAATGCAAGGAAAGTTTTTTTAGAAATAGTATGCCTATTATATGTTTTTTTATTGGTTTATGCCGCCATGAACAAAGGACTTGATTTTGAAAACTTCAAGGTAGAACTTGGGCAATCTCCTCTACTAAGTGCCTTTGCGGGTTGGATTTCGTGGGCGGTACTTATTGTTGAATTTTTGATAGCGATATTACTTCTTTTTTCCAAGACCAGAATTAAGGCACTTTATGCAGGGTTTTGTTTGATGAGTATGTTTACAGCTTATATTTTTATCATGCTTAATTACAGTTCCTTTTTGCCTTGTTCTTGTGGTGGAATATTAGAAAAAATGAGTTGGCAAGAACATCTTTTATTTAACTTAGCTTTTGTGGTATTGGCAGGACTCGCACTATGGCTGAATCATTCTCAAAGTAGCCCAGGAATAAAGGTAAAAAAACTTTTTTCATATCCTGCTAAGTTAGCTTTGACTTTCTTATTGAGTTGTATTGCTGTCATCATTTTATTTCTTTCTTCAGAAGAAATCATGTACCACAAAAATCCTTTTATCCGTCGCTATCCACACCATCCTGTTACGCTAACACATACTATAGATTTAAAGTACAATTCGTATTACTTTGCAGGAGCAGGAAATGGTAAATTATATCTTGGAAATTCCACCGTTCCACTATATTTATTATCCATTGATAGTAAACTACAGCAACAAAAAATTAATGTTGCACTTGAGCGTGATAATTTTTCTTTTAAATCTATCAGAATGACTGTTCGTCCTCCATTTTTCTACATACTAGATGGTAGAACCCCTTCTGTTTTTAGTGGTCTGATTACGGATTGGAAGGCGAAATTGCAAAGCCCCAAACCTCCTTATTTTAGTATTGGTACACCAGTAGATAGTAGTACAATTGTTTTTAGAGGTATTAGTAAAATCAGTGGTAGTAATATTCTTGGCGTTTTCAAAGCAGGAGATCAATCAAAAAACATAATGGCACCTCAGTTATTACAAAAGCAAATTGATGGTGTTTTTGATACCGATGGGATGTTGCATTATAGTGAAGAATTGAAACGAATTGTTTACATCTATAGTTATAGGAACGAATATATAGTAGCTGATAAAAATGCAAAGCTGGACTATCGGGGCAATACTATTGATACCGTATCACGTGCGCAAATAAAGGTAGCTTATCTGAAGAAGGAAACGGAGCAAGCGATGGCGATACCCACTTTAAGTGTAAATGCAAATAGTAGTGTTTGTAAACATCTCCTTTTTGTTAATTCCAATGTTCCTGGGAGGTATGAACAAAAAGAAGTCTGGAAACAGGCGTCGGTAATTGATGTATATGATCTTGATAAGAAAGGCTATTTGTTTAGTTTTCATGTATATGGAGTTGATGGTAAAAAGCTTCGGAATTTTTTGGTGACTCCAACCCATGTATATGCTCTTATTGATACTAAATTGGTGATTTATCAATTGAATGAAAAACTAAAAAATGAAATGAAACGTGTGGTTGGAACAAAACTCTGATACATGTTATGATATACTAGCGCTAGTATCAGGAATTAGATCGAACACCTGTAGAAAAAAGTAGGTCGAAATTAACTATTAATTTATATTATTATGAAAACATTAATTTTAAAAAAGATGATGCCAGTTGCAGTTTTTGTATTGGCAATTTCAGGTGCGTTTTTAACCACATCGATGCAAAGTGACGCTATAATAGACGATGAAATAGATGGCTATGCGACGCCAATAGGGGGGACTCCTTGTAGTGTTCCTGTAGAATGTTCTGATGAATTTGATGAAGTGTGCCGTCTAGTTGAGGATGATGATGAAAGCCCACAAGCGTTTGGACTAGATGGAACTACTTGTCCGATAATTTTATATCGCCCATAAAGCTGACGCTTAAAATATCATTTAAACTACAATGCAGTTCTAAAAAGAACTGCATTGTTACTTAGTGTAAATTATTATTTCAGTCCTGCTTTTATCCATGGAGCGGGGAGAGAATCTTTGAGATGATAATTAAACCATTGTTGTATTCGAATAAAAAGGTCTTTTTGATTTTTTTTATTGGTAAGGTTGTGTCCTTCTTTGGGATAAAGTAACATGATATGCTTTTTTTCTAGACGTCGTAATGCCAAATAGAATTCTATACTTTGATTCCAATTCACTTGTTTGTCGTTGCCACCAGTCCAAGAAAGTAATGGTGTAGTGATATTTTTTGCATGAAGGATGGGTGAGTTTCTATCGTAGGCTGCTTGATCCTCAAATAGTGACTTTCCCATACGCCATTGTTGATTTTCAAAACGCCACATATCAGGCCTTCCAGAATCTCCACCAATCGTTAGATATGTGCTTGTGAGATCTGTTACCGCGGCACCAGCTACAGCAGCGGCGAAAAGATTGGTCTGTGTGATAATAAAATCCGTCTCGTATCCTCCAAAAGAATGTCCAATTAGCCCGATTTTATTTGGTAGAACAAGACCTCGTGCTATTACTTCATTTGTTGCTGAAACAACACAATCAGTTGCTGATATTCCAGGCTTACCAATTTCATATGAGATATCAGGGGCGAGTACAAAATAACCTTGTGTTGTCCATGTGGAGATGTTAAATCCGACATCGTTGAATTGGGAAGGATTGATGTATTTATTAAGATCTTGGGACAATCTCTCGTAAATATGGACAATCATCGGATATTTTTTTTTATTGTTGTAATCTGCTGGATAATACAATATACCTTGCAATAATTTTTCTCTTGCGTTTTTATATTGAATTAGTTTTGTTTTTCCCCAATGAAATATTTGTTGTTGTAAATTACTTGTTACTAATACTCTTGTTGCTTTATGGGGATGCGTTTGTAACATTAATCGGGGAGAAAGATCATAACGTTGTTCTCTATATACGAATGCATCACCAGAGGTAGTTCTTATTAGTTGATCTAGGTGGGTATTGGTAGACGATACTAGTTTTTCATTAGATCCAGGTGACCATCTATAATAACCATACGGCCTATTTTTTTGAGTAGCTTCTAGTATTAATCCTTGATTGAAATCAATAGTATTAAGAATCCATCCTGAATAATTAGGTTTCCCAAGAATAATTTTGGTATAGCCCGCTAATCGAAATTGTATTTGGTCTTCTCTACCATGAGTTAATCTTCTTGCTGTTAGCCCATCTGAGGTTATTGCCCAGATATCATATTCATCACACAATAGGATTTCTTTATCCTCTGGAGTCCAGCCTAAGTTTGAGTACGTACTAGCATGTCCTGGGTGTTCTTTTTCATTTTGAAAAAAAGAGTGTCCAATATTTTTGGTAATATTAGTATGAGTTTCTTTTCCAATGTCATAGATCCACCAGTTTTTTTCTCGAAAGTACGCTATATATTTCCCAGTAGGTGATGGGATGGTATGTTTTTTATGTCCAGAATGTTTTTTTAAAATTAGAGTATTTTTACCAGTAGTCAAATCTACAAGATAAAAATCTCTAAGGCCTTCATAAGCATATTGCGGTTCATATTGCTGTGTATTGTACAGTATAGCATATTTTTGATCTCCATTTAGCATAAACTGTGGTAAGGTATCATTAGAAATGAGTCTGAAACGATCCTGTTGTGGATTCCATAGGGCAAGATAAGTTCCTTCGGTTAATTTTCGTTTTTCTTCCATTGGATAAACCCATTTTGCATTCCCATACCACAATTGGACATCAGAGTCTTTTAACGTGTCTTTTGATTTGGACTTTCGTTGTACTGCAAAAAAAACTCTTTGCATATCATCGGAAATTTTTAAATTGTAGGTTGTTGTAGCAATAAACAAGGAATCTTCTAGAAAGCTAAGTTGCTTTTTTTGATTGGGATAGTATAATTTTTTATTGGAAAGATTATAATAAAAAATAGTATTATTTGATGTTCCAAGGGACTTTTGCATGAAAGCGACTGCCTTTCCTTTTATATGCCATACGAGATTATTAAAAGAACTCGGACCACTTAATAATACAGTTTTTTTGTTTTTTAAAGAAAGTTGTAAGAGGTTAATAGTATGTTGATTTCCAGTAGTAATAGTATACAGTATCATTTGGTTTGTTGGATCCATTAAGAATTCATTCACCCCTACAATATGTTCTTGTTTGCCTTCATTGAGTTCGCGAATAATCAAGATATTTTCTTTTTTCTTTTCACTTATAAGAATTAAAAGACGTTTTGCTATTGGAGAGTAGACATATTGGATTACATTGGCTATGATTTCTTCTTTACCATTATTTAAAGAGACTAAGTGAAGTCCTTTGGTAGTTTGGTAGGTAAACCAATCTGGAGTTATAAAATCCCCTGCGTTACCTGAAGGAAAAGCATGTGTTTTTAATGATTTGGTGTTTTTTATAAAAAGAGTATCAACATCATTCTTATACGAGATAGTATAACTAATCCATTGTCCATTTGGAGTCAATTTTTCAAGACTTAATCGCCCCCATTTTGGGTAATCATCCTTAGTTAACGTTTTTTTTTGCAATACCTGCCCCCAAAGGGAGCAGGCAACTAATTGCAAAATAAAAATTAAAAAAAAGGATAGCTTTCGCCATGGCAACACTACTGTTGTTTTGAATTGTACTTTCATTTTAGTGTTTGATATTAGAATTTAATAACCTGGGTTTTGAGGTTTTAAATTTGGATTGAGTGTTAGTTCGCTCTCTGGGATTGGTAAAAGATTATCAGTTATGTTCCAGCCTGGTTTTGTGGATAAAACAGTATCAAGCTTACCAGTGCGTTTGAGATCAAAAAAACGATGTCCATATTCGGTAAAAAACTCTTTTCTTCTTTCCTGAAGTATAGACTCTAATATTTCTTCTTTTGAGTTTACTGTTGCATTAGAAAGGCCAGCTCGTTTTCTTATTTTATTCAAATCTTCTTTCGCTCCAATGAGATCTCCTAGTTGAGCTCGAGCTTCTGCCCGAATAAGATATTGTTCAGTTAGACGTAGCACTATAGAGTATTCCTTTGAAGTAGTAGACGCTTTAGATTCTTTGTACTTAAAGGCATAATACCATGTTTTAGTTCCATTAGTTACTGGTGCTGTCCAATTTGTCTTTCTTAGGTCACTCACCGTAAAGGAATTCATGAGAGATTCGCTTAGTGCTACGAGTGGAGGAGGTCCTGAAGTGAAAATAAAAATTGTGGCTTCATCTGTGTTTTTTCCTGCTACAGCAGGCATAAATTGCCAGATTGTTTCTGTAGAATTTTTTAAAAACACTTTATTAAGTGAATTTTCAAATACATATAAGCTATTGTTTTCTATTACTACTGTAGCCATTTTGTTGGCATCATCCCACATACCTCCATATAGATAAACTCTTGCCAAAACTGACTTTACAACAAAAGAATTAGGACGTACTCTCTCTGCATTAGGGTAAGACGGTAAAAGTAATCTCTCTGCATTTTTTAAATCCGTTATAATTTGTGTATACACAAGCTCATTAGATTTGCGCGAGACAATACTATTACTCTTATAGTCGGTAGTTTGTATATATGGAATATCACCAAAGAGCTGCAGTAAATAAAAATGAAGTAGCCCACGTAAAAAAAGAGCTTCTCCTTCTAATTGTGCCTTTTCTTGTTCATTAAAATTAGATGTTTTAACACCTTCCAGAACTGCATTGGCGGCATAAATTTGGTTATAGGAATTATTCCAGAACTGAGCTACAGTACTATTAGAAGGTAAGAGGGTATTGGTATAAAATCCTAAAGTAGTATTAGTAGATGAGCCATAAAAAGTAAGCTCATCTGCATAATTACCTAGTTGATTTGAAATACCAAATGAGGTTCCAGTAAGTAGTCCTTTATCCCGAATCTTGGAATAGACGTCTGCCATAGCTGCATTTGCAGTTGTATAGTCTTGAAATACACTTGTGTTTGTAAGGTGTGATTTTGGAAGATCTATTTCCAGAAAAGAATCACAAGCAGGCATAGAAAAAGTAAAACTTAAAAAGAATATTTTTTTAACTATGCACCAGTAGTACTTTTTTTTAAATATCGTTTTCATACTTTAATAGATTAAAAAGTTAGTTGAATTCCAGCAGTAATAATTTTAAGTGGAGGGAGATAACTACTACTTTTAAACTCAGGGTCTCCATACTTGTAGGGAGTAAAACTCAAAAGATTTTGACCTTGGAGCATAATAGTACATTGTACTGCTTTAGAACTTAAAGGAACGTCATAACTTAAGGCAACTGTTTTAAGTCGAACGTATGATGCATCTACAATAGCTGCATCACTTCCTGAATATCGAGATTGTGCGGTAACAACAGCAGAATTGTACCCAGCACTGTAAATTTGATAAGGTCCCGTGTCGCCAACTTGCTTCCAGCTATTTATCATTCTTTCTGGACGATTGGTCATCAACCCGGCGAGTCCTACTAGATTATCTTTATTGAGTTGCTTCACAAATTGAAAGAGGAAGTCTAGTTTCCAGTTTTTATAACTCAATTGATTTTGTAATCCGCCAAAATAATCAGGGTTAAGATTTACTACAGTTTGCTTGTCATCAGGAGCCGATAGGACACCATCATTGTTCTGATCAACAAATTGATATATTCCAGTTACTGGATCAAGTCCAATGTATTTATATGCCAACTGAATATTGAGAGGTTCTCCAATACGGTATGTATTTCTATAAGTTGAACCTTTTAAATTCGGGAATGCTAGAAGCTCATTGCGAGAGATACTCACATTGAGACTGCTTATCCATTTAAAATATTTGGTAGAAAAATTAACGGTTCGTAGGGTGAATTCTAATCCTGTATTCTCAACAGTTGCATCTAGATTAGCTTGTATTTGAGTAAAACCAGTTGTTCCTGGTAGTGGTATTCCTACGAGTTGATTAGAAGATTTATTTTGATACCATGCTCCAGTTAGAAAAACATGATCCGCAAAAAATCCTAGCTCTAGTGCTACTTCCAATTTTTTATTGATTTCCCATCCAAAGTCGGGATTAAATAAACGAGTTGGTTGTAATCCTATGATATTTTGATAATTGACACCCGAAGAGTTATAAGTGTTTAAAAATTGGTAATCTCCAATTTGATCACTACCTGTAGTTCCGTAGCTACCACGAAGTTTTCCAAAGCTCAACCATGAGCTTTTTTTTAGAAAGTTTTCATTAGAGAATAACCAGGCTAGGCCAACCGCACCAAAATTGGCATATTGGTTTCTTGGTCCAAAACGACTTGAACCGTCTCTCCTCGCAGTTATGTTTACAATGTAACGATCTTTCCAGTTGTAATTGATTCTACCAAAAAAGGCTTGGTATTTATATATGGTTTCATCACTAAGGGCAACTTGGCGTGTAGTTGCAGAAGCAAGATCGTTAATTAGACTATTTGAGCTAAATCCTGTTCCAGATTGAAATAAACGCGAAGTGGTTTGTTGTTGAAAGGTTCCACCTATGAGAATTCCTAACTTGCCACCTTCAAATTCCTTTTCCCAATTAACTTGTGGTTCTATAATCCAAGAGCTTCGTTTGGTATTGTTGAGAAACAAATTTGAATTGGCACTAGTGTATCCAAATGAAGGATTGTAAATAGTTGATGGATTGGTGCGACTCTCTATATGTTGTAAGTCAGAATATCCCAAACTACTTTTCAATATTAAGCTAGGTGCTATTTCGTAAGAGACGATTGTATTTGCTAGAAGATCTTTGGTTTTGGATAGATACTGTGCTGGTAGGTTTCGCAAAGGATTGTCCCAAGTTCCGTTTTCCCAATTAAGATTACCAGCTGTATCGTACAAAGTTGGGGCATTGGGTGGGAGTGACCTTGATTCAGACGTAAGATCAAAAGCTGGTTGATCGTTGTTTTGAGCAGTGTATCCACCTGAAAATATGAAACGGAATTTATTGTCTAAGGACTGATGGTTCAGACTGAACTGCGCTCCTCCTTTTTTATATAAAAAATCACCTGGAAAAACTGTAGATTCAGTATGATAGCTTCCACTGAATAAGAACTGTGTGAATTGTGAACCACCTGTGATAGTTCCTTGTAAATCTGTTATTACAGCAGTACCACCGATTATCTTTTTTTGCCAATTCGTATTTCGATTTTGATCCCATGTTCCATTGACATCATATGCATTGGCTGGATATGTAGTAATCCCATCGTTGGCAAAAGCTTGCCGACGCATCGCTAGATACTGCTGAGTATCCATAAGTTTCATGAACTTGGTTACAGTTCCAGCTCCTGAGGATGCTGTGAAGCTGATTTTAGTTTTACCTTCTTTTCCTTTTTTTGTTGTAATCAGAACCACACCATTGGCCCCACGTGAACCATAAATGGCGGTGGCATCAGCATCTTTTAGTACTTCAATACTTTCAATAGCATCTGGATTAATACTGTTTAATGGGTTAGTAATAGTAGGGAAGATTGTTGAGGTTTGTCCATAACCGATGGGATCTGAAGCATAGGGGACACCATCAATAATATATAAAGGATTATTTCCTTCGGATCGGATACTGTTTTGTCCTCGTATCTGGATTTCGAATCCTCCACCAGGGACTCCTGTGGTCTGGGTTACATTGACCCCAGCCATACGTCCTTGTAAAGTGGCTAGAACATTCGTCACAGGTTGGGTTTCGATATCCTTGGCTGTAATTCTTGAGATACTGCCCGTACGCTTGCTTTCCTTTACGGTATAATAACCTGCGTTGACTTGGACTTCTTGTAGTGTCATGGTGTCGTACTCTAAGCTTATGTTTATGGTTTGCCGCCCTTTTATGGGGACCAGAACGGTTTTGAAACCTACAAAAGAAACTATTAAAGTATCTGAAACAGCTGCAGCAATATTATACTGTCCATTGTAATCGGAAATTGTACCAGAATTGGATTTACCTTTCAAGGCAATGGTGACACCAGGTAAAGGATTAGTACCATCAGTAATGATACCTTTTACTAGATTTTGTTGGGAGTTGGACTGCAGTTGCCGCAGGGAACTCTTTGCTAGAACAGGGGTAAAAGACAAGAAACACCCGAAAAAAAACAGGCAATAAAGAGCCTTACTACCCTTGTAAAATGAATAATTATTCATAATATTGGGTTAGTTAAGTAAAACGTTTGTTTTGTTTGCTACGGTCCTCTATACTAGTTTGGTGACGAAGTAGAGGGCCATTTTTTATGCGTTAAGTTGTGTAGGTTATGGTATCGACTACCAGTTTCGTTGAATCATAGGCACGCAAGTTTATTGGTTAAACAATAATAACTAGTTGCGAAACATCGAAATTAAGAAAGTGCGCCCTGAAAAGAATTGAGTATAAAGTTTCTTATAAAAAAGAAACGTGGGACTCAACTTATTGCATAGAAGGATTTACTGGACTACCTGCGCGCGAATAAGCGAGCCCACGCCCTTTTATAAGCGTAGGCATTTGCACTTATCATCTTGCGCGCTAAAAAAGTGTCCAGTTTTTTCTAAGCAAGATTCAAAGCGAATGCTTCAAATATTTTTATATGAAGTATCGCAAAAATACATTACAAATCGTAATGATTATACAAATATAACAAATAAAATGATTATGGGGATATATCCCCATAAGTTTTATGTTAAATATTGGCAAATTCACTTGTCAAAAGAAATAATACTATGGATAATATATTTAATGATTTTCTAAGGGAATTTGGTAAAAGAGTAAAAATAGAAAGAGAAGCAAGGAACTTAACTTTAGGGGATATGGAATTTCACACTGGTATTGATGATAGTGACTTTAATAAAATTGAACTAGGAAAAACAAATATTACGTTTAGGACTTTCTTAAAAGTTGCAAAAGGACTTAATGTGCAGCCCAAAAGATTATTAGATTTTGATATTGATTTGAAAAATGAAAATTCAGATTAGATAAAGTGCTATGGTCATCTTTTTTTGTACTGAAATTTAAATATTAGGAGAGTGTTTCGAAGTTCTAAATAAAATTTTATCTAAAACTAGGCTAGCGTTTTAATTTTATAAAAAGAATATGAGAATAGATAAATCAAATATTACAGTAATCACTATTGGAGTTTTACTATTGGTCTCAGGTTTAGTTATTCGCTATATCATAAATAGACGCAGGTTTAATCGGAGAGGAGAGGGTGGCTTGCAACACTTTAAAAGTTATGAACGTGCAACCGTGATTACTTTTATTGAGAAAATAATCATGCTGTTATCTATGATTTTGTTACTAGTAGGTGTGGTATTCTTAATTGCAGTTATTTTTTTCTAGAAAAATAAGATTATAAATAAATTGTAGTTGTTTATAATTGAAGAATAAGAAACAAACCTTGTTTAATTTAATTAAGCAAGGTTTATTTTTTTAATGAACTTATTTCTTACATTCTTCTACAGAAACTTTTCTAAACTCTTTTAATAGTTTTTCAATTTCTAAAGTTGATTTACGCGCTCTTGGTCCAGCCGCTTTTACACCTTTTCAATTAGTGATTCTGATTCTGTTTTAAAAGTTTCGAATTCTGCATAGATTTTTGATACTAGATCTTTCATGATTTTATTTTTAATTTAAAAACTCAAAAATATCCTTTTTGTTCTTACTACATAAATGATATGCAATTAATTTCACAATTGCTGTTTTTCTAATTCTTTAATAAAAAAGGTAGGGGAGATTTCAATTCTTTGTAGAAAAGCATTTGTAAAACGTTGTGTTGAACTAAAACCAGCTTCTTCAGCTAATGCCGCATTACTAAACTTTCGTACGATTCTATTTGTTTTTAGGAGTTCGACTAGATAATCAATTTTTAAATCATTGATGTATTCCACAAATTTTTTGTCTCTGTAGAAATAAATTATTTTAGATAGGTATTTAGTGTTAGAGTCGAAAGCTGCTGCGAGTTTTACTAATGTCCAATCTTGTTCCAGAAATTTCTTGTCTTGCTCAAATTTTTCTAATTGCTTAAGTATTCCAGCTACTGTATCAGGATTGATGTTTAGAGTATCTGAAGGGATTTTATTTTGTACCACATTGTCTTTAGTGTTTTCATTTTTAAACATTAATTCTGCAAATTTTTTCTTGTAATTCTTTTTAATTCGGGTATTTCTGTATACCAAATAGGAGGAGGAAAGAATAAGAAGCCCAATAACTGAAATGAAAATTAGCTCTGTGGATTTTTTTCTATTGAAAGAATTTTCAAGTTTTTTCTTTTCTGCGAATAGCTTTTTGGTATCATATTCTTTATGCATTTTTCCAGTTAGGTACTTATAAGTACTATTAGAAATACTATCTACTTTAAGTAATTTATTGACATAATATAGCTCTTCTTCGGGATTTTTCTTTGCAACATAATAGTCTATTAGAACTTCATACATTTCACGTAGATCAGGACGAATATAACCCTTATCATCAAAGCTTTTGTCTACTTTTCGGAAGTAATGTATTGCTTGATCTGTTTTACGTAATTCCCAATAGCTTTTTCCGATATAGTAGTAACCTACACTTTCATTAGAAAAATCTTTATTCTTACGAATACCAATGAGCCCCTTTTGAATTGTTCGTATTGCCATAGCATAATTTTTTTTGCCATATTGATTGACCCCTTCGGAGTGAATAAAATAGGGTTCAACCTCTGTATTATTACGCCTTTTTCCTTGTGTTACCCCTGTATTATTTATTTCGCTACACAAACCATAATTCCCCAATCTATTATTTACTAATCCAAGGGAATGGAGCGAATTAAGATATGCTCGATCATCGTTATCTTTAAAATGATCTATGCATTTCTTAAGCAATACTATAGCTTCATCATATGAACCTAGATAATATTTAATAAGTGCCATGTTGTACTTTAGTTTGTAAAACAAGTAAGGGTCACTAGTCTTTGTTATAAAATTATTTGCTATAATATAGTTATCAAGGGCAGCCTTATGTTCTTTTTCGGCATAATAGACTATTCCTTTTGATAGGTATGCAGATCCAATTAGTACATTATCTTTCGAATTTTTGGCAGCGTAAATCATACTATCGGCATAAACCAATTTATAATTTTCGTCAGATTTTAGCAAAAAATAGTTTTTATAGCCCAATACCATCTCCTTCCAATTCTTTTCTGCTTTGGCTTTAGCCAAATAAGAATGTACATATACAGCTGCTTTGGATGGATTTCTTTTAAAAATATCAATTTGCTCGTCCAGATATGTATATTCCTTATTGTACAAAGAATCAGGAATGTGAGTGTTTTTTTTCTGTGCTATGCAGGTTGATGTCGCCCAGAACAGTAATAGAATAATATATGTTACAGCCATAGTATGTAGATATTGGGATTGATGAGTTACCAGAAAAATCTTTAAGACCTGTATTAAAAAAGGTATGTGATTACTAGTTTTTTTGATTTTAAAAATAGTATAAAGAATTGATTAATAGATGTTTATTTGTTTTAAATATGTGTGGATTTCATGTAAATCCATATTGTAAGTAATGGAATTCCTTAAGTAATCTCTTGCAAGGGTTGATTTCTCCTAATAGATTTGCTTCGAATTCAAAAAGCAAAAAGTTTGGTATCGTGCCAAATGAAGTTCTGCTTACCCGGGTGCAATGAATTGGGCAATATAAAGTTGCTTGGTAATATTTAACACACCATGAATTATGAAAAAGACAGTATTATTAATTTTAATCTTTCCGTTTATTGTTATTTCCTGTTCTCCTGAAGGAACTGTAGATGATTTGAGAACGAATAAAAAAGTCAATTTTAAAAAGCCTAAAATGACTTTACAGGGGCCAGATAACAATACAAATCCTTATGATAGTGCAGGAAGGCTGCACAATGAGATTTTAGAAATATATTTAGCGACAAGTTCTGGTAATACATTAATTGAGGATATTATGGCGCAAATACAATTGATAGGGCTTTCAAATACCTTTAATATTGTTCAGGATTGTAGTGCGCCAACTTCAATCAACATCATTAATACAATACTTATTAACCCACAAAGTAGTGGTAGCGCCATTATCGAAAATTCAGTATTAACGGTACCTGCCAAAGCAAAAATCGCAACATTACTAAATTCTTTAGCGCTAATAAAGACTAATCCATACGAAGATATCTATGAATTTATAACAACCTATGAATCTGAGATTCTATTGAATGACTTACTAAACAATGAAGATAGGAGGGTTATATTAACTACAGCGTCGATTGCAAGGTATTCAATCTACTATGAAAAGAAAAAAGACAGAGATTGGGATAGCTCTGCAGGCAATCATATTGGTGGTCTTGTTGGAGCTCTTGATATCAATTTGTCTCCAGTGATTATGGCACTAGTGGCAGGTATTGCTCAAAATAATCTGATTGTTAATTGATAATTTCAAATTGAGCACAAAAAAACAATTATCTCAGCGTAATGCATTTTTTATAATGAGATAATTGTTTATTCTAATATATCATATAATTATCGTAAGGATATAGAATGTAATCTTAGCAAATATTTTTATTGTATCATTTAGATTTATCACACATGATTAAAGATTTTATCAATAGTAATTTTGGATCTGATATGAAAGGACTGTATGTCTCTTTTTTTAAAGAATATGTTGGCTGGGAGGTAAACCGCCCTTTTAAAACATCAAATTTTAGTATGCTGCTAGTTCGTTCAGGGAATTTAAAATTGAAAATAAATAATCAAATTCTATTACTGAGCGCCCATGATTTAGTTTACATACCTAAGAATACGATATGTAATTTAATCGATAGGAATGAATTATTACAAGTATGCATCATGATTACACAACAAGCTTCTTTCTCTTCAGCTTTTAATACCAAAAATTATCCAAGTATTACCCTTAATACTATTGACTTTAAACTAGTGCTACAACTCTTTAAACTACTAGATCTTAAAAACAAAAACATAACCTATTCCATTTATAATAATGAACTAATGAAAAACTCTTTTAACCTGTTTTTATATGAGATTAAAATCATTTATAATAAGTACCGTGATTGTGAAGCGCATGGTATAACAAGGAAAGAACTTCTAGTAGCGCAATTTATAAACTATATTGTTTTGCATTGTAAAGAAAGGCATAGTGTGCAATTTTTTGCAGATGCTCTTTGCATCAGCCCAGGGTATTTAAATAGAATAGTCAAACAAATTACGGACAAAACAGCTAAAGATCTCATTTGTGAAGGATTGCTTATTGAAGCGAAAATATTATTGAAAAATTCGCAAATAACAATTTTCAATATCGCTGATGAATTAGAGTTCAATAATTATTCTTCTTTTAGTACATTTTTTAAAAGGCATACTTCCCTGTCACCCTCCGAGTATCGGTTACAATTAAATTCCCATTGAATATAAACATGATTTGACTGGGTTAAGAATGTTCTATAAGTATTGATTTAGAGTACTGTCGATTACAAGTCGGGAGAAATATTTACTAAGTAAAAGTAAAAAAAATGACTCAAACGTATCTTTTAGAATGGATGGATTTAACGGTGACTTCAACCCTTAATCCTAATAAAGTGGATCTTAGTATGATTACTCCAATCCAATCACGAGCGATTATTAAGAAAGCCACTCAACAAACTTTTTTGATTCAGTCACAGTTTACTGTGCAGGTTTTTTCACTTACTAACGAGAAACATATTAAAATTTTGGTAGGGAATTATTATTCTACCTTGTTATTTCTTTTAGATAAAATAACAGAAATAAATAGGAGTAATGATTTGCACAAGGATAACTTAAAAGAAGTTACAGCTACCTTAATTTCATGCCTAGATGAATTAATAACCTTTGTTGAATCTAGATTTTCAAACTATTTAGGTACACCTTTTCCAATCATTGAAAGAAAAACAGATAGGTTTACTCTAGTGAATAGTCCTTCGAATAAGGTTTTATGCAAACTTTCCACAGATCAGACAGCGCTCATACTTAGGGCATCAGACGAATTAAAAATTCTTATTTCAAAATCAATGAATCATTTATTTAAAACAATTGTTCCTTTCCTTTCCACACCAAATAAAGTAAATCTTTCGTATGATTCCATGAGAAGTAAAGCTTATGTTGCCGAAGAAAGAGATAAGGAGATAGCAATTGAAACATTGGAACGAATGATTAAACAGATTAAACAATATTAATGAAGGCTGTAATAATTTAAAAACATGAAAAAGCTTCCCTTGAGAATATAAAGAACTGTTTTTATAATAGCTGATTTTATCATCAAATTAGCCTCCCAATCGGGAGGCTTTTATTTTTTTGATATTTTTTTATTTTTTTTCTTCTTGATTTTATTGAGGGTACAGCAGGGTACAACTAGGGTACACCAAAAAACTGGACTTGTAGTAGTTTATTGTCTATTGTTTCTTTGTTCTATAAAATGATGAAAATCCTGCTTTGGAATAATTTCTATTTATCGGGATTGTGAGAAACTAATGTAGAACGATAAAATGATGAGCGTATGTTTACAAACATTTCATGGGGCAATTACATACTTGTAGTTGTGCTGTTAGTAGTAAGTTGGTATTTATTTGTTGGATTCCGATTTTACCTTGAAGAACTCAAAGGCATTACAGCAGGAAAGCGAAAACTTCAATTTCGCAGATTAGGGGAGTTAAAGTATGGAGACTTCCAATCTGAATTAAACGATCAGGACCCACCTCAAATGACTTTAGACCAATCTTCGTTTGGAGAATTTGACGCTACGTTTGAAGATGTTGATTCTCTTGTGGAACAACTAAAAAACTTTATTGCAGATGCAAGAAAAAGAAAACTCGCCAAACAAGAAGTACTTGACTACATCCAGCTGTTTTTTAAGCAATATCCCTCTGTAAAGGATTCTGCGTTTCGCTCTTCTGTGAGTGAATTTATTGTAACAAAATGCCAAACACTAGATGTTATATCTGTTACTCAGGCAGAAGTTGAAGAGTTATGGAATTGAAAAATTAAACAACATAGCGGAGGAAATACTCTTGTCCATCCTTGTGCGGTATGGCTTATGTGACATGAAAGAAGAATTGTGACAACGGCAATCTCCTCCGTTTTATCAGCATTTTTAAACTTTAAAAATAATGAGCAATGAAAAAATGGAACTGGAATTTGAGAAAGTTTATTGGAAAAAAATCATCTGTTATCTGTACGCTTCTAGTGCAAATCCTTATGGTAATAAGCTATGAGGTCTATGCTCAAGATGGACTTGCAGGAATTAACGAGGCCAATCAGCAAGTACGAAGTTATTTTGATGCAGGAACTGAACTCATGTATGCCGTTGGAGCAATATTAGGACTCATAGGAGCAGTGAAGGTATATCAGAAATGGAATGCTGGAGATCCTGACACAGGTAAAGTTGCAGCGGCATGGTTTGGTAGTTGTGTTTTCTTGGTAGTAGTTGCTACGGTAATCAAATCCTTCTTTGGGATTTAAGTGTATTGGGCCATGTCAAATAGTGTATATCAAATTAACAAAGGAATTAACCAAAGCATAGAATTTAAAGGGTTAAAAGCGCAATATATCTGGTATTTGGGAGGGGGAGTGATTGCTTTAATGATACTATTTGCAATCCTATATATAGCAGGTTTGCCTTCATTTATCTGTATCGGAATTATTGGTATTTCGGGGACATTATGGGTTCTGAAAATATATAAGATGAGTCAGAAATATGGGGAACACGGAATGATGAAAGCCTTAGCAAAACGACAGATTCCTAAAGCGGTGAAATGTCAGAGCAGAAAAATATTCAAAATGGAAAAATAGCATAGGGATAAAAATGGAAACAGGTAAATGAAAGATGATGGTGGAAAAGATGATAGATGATATTTTACCGATTATGGATGTAGAGCATGATTGTATTCTTTCCAAGCAAGGAGATGTGACAGTCGTATTCAAAGCAGAATTACCTGAGATATTTACGTTGTCGGATCAGGAATATGAGGCATTCCATCAGGCATGGCTCAAAGCCATAAAGTTGCTTCCTAAGTTTAGTGTGTTCCACAAACAGGACTGGTTTATAGATAGTAAGTTCCAGCCGGATTTCACAAGTGAAGATTCCAGTTTCCTGACCCGAAGCAGTGAGCGTTTTTTTAATGAGCGTCCATTTCTGGATCATTCGTGTTATATTTTCCTGACAAAGAAACCAGCAGGAAGGAAAACGTCCAGTTCTTTATTTTCCAATTTACTGAGAACTTCTATAGTTCCAGAAGAAACATTAAAAGCGCAATTACGCCAGGATTTTATTGATAGTACGGGACAATTCAAACGCATATTGGAAGACAGTGGTTTTGTAAAACTAACTCGTCTGGGAAATAATGACCTAAAAAGCCACAGCAGAAAAATAGGAATCATAGAAAAGTACTGTTTTCTGTCTGATGTAGCAAACTCATTTGTTTATAAGGATATTGCTTTCGATGATGGTTTGCAGGTTGGCGATAAGCATTGCCAAATTTATACTCTAGGTGATGCCACTGACTTGCCTGCTCTATGTGGTTCTCGAATTAATTATGATAGGTACTCGACAGATAAAACTAAGTTTAGTATTGGATTTGCTTCCACGCTTGGTCAATTGTTATCGTGTAATCATATCTATAACCAATATATTTTCATAGAGGATTTTCAAAAGACATTACAGAAATTAGAGAGTAAAAGACTGCGGTTACAATCTTTATCGGCGTATAGCAGAGAGAATCTTATTGCACGTGATGCTACTAATGACTTTCTTAATGAGGCCATCGGCCAACAAAGACTCCCTGTAAAAGCCCATTTTAACGTACTGGTTTGGACGGATAACAAGGAAGAACTAAAAGACGTGAAGAATAAAGTTTCTTCAGCACTGGCACAGATGGATGCCACTGCTAAGCAAGAAACGGTAGGAGCGGCGCAAATATTTTGGGCAGGCATTCCTGGAAATGAGGCAGATTTCCCCATGAACGACACCTTCGACACGTTTACCGAACAAGCGACTTGTTTTTTGAATCTAGAGACTGGCTATCGTTCTTCTCTTAGTCCAATAGGTATTAGACTAGGAGATCGTTTGACAGGAAAACCTGTTCATGTGGATATCAGTGACGAACCTGTTAAGTTGGGAATTTGTACTAATCGAAACAAATTTATATTAGGACCATCAGGAAGTGGAAAGTCTTTTTTTACGAACCATATGGTTAGGAGTTACTATGAGCAAGGAACACATGTTGTACTTGTTGATGTGGGACACAGTTACAAAGGATTATGCGATATGGTGGGGGGATATTATTTTACATATGATGAAAAGAACCCAATTCGATTCAATCCATTTTATATTAGTGAAGGTGATACACTTGACACAGAGAAAAAAGAAAGTACTAAAACGTTGTTATTGGCTTTATGGAAAAAAGATAATGAAACTTTCAATCGAAGTGAGTATGTAGCACTCTCCAATGCGTTGCAATTGTACTATGAAAAATTAGACAGTACTTCTGATTTGTTTCCTTGTTTTGATAGCTTTTATGAATTCCTGAAAGTTGATTTTGTAGCCATCTTGGAAGGTGATAAGGTGAAGGAGAAAGATTTTGATGTGAACAATTTCCTATATGTGCTACGTCCTTATTACAAGGGAGGAGAATTTGATTACCTGCTTAATGCTACCGAAAATCTGGATTTGTTAAAAGAACGTTTTATTGTCTTCGAACTCGATAATATTAAGGATCACCCGATACTTTTTCCAGTGGTGACCATCATTATTATGGAAGTATTCATTAGCAAGATGCGTAAACTAAAAGGTATTAGAAAAATGATACTCATTGAGGAAGCGTGGAAGGCTATAGCCAAGGAGGGTATGGCCGAATATATAAAATATTTGTTCAAGACAGTTCGAAAGTTTTTTGGTGAAGCCATCGTGGTTACTCAAGAAGTAGAGGATATTATCTCTTCACCAGTAGTAAAGCAAGCCATTATCAATAACAGTGATTGTAAGATATTATTAGATCAGAGTAAGTATCAAAATAAATTTGAACAAATACAAGAATTACTGGGACTAACTGAAAAAGAGAAGGCACTCGTACTTTCTGTCAACAAGGCGAATGATCCTGATAAAAAGTACAAAGAAGTATTTATTTCACTGGGAGGAATGCAATCTAAAGTATACCGCACAGAGGTATCTCTCGAAGAGTATTTAGCGTATACCACCGAAGAAACTGAAAAAGTAAAAGTGCAGGCATATGCTAAAAAGTTTGATGGTGATATCAAAAAAGGAATTGCAGCACTTGCTATGGATATGAGGAATGGCAACTAAACGATACTAATTATGAAAACAAAAAAGAACATGACGATTTGCCTGTTGTGCTTTTTACTGATGAGCACTCTTGCACGGCCAGCAGAAAAGATAGCAACAATACCAATTTTAGAGATGGTAAAAGCGGTCGCGAAAAAGGTAATTAAGGCGATAGATCTTAGAATACAAAAACTGCAAAATAAAACAATCTGGTTACAGAATGCACAGAAGAAAATAGAAAATATTTTATCCAAATTGAAGTTGGAAGAGATTTCTGATTGGACGCAAAAACAAAAGGATCTCTACAAGAATTATTATGAGGAACTGACAAAAGTCAAATCTATTATTACGTATTATAAGCGCATCAAAGATATTAGCCAAAAACAAATTCGTTTGGTCGATGAATATGAAAGAGCCTGGAACTTGTTTCAGGAAGATGCTCATTTTAATGTCAACGAACTGGAATATATGCAACGAGTGTATTCTGGGATATTAAATGAAAGTTTGAAAAATATTGATCAAATATTTTTAGTCCTTGATTCTTTTACTACCCAGATGAGTGATGCCAAAAGAATAGAAATCATTAATACTGTAGCAGATCAAATCGATGCCAATTATGATGACCTGATACTCTTTAATAGACAGAATATTTTGCTGAGTCTTCAAAGAGCCAAAACACAACACGATGTTAAATCGGTTAAGAAATTTTACGGAATTCCGTAATAAATAAAAAAATCATGAAAAAGATATTTTTATTATTCCTTTTTGCCACACTCATTACTGGTAATATTCAGGCACAGGCAAAACAGCAAAGGATGCTTTTACAACAAATTGCAGCGCTTCAAGTGTATATAGGCTATGCTCAAAAAGGCTATTCAGTAGCCAAAAAGGGACTAGGCGCTATTAATGATTTTAAACGTGGAGAATTTAATCTTCATAAGGATTATCTCACTTCACTTAAGAGTGTCAACCCAAAAATAAAAAAGTATGCTAAGGTTGCAGAAATAATAGCACTTCAGATAAAAATCATAAAGAATTCCAATAAGATATATCAGCAAATCCAACAGGATGATTTATTTCATGGAGATGAGGTTGATTATATTAAGAGGGTATTTGAGAGGGTATTTGAGGATTGTGATACTAATATGGATGAACTATTGACAATTGTTTTGGACGGAAAATTAGAGTTGAAAGACGATGAGCGAATCAAACGTATTGATACCATCTATCAAAACATGCTCGATAACTACGCTTTCTCAGAAAGTTTTGGTAACGAAACTAAACTGATGGCTTTATCAAAAGCTAAGGAATTGAAAGAAGTAAAAAACAGCCGTGTTTTGCATGGCATAAATTGATATACCATGAAAAATTTACTGATTATAGGAGTTGCATTTATTGTTTTATTGCTCCCTTCCAAAGTAACTGCCCAAAAACAGGAAATCCAACAATTGATTTTGAACATAGAGAAATTGACTCAGTTCAAACAGATTTTTAAGGATATGAAAAAGGGGTATGAAATGCTCAGTGGGGGGTATAATACAGTCAACGATTTATCTAAAGGAAATTTTAGTCTTCATGAGACATTTCTTGATGCGCTTATGCAAGTTAGTCCCACGGTACGGAAATATAGGCGTATTGGAGATATAGTCAATTATCAGATGCAATTGGTAAAAGAATATAAGTCCGCCTTTGGTCGCTTTAGAGACAGTGAAAATTTCAATGCTGAGGAAATCGCTTACTTAGAAAGAGTGTACGATAATTTATTCAAACAGAGTCTTAGAAATCTTGACGAGCTTACTACAGTCATCACGGCAAATAAAATGCGAATGTCAGATGACGAACGATTAGCATCCATTGACAAAATATATGCAGATATGCAGGACAAGCTTATGTTCCTCAGAAACTTCAACAACAATACTATAGTACTGGCTTTGCAACGTGCTAAGGAGCGTAATGATGTAAATACAATGCGCAGCATGTATAATAGATAACTAAATATTCATTGTTATGATAAAGATAAATAAGGGAGCATTATTTGTTTCGCTAGGTTTTTTGTTGCCTTTTGTTAGCCAGGCACAGGGAATCGCGGACGATATGAACAGCCTGAGTAGCGTATTAGAAAAGTTGTATGATGAGATGATGCCTTTATGCAATAACCTACTGGGAGTAGGACAAGGACTTGCTGGTTTTGCCGCTATTTGGTATATCTCCTCTAGAGTGTGGAGACATATAGCTAGCGCAGAACCTATAGACTTTTATCCGCTCTTTCGTCCTTTTGTGATAGGGTTTTGTATCATGATTTTCCCTTCGGTATTGTATATGATTAATGGAGTGATGAAACCTACTGTAACGGCAACTGCTGTTATGGTGCAAGGGTCTAATAAAGCTATTGAACGATTACTCAAAGAAAAAGAAGAAGCACTCAAGGGAACTGATCCCTGGAAAATGTATGTGGGTTCAACAGGAGAAGGTAATCGAGCAGAATGGTACAAATATACTCATCCTACTGAGGATCCTACTAAAGAAGGAATGCTTAGTGGTCTTGGTAATGATGTCAAATTTGCCATGTCTAAAGCTTCTTATAATTTCAAACATTCGGTAAAGGAATGGATGAGTGAAGTGTTACGAGTTTTGTTTGAAGCGGCTTCACTGTGTATCGATACACTTCGAACTTTTCAATTGGTAGTGCTGTCTATTTTAGGGCCACTGGTTTTTGGAATATCAGTTTTTGATGGTTTCCAACATACTCTTACAGTCTGGTTAGCGAGGTACATTAATATCTATCTATGGCTTCCCGTTGCCAATATATTTGGAAGTATCATAGGTAAAATTCAAGAGAATATGATAAAAATTGATATCGGACAAGTAAATGAAGAGGGAGATACTTTTTTTAGTAGTACCGATGCTGCTTATCTGGTATTTATGATTATTGGCATTGTGGGCTATTTTACCGTACCCTCTGTTGCTAATTATATTGTTCATGCAGGTGGTGGTGGCGCATTGGGACAAAAAGTAACAAGCATCTTTAGTAACTCTGCTAGTTCAGCGATTGGTACAGCTTCCCAAGGAGCTGGTATGGCGGCAGATGCAATGGGCAATGCCGCTGGACGAGTGTCCCAAAGTATGTCAAGTTCTAGTCACTCTTCTCCTTACTTTAAAGATAAGGATAACTATATGGGGAATAAATTAAAAGGCAATTCATAATCTCTAAATAAAAGTATCATGTTTAGTAAAATGAAAAATATAGACACTGCTTTTCGGCATGTTCGTGGCTTTACGATGTTGGTAATTATAGGTAGCATTTTAATTAGTTGTTTTTCGCTTTACAAGAGTTTTACACTGGTATCACAAATGCAGAATAAAGTTTACATCTTAGCTAATGGTAAAGCACTGGAAGCCTATGCTTCGGATCGAAAAGATAATATACCTATTGAAGCACGGGATCATGTAAAGACATTTCATCAATTCTTCTTCACTCTTGATCCAGACGATAAAGTGATTAAAAGCAACGTCACCAAGGCACTTTATCTAGCAGATGATAGTGCGAAACGAATCTACGATGATTTAAAAGAGAATGGCTATTACTCCGGTATCATATCGGGTAATGTTAGCCAAACGATAAAAGTTGATAGCATAACTATTGATACCAATAAATATCCCTATCAATTTCGATGTTATGCCACCCAAAACATTATACGTACTACCAGCATTGCTTATCGAAGTCTGATTACTGAAGGTAATCTTCGTAATGTATCGCGAAGTGATAATAACCCACATGGCTTTTTGATCGAGCGTTGGAATACGATTGAGAATCGGGATTTAAGTACCGAAAACAGAAAATGATAAACTACTGATTATGAAATCCTCTAATAGAAGAAATAGTTTATGGCAAAAGTTTGATGAAACGAATCTGCGATTGCAAAAAAAGTGTGCACATTGGTTGGAGCAAAGGACATCACATTTTTCACGACTAAACTGGATAGTAATTTTGTTCTGTTTTATTGTGATAACTGGTAGTTGTAGCATCTATTTGATTGTGACTAGTTTTTCAAATAATACTACTAAAAATATTACTGTAATTCCAATTACGAAACCAAACAATTCAATACCCTTAGAGAAAGAGATCATCCCGTTAAATGGAATAATCAGGAGTAAAACTGAATTTGTAAAAATTATACAATTCAGGAAGTATTTGGATAGTCTGGGGCGCAGTCCAACAGGAAAAAAAATATATGACAGTATTGTACAACACCGTCCCGGAATTCTGGACAGTCTAGCAGTAGTAGAAAACGTTTATAATTCAAATTTTGAAAATTGATATCATGGAACAGAAAGAAAAATCACAAAAAGTACTAAAGCAACGTAAGATGTTATTGGTATTACCAGTATTAGTTTTACCATTCTTAACTGCTATATTTTGGGCATTAGGTGGTGGAAAAATAGATGCTGCAAATGTTGCAGAGCCACAGCCAAAAGGTTTTAATATAAAATTGCCGAATGCGAACCTCAAAGATGGACTTGCATTAGATAAGATGAATTACTACGATCAGGCAACCCTTGATTCTGCTAAGCTCGATGAGCTTATCAAGAAAGACCCTAATTATCTGAGTCAGTCTTTTCAAATTGATTCTACAGAAGATAGCAGTGCTATTGCTGTTAGAAAAAGGCGAGTGGGTCTAAATACATCAGTGCATCGTGACCCAAACGAAGAGAAAATACATCAAAAATTAGAAGCCCTTCAAAAAGCAATTAGTGCACCTGTATCAGTTCCAGTTCAAAATAGGGATTACAAGAAATACGCAAAAATAGATGAACCAGCAATACATTCCAACGATGTGGACAGACTGGAACAAATGATGAAATCTATGAATAGTGGACAGGATAACCCGGATCCGGAATTGCAGCAACTCGGTGGGATGCTGGAGAGTATATTAGACATTCAGCATCCTGATAGGATTCAGGAAAAATTAAGAAAAGCATCCGAAATTCAGCGAGGACAAGTATTCTCCATTTCTACCAGAGAAGAAGATAATCCAGTTTCGTCTTTACAAAACAAATCATTAAATACTGCTGAATCAAGAAATAATGGATTTTATTCTTTGGATGAACCAGAAAATGCAGATGTAATGCAAAATACTGTGAAAGCTGTCATTCATGAAACACAAACCATTGTAAATGGAGCTAATGTAAAGTTCCGACTCATGAATGACATTTTTGTAAGTGGTATTAAAATCCCAAAGAACAATTTCATGTTTGGAGTAGCTTCTTTAAAAGGAGAAAGGTTGACCATTAAGATAAATAGTATTAGATATAACAATTCCTTATTCCCTGTTGATTTGTCAGTCTATGATATGGATGGACTTATCGGGATTTATATTCCAGGAGCCATTAACCGTGATGTTGCCAAAGCATCTGCTGACCGTTCTATGCAGACTTTGGGTGTTGCCTCATTAGATGATTCTTGGGGTTCACAGGCTGCAGGAGCTGGAATAGAAGCTGCTAAAAGTCTGCTGAGTAAAAAAGTAAAAATGGTCAAAGTAGTTGTGAAAGCGGGTTATCAAGTTCTCCTTCGAGATGAAAAACAAAAAGAGTCGAATTAAAAACTAAAAATTAAACAAATGAAAAATTTTAATTTATTAATGTTGGGCTATCTGTTATTTCTGAGCATCTGTGTATTTGCACAAAAGAGACATAGTAATAATATCTCTAAAATTGAGTCAGATTCTTTGCTAATAGCGTATTCAAAAACGACCAATATTGTGTTTCCTTTTGCTATTAAAAGCGTCGACAAGGGAAGTCAGGATGTACTAGTACAGAAAGCAAAGGGTCTTGAGAATATACTTCAAATCAAAGCAGCACAAAAAGGATTTTTCCAAACCAATCTTACTGTGATCACTGCTGATGGAAAATTATATTCTTTCGTATTGAACTATAATGAAGAATCGCCACAATTGAACCTCAGTTTAAACAAAACAAAATCGGGAGTGCAAGAGGTTTATTTTTCTAATGAAGTTAGAAATGAACAAGATGTCCAAGAATATTCCAAATTAGCTTTTTATGGCAAGAATAAACTAAGGGGGGAAAAAGAAAGCAACTACGATATTGACTTTAGCCTCAACGGAATTTTTATTCGTGATGAAGTGATGTATTACAGGATAAAAATAACAAACAATTCCAAAATCAATTATGATATCGACGAGTTACGTTTTTTTATTCGTGATACCAAAAAAGTAAAACGAACGGCTTCACAAGAAATCGAAATCACTCCAATCTATATCTTGAACAATGTAGTTAAAATTGAAGGTGAAGCAGAAAACACCTTTGTATTTGCTTTACCAAAATTCACCATTCCAGAGAAAAAATACTTAGCGATACAACTCATGGAACAAAATGGTGGAAGGCATGTTGAACTGCATGTTAAGAACACAAAGCTGGTACAGGTTACTGTACTTTCTAAATTATAAGTAGTAATCATTTAAAATATTGAGTCATGAACGAGAAAAATTTTGAATACCTAAAAGACCAGATTAAGTACACCGGTTTCGGTGAAACACTGGAGAATGAATTAAAAGAAAAATTACAGAAAGAAGAACCCAATTTCACCTTGAATCATACAGTTAAATATGGCGAAGATACTGCCATTGCTACCTTGAATTTTAAAAAATCCGACCAAAGTGATATGTACTTTTTTAACTCTTATAAAGTAGAATTGCAAAAAGAGAATTCAAAAGAAGCTTTGGAGCAAACCTTTTATATCAATAAAGGCAACAATATAACCATGAAGGAGGCTTTTAATCTTATGGAAGGGAGGTCTGTAAATAAGGATCTTACTAATAAAGAAGGAGAATTATACAATTCCTGGTTGCAAATGGATTTTAAACAGAATGATGCTGGAGGAAACTTTAAATTAAATCAATACCATCAAAATTATGGATATGATTTGGAAGCAACATTAGCCAAACATCCAATCAAGGAACTGGAAAATCCCAAGTACAAAGAAGACCTAGTGGATTCTTTGAAAAAGGGAAACCTGCAATCTGCTACTTTCTTAAAAGAGGGTAAAGAAGTCAAGCAGTATATTGAAGCTAGTCCACAATTCAAAACGATTAATGTGTATGATGCTACTATGCAACGCATTGATAATCGGCATTCCAAAGAGGAAAAGCAATCCGAAACAGAGCATGCTTCTGTAAAACAGGGCGCAAAAAGGCAAAATCCAAGTGCTGATGACGATGGTCCTGAAGCACCAAAGGAAGCTAAGAGAAAAAGGAAAAGTCAATCCATGTAATCATGAACGAATCTCTTCCTGTTAACAGAGTAGAGATGGAATTAAACCAGTGGCGCTCTAGGGAAGAGCGTTTTAGTAAACTGTTTAATTTCAGTCTTTCCAACAATAGATCGTTGATTAAAGAAAAATTACATCATTACGAACGCATTGGAACAAAGTATAAAGGGACTAAAAATATTGAGGAACGTTTTGCTTTGCAGATGCTCAAGCAAGAAAAGAACAAGATATTAAAACAACTGTATCCTAATTTATTAGTGCGCCTTATTCGTAAACTGGTCGTTGCACCACTTATAGATCAAATTGCAGTACGAAATGATGTGAAAGAAGAGCAAAAGAACAATCAAGCGCTGTATGATCAGGTGCAGCGCATTGGTTTTAAAGATTTGTCAAGTCATATTGAACAGCAATTAAAACAAGGTCAGGAACAATTTACTATTCCAATTTCCTATTATGTCAATGAAAAGGAGCGTCTGTATCATGAATTATCTTTTGCAAAAGACCAGAGTGGACGGTATCAATTTGGAGGTTATAAAACCACTTTTCAAAACGAATCAAACCCTGAAGAAAATAGAAGTCAATACTTCAAAGTACAGCACGAAAATTCTATTAATGTAACAGAGGCATATAATTTATTAGCGGGACGAGCCATTCAAAAGGAAGGATCTTGGAGACAACTAGACCTTAATGATAAAGACGTCAGCGGCGATCATCGTATCAAGGAATTTCATTCCAGTTATGGTTATAGTCTAGAAAGTGCTTTACAGGAACTGCCCTTAAAGGAATTGTCAAATAAAACGAATGCATGTAAATTACAAGATGCCTTAAGGCAAGGGAACAGAGAGTTGGTGACCTTACTTAAAAACGGAAAAGAACATCAGTTTTACATCGAAGCAAATCCTCAGTTTAAATCTGTAAACATTTATGATGGTCACTCGAGGAAAATTACACTTGCAACAGCCTTGGGTGATAAAAAGACGGAAACTGTAAGGCAAATACAAAAAGTAAGTGAGACGCCACGGATGAATCATTCCAGGCGAAATGGACTGCATGTAAGTCAATAAACTTGGAAATAATGAAAACACTACAACCTTTATGTGATTTCTTTAAAGCAATAGAGAAAGATTACAGAATAAGTATCACTCATATTGGTATATATGCTGCATTACTACAATATAGAACAAGTATGGGGTTTATTAATCCTATTGAGGTGTATCGTTATGAAATTATGGAGATTGCAAAAATAACAGGACCAGTAACATATTATAAATGCATACGGGAATTAAACGAGTATGGATATATTAGGTATGAACCGAGTCGTAATAGAAAGAGGAGGAGCAAGGTGTATTTTATTTTGCTGGAAGATTGTATTGATGTATAATTTTATAAAATGTATTATGGAAGAAATTGTAACAAAAGACGATTTAAGACAGTTTGGTCTACAGTTATTGGATAGAATACGTGTAGTGATTAAAGAGACCACTTCTTCGCAAACAGAATTACTAAACCCTGAATGGCTGAAAAGTAAGGTAGTGAGAAAAATGATGGATATGTCTGCAGGATCATTGCAGAATCTAAGAGTTACTGGGAAAGTACGGTTCAAAAAAGTTCTGGGCTCGTATTATTACAATAAGGCAGATCTTCAAAAACTTTTTAGTGATGAACCGAACCCTTGAGCCAAGTGAAGACCAAATCATGAGTTGGATATCTACGTATATGGATGATTCAAGGCTTACTGTATGGCATCTGGTAATTTTAATGGCAATTCTTAGCTTGGGATATAAACAGAGACAGCGACAGAGAATCAATGTGAGCCGTAGTAAGATTATGGAATTGTCTCATATAAATACAATTCCCACATACCATAAATATTTTAAGGATCTCCAACATCTTGGGTATATTAAATACTATCCTTCTTATCATCCAGGTTATAGAAGCGAAGTTGAATTATATGAAAAGGGGGCATCTCAATTTTTGAGATAACCCCTTTCTTTTGCAGTACCTATTTGTATTTTTAGTTCATGATTTAGGATGGTGAAATATTATATTTCTTTTTAATTTCTTTTATTTCTTTCTCCAATCTGCTAAGTATGGCCAAGTCTGAGTCGGACATTTTTTTGCTAGTTTTATTTAGTTTTTTGTTAAGTAGTGACATTTCTCGTCCAATGGTTGCCTGCTCAGTAATGGCGTAAGCTTCCGTTTGCTTTACAGATGCATGTCCTAGCATTTCCTTTACTACATTAATGGGGACATTATTGTTTAATGTCACAGTACTTCCAAAAGTACGGCGAGCCATATGTGTATTAAGAGTAAAAGGAAATCCGCATAGGATGGCAATTTCTTTCAGATACTCGTTCATCTTCTGATTGGAAGATACTGGTAAAACGGTACCTCGTTGTAAACAGAGGGGATGTTCTTTGTATTTTTCAATTATTTTTAGCGCTTGGGGTAATAATGGAACATTAGTGGGAGAACCCGTTTTTTGTCTTTCAGACATGATCCATAAATTCCCATCAATACCTTTTTTTATATCCGTTCTTTTTAGTTGAAACGCGTCTATGTATGCTTGTCCTGTGTAACATTGAAATACAAATACATCTCTAACTACATTGAGTCGGTCTGTGGTAAAATAATGTCTTTCCAATTCATATAATTCCTGAGTGGAAAGAGGTTTCTTTATTATTTTGGTTTTTCGGCTCTTAAAGTTCTTAAATGGGTCTTTTAGGATAACTTCTTTATCAATGGCACGGATTACATTTTTTTTGAAATTAGCAATATATTTAAGCGTTGTATTATTGCTACAATTTCGAACTGTTCTGAGGTAAAATTCAAAGTCTTTTATGAATTCAAGATTAAGATCTGTGAATTCAAGATCTGTACTATTAAATTTGAATTTGATAAAAGCTGTTAAATGATTTTTAGTAATAGTGAAGCGGTCTAGTGTTCCTTTTGCATATCCTTTGCCTAAGAGGGCAGTCATTTCATCATTGTGCTTTTGAAATTCCTCCAATAGCTTAATTCTTGGAGTAATTTTTCCCAGTACGTAATCCATGATTTTTTCTGAGGTTATTGGTTTACCGCTGTACATAATTTCTGTTTTGTATTCATTGACTTTTAAAATCAGTGCATCCAGAAAAAAGTTAAGGGATCTTGCATCTTCTTTTGTACCGATTGCTCTTTCGGTTTTCTGGTCCCAGCGGGCGCTTTCCCACTTGCGTTTGGTAGAGGTTTCCTTAGGGATTCCATCCACAGTTATCCTAAGATAAACTGTTCTAATTTTACTTTCATTGCGGGGGATTTTCAAAAAGAAAACCAACCCAAAGCTGCTTTCTAACATAATTCAACTTTTTAGATTAATAAATGTAGAATTATAGCATCAAATAAACAAGTCGTTAACCTCTTTAACCCCTGTGTTTGCAAGTGTTTAGGTTCAATTCTGTGGCACATTTTGCAGACACCCAAATGTGCCACGATTTTGCCACAAAACTTTTGAGTACTTTTATAAAGATTGAAAAGTGTTTTAAAAGCAAAAAACCTGCGAATCCTTGGATTTGCAGGTTTTAGCACGTTTTTCGGGTTTTTTGAAAAGATTGATAAAGTAGCCTTTTTCACTTCTTTTCCCCTTTTCGTGGGGAGAGCAGGATTGAAACCTATGAAGATCAATTTAACCTGTTAAAGATGATAATATGGCTCTGCTTGGAATGATACATCCTTTTTATTGCATCACTATGTTTCGGTGCTGATAGAGCATAATGAATATAACAGTAAGATTTTAGAAGAGATAAAAAGATAGGAGGTGCTGTTTCCTTTTTAATGATCAGAGAGAATTTCTTTCTAATTAAAAAAACTTAGTTTATTCAGAAACTAAGTCTGTCTAATAAAGTTTAAAATGATTGGCTTTCAGAAAGGAAATATCTTGTTTCCTGAAATAAAATAGCTGTTTTGTACCATATTTGTATCATTGCTGTGTAATTAATTGATAATCAGTGTTGTTATTTTTGAAGAAGTAAAATAATTCTTCTTTAAACAATAATGAAAAACCGAGTCAGAAATGACTCGGTTTTTTTTTGCTAATTTTTAAAGGATTATCGGCCTCGGTTTTCAGTCCAGAATTTGAAACCAGAAACAAAATATAACAGTCAAATAAGATGTTTTTAATAGATGTTAATTCTTTGTTTGGTAGGTTTTTATGGAGTTTCAGCATCTTTGTTTTATTTATTTCCGAATATTAAAAACCAAATAGGATGTTATGTCGTAAATGCTTTTATAACTAAAAAATTAAGTCATGAAAACTAAAAACATTTTAACAGCAGTAATTTTTACATTAGTATTTGGAGCAACTTCTTTCGCTCAAAAATCAGTTATGGTTGGTGGAGCAGCAATGTATCCTAACAAAAACATTATTGAGAATGCAGTCAACTCAAAAGACCATACTACATTAGTAGCTGCGGTTAAAGCAGCGGGCTTAGTAGAAACTTTAGAAGGTAAAGGGCCATTTACTGTTTTTGCGCCAACAAATGAGGCATTTAATAAATTGCCAAAAGGTACAGTTGAAACATTGTTGAAACCAGAAAATATTAAAAAATTACAAACCATTTTAACCTACCATGTTATAGCTGGTAAAATGAATGCATCCGATATCGCAAAAGCTATAAAAATGGGTGGCGGTAAAGCTTCGCTTAAAACAGTAAGTGGAGGAACGCTAACAGCCTGGATGAAAGGAAAAGATTTGTACATAAGTGACGAAAGCGGAAATAAAGCAAAAGTTACTATTGCAGATGTGAATCAATCTAATGGTGTAATTCATGTAATTAATACAGTGTTGTTGCCTAAAAGTTAATATTTAGACCCGATTGCTCCAATAATCAAAAAAAGTCCTGTATGTTGTACAGGACTTTTTTGTGTTTAATGAATAATATATGTTATCCTAAAGCGCGTGCTGTAACAAAATAGCGGTAACCAATAATAGCCATTTGCCATTTCTTTGCTTTTGTTATATCAAGTCCTTGTTTTGTAAAACTGGATAAAATCAATTTATTTATCTGAGCTAGAATTTTATACATAAGAGTAGGATTTTTTTCAAAGATATAAAAAAAGACTTTGTAGTGATACAAAGCCCTTTTTATTGAATTTTAATTAAGTTTTAAATACTATTTTGCAAGTAGTTTATCTATTTTAGCCAACATTTCTTTGGCGTTTGCATTTTCTGGCGAAAGCTCCAGCGCTTTTTGATACGCCTGTTTAGAGGTTTCAATCTGACCGTTATTAAAGTAGCTTTCGGCTAGACTATCAAATGCATTTCCTGATTTAGGGTTCTCTTTTGTATTTAATTCAAAAACTTTTATAGCATCATTTACTCTTTCGTAATTCATCAATGTATAGCCAATAGCGTTTAATCTGTCTTCAAACTTCCACTCAGGATGATTCTTTTTTAGGGCAAGATAATTTTGCTCCGCTTTGGTAAAGTCTAATTTCAAAAAATCCTGTGTTATCTTTTCGTCAGCCAGTAAGTAATCATCGATTAAGGTTTTATCTACAATTCCTGCTACATGATTTACTACTTGAGACTGTACAGATAAATTGCCATATTTGTGACCATTAGATAAAAAAATGATAGTTAAATCGTTTTTAGTAAACTTTCTAAAAGCAGTTTCATTTCCGCCTGTAAAACCATACGAGATGATTTTGTTTACAGGGTAAAAATCCCAACCATATCCAAAATTTTGAGTACTATTAGTGTATTTAAATGGTTCCCACATTGAATACTTTGTTTCTTTTTTTAAGAAAGTATTTTTATCTAAATTTTCATTCCAACGAATAAATTCTTGCAGAGTAATATTTAGACCATTTGCCGAATGGAGATCAGCACCACTATTTGAGGTTTGTTTTACATACTCCTTTGTTTTACTATTGTAATTATACCTAAATGCGCTGTTAGGCACCGATTCACCAAAATTAGAGGAGAAATAAACTCCAGATTTAACTCCTGGGAATTGATTTTGCATGATGTATTCTTCAAACGACAAACCTGTTATTTTTTCTATTATCTTGGTAAGGAACAAATAATTTGTTTGATTGTAATTGTATTCACTTCCAGTTGCAAACTCCATTGGTTTCTTTGATAACAGTGCCATTTTTTCATTATAGGATAATGTAATCGGAATGTCTTCAAACATTACGATGTTTGGTAAGCCTGATGAATGAGTTAATAAATTCTTCACTTTTATACTTTGCCATTCTTTTGGGAGATTATCAAGATATTTAGAAATCGGGTCTTCCAGAGATAATTTTCCTTTCTCGATAAGTTGAAAAATTCCAACATTTGTTATCAATTTTGTTGTAGAGAAAATCTTAAAAGCAGTGTTTTTATCTACTGCTTTATTATCCTCAAAAGAAGCTTTTCCAGAGTATTTTTCGTAGATAACTTTTCCGTCTTTGATAACTGCTAGTGCTACACCAGGGATTTCATTTATTTTGATTACTTCATTAATATAGCTATCGATTTTTTGTTTTATTTCGTTTTGATTAACAGCTGCTTTTTGACCAAAACAGCTGTTGAAGATGAGTAGAAATACTGAAATTAAAAATGCTTCTTTCATAGTAACAATTAAGGAATAATGCATGTGTGTATGATTTTTCATCACAGATTAAAGAAAGATAGTTTCTTTTTTCTTATTTTGATTTACTTTCTTTTTGAAATTTTCGCATGTCCTTGTCAAATTTTGCCATTTCGACATTGAATTTTTTCATGTCTAGATCAAATTGCTTCATTTCTAAATCAAATTCTTTCATTTCAATGTCGAATTTGGCCATTTCTTTTTCATAAATCGCTTCACGCTTTGCCATTACAGCTTCTACTTCTTTTTCGTAAGCAGACATATTTGGTTTAAAAGCTTCCATCTTTTTATTAAATTCAGCCATTTCTTTGTTGAATTTTTGCATAGCTTTTGCATCATTTATATCTTTTGGATGTACAGGAGGTTTTGGCATTTTTGACATGTCAATATTCGCAACAGGCATTGGTCCTTCAGGAAATTCAGGAGTATCCGGAGGTGTTGGTGGCGTTGGAGGTATAGGAAAATCTTCATTGGTATTATAACTTTCATCTTCTTCTGAGCTTTCACTCATAGTTACAGGCTGATGGATATCTTTACCAGTTTGTAAATTAATAGATTCGGTACCATCTTCGTTTTTTATTATAACAACACCAAAAGGTTTTATGGCTTCATTGCCACTAGTTTGCATGATTTGCGATTTACCATTTTTTCTTTTTATGTCAACACGTATTCCAGTTAATTCATTAGTCGAATTTCTTGTTATATCGCTGAATGCAATGATTACTTCATGATTTGTTTTTAATTTTTGTACAATTTCATCTAATTCTTTATCTGTTGTATTCTTTTTAATTTTGTATACAAATACATTTTTAGGATCAGATTTTGTATTTACAATAATGTCTTCTTTTACTTCCTTTTGTTCTTTTTCCTGTGCAATAACTTTTACTTGAAATAGGAATACAAATGCTCCTAATGCGGGAAGTATTAAGGCATACTTTAAGTAATTTTTCTTTTTTGATTGATTTTTGTTTAACATGACGATTCGTTTTTTGATTAATGATTGATAAAAGTGATTGGTGATTGCAACACAGTTTTCGTGTGTTGTTATTTTTAAAAGTGTGTATTGATAGGCCTTTTTATCGGCTATTTTTTTCAAGGCTTCAACATCGGCAATGAATTCCAGATTTTGCATGATGGCTTTTTTATAAAGCCAAACAATTGGGTTAAACCAGAATACAATACAGAATATCCTTGATATCAATACATCTGTGGTGTGATTTTGTTCGCTGTGAATTTTTTCGTGCTCAAGAATGTTTTCTAGTTCAGTAGAATTGTACAGTGATGAGTTGTACACAATATAACTGAAGAATGAAAATGGAGCAATATTTTCTGAAACATCCACAAACTTAAAATCGGATTGATTTTGAATGGTTTGTCCTTTAATAACTCTTTTTAAGCTATAAAAGTCGAAAGCAAACTTTAATAATAATATAGAGATGATTGAAACATACAATAGTACCAAGCACAAATTTAAATGAGTATCAAACCAACTCTGTTCGACAGGAATTGTTTGTATAACATTATTATTTATAGGTAAAGTAAAATTTGTACGAACAGGGGCAACCCAAACTATTTTGGTATAAACAACAAGAGGCAATACAATCGATGTGATTAATCCCGATAATAAAAACCATCTATTGCTATTAAAAAAAGTTTCTTTTCGCAATAAGAAGTAATACGCTAAATAAAACAAGGTGATTAGTCCGCTAGTTTTAAGAATATAGATGAAAATTGCCTCCATAAATTATTATTTTTTGTTTTCTATCATATCTAAGATTTCACGTAATTCATCGGCCGAAATTTTTTCTTCTTTGGCAAAAAAAGAAACCATATTCTTGTACGAACTATTAAAATAATTATCAATTGCTGTATTCATAAAGCGCTTGCTATATTCTTTTAAAGTTACTACAGGATAGTATTGATGCGTGTTCCCAAAAGGGGTGTGTGCTACAAAGCCTTTTTCTTCCAAGTTTCGTACAATAGTCGATAGGGTGTTGTAATGCGGTTGATCCTCAGTGATTTCTGCTTGGATTTCTTTTACGAATGCTTTGTTTAGCTTCCATAAAATATGCATTATTTCTTCTTCTTTGTTAGTTAACTTTTGCATGTTTTTAGTTTTATTTTAGATGCAATCTGGAATGTTATTTTTTGGTTACAATTTCAATTACACCATTTTCTCCCTGAGTTCCGTATTTAGCTATTGCATCAGGTCCTTTATATACGCTCATTGATTTGATATTTTTCGAATCAAGTTCATCTAGACTTATATCAGAAACTATAATACCATCTATAATTATTAATTGTTCGGATTTTTTTGAGTTTCCTTTTTTTGGAGAAGATATTTTGATGGTAGTTTCAGTTTTTGTGTCAGTGTTTGCCTTAGTTGAATTAGCATTTTTATTAATTTTAATACTCGTAAAACTGCTACTGTTAGCATTTTCATCATTTTTTAATTGAATAGCTATATCATGAGCATCTTTATCATCATTATTAATAGTAATGGCAACATTGTTATCACTAGTGGTAGTTGAAGTAGTAGTAAAGACACTCGAGCTTTTATTATTTTTAGGCTCATTCTTAAGTTCTTTAGCTCTTTTTTTATCCTCAACTTTTTTATCAGTAGTAAAGGCAACTTTTTTAGAGCCATTTTTGTATGTCGTTACGATAATTCCGCAGTTTTTAATTGCTTTACTTTCATTCAAGAGAAAGGTCTGGTTTAATTCAGAGCCTCTTTTTACCTCTATTCTAATAGCTTTTAACAAATTTTCGGAATTGCGTTCTAAATCTGAGAAAACAGCATCTATATTGTGATTTTGTTTTAGTTTTTCGGCCATTACTTTTAATTCCTGATCTGTTGCGCTATTTTTAATTTTGTAAATATCTACATCAGTTATTTCTTCTATTGGATCTGTTTTCAGGGTTTCATTCTTGATGGATTCCTTTTCTTTTGCTATAATTTCAACTTGAAATAAAAGTACAAAAGCTACAAGTGCTGGAATTACAACGTAGTATTTCCATGAATTTCTCTTTTTTGATTGATTTTTGTTTAACATAATGATTCGTTTTTTGATTAATGATTGAAAAAAATGATTGGTGATTGCAACACAATTCTCATGTGTTGTTATTTTTAAAAGCGTGTATTGGTATGCTTTTTTGTCGGATATTTTTTGTGCAGCTTCGCTATCTGCTATGAATTCAAGATTTTGTAGAATAGATTTTTTATAAAGCCAAACAATGGGATTGAACCAAAATAATATGCAAAAGATTCTTGATACCAGAACATCTATTGTATGATTTTGCTCACTATGTACTTTTTCATGCTCAATAATACTCTTTAGTTCTAAATCGCTATACAATGATGAGTTGTACACGATATAATCAAAGTAAGAAAAAGGAGCGATGTTTTCTTTTATGTCAATAAATTTAAAATCAGCTTGTTGTTTTATTTTTTGGCCCTTTAAAACAGAATTTAAACTATAGAAATCAAAAGCAAATTTTATTAATAGAGCCAAGAATCCAATACCATAAATAGCAATTAAAGCAAAATTCCAATCAACAAGTGATACATCCGGATTATTTTGGGGAGTATAAATTTGATAATTATTGATATATGAAGTTGGAGTAGAAGCAATCCAAACTGTTTTAGTATAAACTATAAAAGGCAATACAACCGAGGTGATTAATCCCGTTAATAAAAACCATCTATTGCTATTAAAAAAAGTTTCTTTTCGCAATAAAAAATAATACGCCAAATAAAATAGGGTGATTAGTCCACTAGTTTTAAGAATATAGATGAAAATTGCTTCCATAAATTATTATTTTTTGTTTTCGATCATTTCTAGAATTTCACGTAATTCGTCTGCCGAAATTTTTTCTTCTTTGGCAAAAAAAGAAACCATATTTTTATACGAGCTATTAAAATAATTGTCAATTGCCGTATTCATAAAACGTTTGCTATACTCTTTTAAAGTTACTACAGGATAATATTGATGTGTGTTTCCAAATGGAGTATGAGCCACAAAACCTTTTTCTTCTAAGTTTCGTACAATAGTCGATAGCGTGTTGTAATGCGGTTGATCCTCAGTAATTTCAGCCTGAATTTCTTTTACAAATGCTTTATTTAGCTTCCATAAAATGTGCATTATCTCTTCTTCTTTGTTGGTTAACTTTTGCATTTTTCTAATTTTAAATCAAACGTACAACTATTTTTATAGTTGCACAACTAAAAAAGCAGTTATTGAACTATTTTTTTAGTTACGGTCTAGTGTAAAGAAGTCGTATTAGAAACGTATTTCTGGTTTAAAATATTGTTTAACAGGTTTTTAGTTTGCTTTTAGAAGCTTTTTTGTGTAGTTATAAAATGCTGTTTTCTTTTTGTAATTCTTTCTGAATCCAAAAACAACATATGGTTGCAGCTAGCCCAATAGTTCCCATTATGAACCAATTATATTGATATCCTAATCGGGTAATAAATTCAAAACCTACTTTGGAGCTAATAATATGTGCCAAGCTAAAACTCATAGTATATAAAGCCATATAGCGTCCTTCTTGACCTCGTGGCGCTCTGCTTAAAGCAAAAGCATTAGAAAAAGGGAAGGCTAATATTTCGCCAAGAGAAACTATAATCATTGCAAATACAAGTATTCCAGCCCAAACATTAATTAATAATAAATAGAAGCTTGAAGCCATTAATATAGTACCATAGATAATTATCTTTATTTTATGAATAGCATTTCGCTCTAAGTAGCTCACAATTGGCATTTCGAGTGAAAATATCATAAGTCCATTTAGTGTCATTAATAATCCTGTTTGCAATTCGCTTAAGCCAAACTTTTCATTGTGATATAATGGTAGCGTTGTAAAAAGCTGAAAGAAAATTATAGCAGTTGCAAAACTTACAAATAAAAACGCCCAAAATATTTTGTCCTTAAACACTGATTTAGGTTCGCTTATTATATCGTGACTACTGTCATGAACTGGTTTTTTCTTTTCTTTTACCAGTAATGCAAAAATTGAAATTGCTACAATACAAGAAGCACCATCCACCCAAAATAATCCTTTATAACCAATTCCCATAATAATTAAACCTCCTAATGCTGGACCAGCAGCAAAACCGAGATTTACTGCAAGGCGTACCAATGTTAAGGCACGAGTTCTGTTTTCGGGTTTGGCATAAGCACTTAACGAAACATACATTGCAGGACGAAACATATCGGCGATGACCATAATACTAAACATTGCAAAGCACAATGCCCAGAAAGTCGTTATGTATTGTAAAAAGAATAAAGAGACCCCGCTGGTAAATAAACTAAATACCATTATTTTGTAAAAGCCTATTTTATCTGATAGCTTACCACCAAGCCAAGAACCCAACATAGAGCCTAACCCAAAAGCGACCATAATCCAGCCTACTTCATTGTATGAAAATTGAAGGTCTTCTTTTAAGTATTTCGATAAAAACGGTAGAACCATTGTTCCAGCACGATTAATAAACGTGACAAGTGTAAGTATCCAAATTTCTCTAGAAAATCCTCTAAAATTGTTTATATAGCGTTGAAAGGCGTTGATTAGCATTATAAATGGGTTATATGTGCAAAGTTATAAAACTTTGTAACTTACAGTCTTTGTTGCTTTGTTACTTTTAAACTATTTTTGCTAAAATTTATAAGATGAAAAACCTAATTCTGTTTTTAGCCCTTTTAGTATTTAACTTTGGCTTTGCTCAAGAAAAATTTGATCGTGTTGCTGCCGAAAATTTTCAAAAGACAATTAATAGCGAATATGCAGATGCAAAAACAAGTCCGTTGCTTCCTGAAGATTTAAAAACTTTCCAGACATTAGATTTTTATCCAATAAATGAAAAATATGCTGTCGTGGCTAAATTTGTAAAAGCCAAAAAAGAGAAACCTTTTGAGATGAAAACTTCTACAGCAAGAAAGCCAATGTATATAAAATATGGAACGGTATATTTTACTATTGATGGAGTTGATTTACAATTAAATGTATATCGAAATATTGACCTTTCTAAAAAAGAAGAATACAAAGATCATCTATTTTTACCTTTTTCGGATTTAACTTCTGGAAAAGAAACTTATATAGGAGGAAGGTACATTGATTTAAAAATCCCAAAAGGAAATACAATTGTAATTGATTTTAACCAGGCATATAATCCGTATTGCGCTTATAACCATAAATATTCTTGCCCAATTGTACCTTTAGAGAACGATTTAAACGTGGCAATAGAAGCAGGTGTTAAAAAGTTTCATGATTAATGCAATTTTTAAATTTCCATACACATAAATCAGCAAATCGTCCAGATGTTTTGGATATAGTCAATCAATATCCTAATGAGTTTGACGAAAGCGTAGCTTTTTACTCTATCGGAATACACCCTTGGTATATTGTAAAGGAACGAATTGAAGCTGATCTGGAAATTATAAATCAAAAAATGACTGCCGAAAATTGTTTGGCTCTTGGCGAATGTGGTTTAGACAAACGAACAGAAGTTCCGTTTGAATTACAAGTAGCTGTTTTTGAAAGGCAATTACTTTTGGCAGAAAAACACCAAAAACCTGTTGTGGTACATTGTGTAGCAGCATTTCAGGAAGTGATTGCTTTGAAGAAAAGATTAGGAATTACAGTTCCTATGATTATTCATGGTTTTTCTAAAAATGAGCAAGTAGCGAAACAACTTTTAGACAATGGATTTTATCTTTCTTTTGGAAAACATTTAATCAGGAATCCTCATTTAGAAACTATTTTTAAAAGTATTCCTAATAACCGTTTTTTTCTAGAAACGGATACAGTCGATGAATCTATAGCTATAGTGTATGCGATAGCAGCAAAATATAAAAATAGTACAGTTGATGAATTACAGCAATTACTTGCTAGTAATTATAAAACAGTATTTAATAAATAAAAAAGGTTCAGATTTTTAAAACCTTAATAACATTAAACTTTAAACAAAATTATATGGCAGAGTGGACTGAAAGAGCCGAATTATTATTTAAAAAAGAAGGATTAGATAATCTTAAAAATTCACATGTTCTTGTTGTTGGATTAGGTGGAGTAGGATCTTTTGCTGCTGAGTTTTTGGCAAGAGCAGGAGTAGGAACTATGACAATCGTAGATGGAGATGTAGTAGATATTACCAATATAAACAGACAATTACCAGCTTTACACTCGACTGTTGGACAGCCAAAAGTTACAATCGTAGGCGATCGTTTGATGGATATTAATCCAGAATTAAAATTAATACGTGTTCAGGAGTTTCTTTCACCAGAGCGTGCATTTGAGATAGTTACCGAAGAATTTGATTATGTTTTGGACTGTATCGATAGTGTTACTCCAAAATTAAATTTGATTATTGCGGCTAAGCGTAAGCATATTAAAATAATTAGTAGCATGGGAGCTGGAGGAAAAATGGAAGCTGCAAAAGTAAAAGTTACTGATATATCTAATACTGTAAATTGCTATTTTGCTAAAACAATTCGTAAAAGGTTAAAAGAAGCTAAAATAGATAAACTAAAAGTGGTTTTTTCTTCAGAGATTCAGGATGAGGCAAGTTTAAAAATGACTGATGGATCTAATTTTAAAAAATCATTTTATGGAACAAATAGCTATATGCCAGGATTATTTGGTTTATATGCTGCCGAAACGGTAATTCGTTATCTGCTAAAGAAATAGTATTCAGTCACCGTTTAGAGTACCAGTATTAAGAATGCGTATAGTATATAATCTAAATACAAAGTATTTTCACAATATAAAAAAAACTTAGAACCTTTGCCTCTTAGAGCCTCAGAATCTTAGTACCTTAAAAAGAAAGAAATGATTAAAACAGTAATTTTCGATATGGACGGTGTAATTGTAGATACAGAACCCGTGCATTATTATGCATATCACAAACAATTTTCGGAATTAGGTATTCATGTAACCGATGAGATTTATGCATCGTTTACTGGATTTTCGACACGGAATACTTTTCAAACTCTAAAGAATATTTTTCCAACTATAGAGCAAGATGTAGAAGATTTGATTCAGAGAAAAAGAACTATTTTTAATGATGCTTTTGATACTAAAGAAGATTTATTGTTGCTAGAAGGTGTTGAGGATTTAATTAAGGATTTATATGCCAATGGCATGCAATTAATTTTGGCGTCGTCAGCTTCAAAAGTGACTATTGAGCGTGTTTTTACACGTTTTAATTTACATCAATATTTTACTGATATTGTTAGCGGAGAAGACTTTCCTCAATCTAAGCCTAATCCAGCTATATTCTTGCATGCAGCTTCATTGTCTAAAGCACCAAAAGAGGATTGTATTATAATAGAAGATAGTACCAATGGTGTCAAAGCTGCAAAAGCTGCGGGAATATTTTGTGTGGGATACAATAGCGAACATTCAAAAATGCAGGACTTATCAGATGCTGATATTGTTATTAATCATTTTGATGAGTTAAACTTTGAGAAAATAGTGCAAATTAAGGCTCCTATTAGGTAATTATTAACATTTTGAATTGAACGAATTCGTAATTTTGGGAAAACAAAAAAAACTATAAATAATGAAAAAAGTACTTATTGCCTTAGCAATTGTTATTGCTCCATTTGTTGCAGAAGCACAAATAAAAACTCCTCAAGCGAGTCCAAAAGCGGTTGTAAACCAGATTGTTGGTTTAACAGATGTAGAAGTTACTTACTCAAGACCAGGCGCTAGAGGTAGAGCAGTATTTGGAAATTTGGTTCCGTTTGGTAAATTATGGAGAACGGGAGCAAACGAAAATTCAGTAATATCATTTAGCGATGATGTTGTAATTGATGGTAAAACGTTGAAAAAAGGGAAATATGCTATCTTTACTGTTCCAAGAATTGAAAGCTGGGATGTTATTTTCTATTCAAAAACAGACAACTGGGGATTACCAGAAAATTGGAATGATGCTGATGTAGCTTTAAAAACTACTGTAAAAGAAGATGCTTTAAATAAAGCAGTTCAAACATTCACAATTGGAATTAATAATTTAGACTTTAATTCAGGTACTCTTGATATTGCTTGGGAAAATTCTTCTGTATCAGTAAAGTTTGAAGTTCCTACAGATAAATTAGCTTCAGAAAGTATCAAAAAAGTATTGGCTGGACCATCATCAAATGATTATTTTGCAGCTGCACAATACACTTTTCAAGCAAAAGGCGGAGATATTGCTAAAGCAAGAGAATATGTTGATAAAGCAATTGAATTAAGTGCAGATAAACCTTTCTACTTCTACAGACTTAAATCATTAATCCAAGCAAAACAAGGAGACAAAAAAGGAGCTATCGAAACAGCTAAAATTTCGCTTGTTGCTTCAGAAGCTGCTAAAAATCAGGATTACGTAAAAATGAATAAAGACAGTATTTCTGAATGGAGTAAATAATATTTTATTCGATTACTAAAAAAACCATTTTGATACTATTTCAAAATGGTTTTTTTTATGTCTTTTTCAGAGCCTAACAATCTTTTAATTCTATTTTAAGCTTCTAAGTGGCATATGTAAAAATGGTATTCAACGTATATAAAAACATTTAATATTGATAATCAGACAAGGAATCCAAAAAAATATATCATATAGCCTTATATGATTTATTTTATGCTAAACGTCTTTTTTAGATATTGGTTAACTATGTTTCTGTGTCAGAAAATAATTGTACTTAAGTAGTTAATGTTATTCTAAATAGAATTTATTAATAATGGTTATTTCTGCTCTTTTGTATGTTTAGTTTATAATGATGAAAATAAAAAAACGCTGTAAAACTTATGTCTTACAGCGTTTGTAGTAATTTGATATTTGTTAAGCTACTATTCCTTTTTGTTTTCTGAAGATAGTAAGCTGCATTAACGTGGACAAGAAAATGGTTAACATAGCACCAATAAAGTTAAGCCATAAATAACCTAGTTTTTCTTGGCCACTTGGGTAAATCCAGATGGCATAATAAAAAATTATAAAAATGGTAATCTGGCTAATAAGTGCACTATAGAACACTGCTTTTGATTGCACACGTCTGATATAAAAACCAACCAGAAATATCCCTAAAACAGTTCCGTAAAATATAGAACCAATAATGTTTACCAGTTGAATTAAATTTTCGAATAAAGTTCCTATACATGCAAATAGGATAGCAATTATTCCCCAGAATAAAGTAAAAAATTTAGTTGCATAGAGGTAATGCTTGTCTGATTTTTCGGTTTTAAGATTACGCTTGTAAATATCGATTGCTGTTGTCGATGCCAAAGCATTTAGTCCCGAAGCGGTAGATGACATAGCTGCCGAAAGTATTACTGCTAATAACAATCCGATTAATCCTTTTGGTAAATAGTTTAGAATAAAATGGAAGAAAACATAATCTTTATCATTTGTTTCGCTATTGCTGTCGGCTTTTAAGATGATTTCTTTCGCTCTTTCGCGTAAGTCTCTTTCTTTATTGGAAAGTGTTACTAATTCTTTTCGTAGAATTGGATTGTCGTAATCTTGATTTAACTGATCGATGTATAATAAGTTAATCACTTTTTTATCTTCAGAAAGAACAGTAAGCTTTTTTTCTAAAGATTGGTATTCGTCTTTGTACGCAGATTTTTCGATTATAGCTTTGTTGTTCGGATTAAAATTTAATGGAACTGGGTTAAACTGAAAGAATACAAAAACCATTATTCCAGTAAGTAGAATGAAAAATTGCATAGGGACTTTTAAAAGTCCATTCATGATTAATCCCATTTGGCTTTCCTTAACTGACTTCCCAGATAAATAACGACCTACTTGCGATTGATCCGTTCCAAAATAGGCGAGGGCAAGAAAGAACCCACCGGTAATTCCGCTCCAGAAGGTATATTTTTCTTCAGGATTAAATGAGAAATCCACGATATTCATTTTATCATTTGCTCCAGCAATATGCATAGCATTGGTAAAAGTCATATCATTTGGCAGGTAATGTAATATTAGGAAAAAGGTAATAAACATTCCCGACATGATGACAAACATCTGTTGTTTTTGGGTAACGTTTACTGCTTTTGTTCCTCCTGAAAATGTATAGATAATTACTAATACTCCAATCATCACATTCATTAAAGTAAGATTCCATCCTAATAGTGCCGATAATATAATTGCAGGGGCATAAATGGTTAATCCAGTTCCTAAACCTCGTTGAACCAAGAATAAGATTGCTGCAAGAGAGCGAGTTTTTAAATCGAATCGTTTCTCTAAAAATTCATAAGCAGTATAGACTTTGAATTTATGATATAATGGTATGAAGGTGACGCAAATAACAATCATCGCAATTGGCAATCCAAAATAGAACTGTACAAAACCCATCCCGTCATGGTAAGCTTGTCCTGGAGTCGATAAAAATGTAATGGCACTTGCTTGTGTTGCCATTACCGAAAGTCCAACAGTGTACCAAGGAGTTTCGTTATTTCCTAAAATAAATTCTTCAACATTCTTACTGCCTTTGGTTTTCCATGAGCCGTAACCAACAATAAATAAAAGTGTAACGATGAGTATAACCCAATCAAATAGTTGCATATGTTATGAGTATAATTGCATTATTAAGTAAAAAACTAGAATATAAATGGCGTTGGCTACTAGCACATAGGTGTAGCTTTTTTTCCATGTTTTTATTTTTTTCGTTGCCATATTAAAAAGCTTTAATTCTTAATTTCTTTATTTGGGATTTGTACTGGTTGTTTTAATGAGATTATGTTTGAGAATAATCGATAGGCTCCAGGAACTCCTTCTGGTAATTCTCTGAAAAAACTTAAACCAGTGTAAATATAATATCCTTTTCCGTATGGAGCGACTAATAAAGCGCCCTTTTTGGGCGATTCTCCTTTATCATGTGAGGATAGGATAGGAGTGAAAGCTTTGTCGTATTGATTTGGATAATACAATCCCTGCTCTTGTTTCCAGCCTTCAAAATCTTTAGTCGTAATTTTATTTGGCGTACTTAAAACTGGATGATTTGGCGCTAAAAAGGTAACTTGAGCATTTTCTTCGGTTACTCTATCTGTCGATATTTTTAAAGGATATGGTGCAATACTATCAGTTACAACATCACCTGCGGTATTGTATTGTACAATCATTGTTTTTCCATTTTTAACAAAATCAAAAAGTACAACTTGTTTATTAGAAAGTGCCTGAATAGTATTATAGGCGCGAACTCCTGTAATTACTACATCAAAATCGTCAAGTCGTGTAGGAGTAATTTCTTCAGGCTTTAAGATGGTAACTTTATAGCCCATTTGTGCCAGACTATTTGGTACTTCGTCACCAGCTCCCATGATATAAGCAATTGAATCACCATTTGTTTTTAAGTCTAATCGTATTGCTTTGGCTTCAGATGTAGATAAAACTTGCTGCTTAGCAATATGGTTATAATCAATTATTATTTGGTCTTTATCATAGCGTTTGTTGTTCATGATTGCAACACTTTTTAGTGTAGCATTTTCAGGATTAACAGGTGGAGTAACTTCGAAATAAACAGTTTGCTCCATTCCTTTTTTTGCTAAGCTAAAAGGAATTTGTTTTGGCGATATCATCCAACTTTTGGGCAACTCTAATTGTAAATTACCATTTGCAGCATCTTTTCCAGCTTTAATCTTTACTGCGACAGTTTTTGTTTGAGTATCTTTAAATAGCAATACTTTTTCAAGGATTGTAGTAGTTACTTCTGGAACAATATCTAGGAAATCATACATTTCTCCTTTTACATCATCATTATATTTATAAACCACAGTGCGTTCAAACGGAATCTCAACATTGTTTACTTTGATGTTAAAAACAACCTTCACATCACGAATAATATCTGGAATTCCAATATTTTCTTGATTTGAAACGGTATACATCCCTGTAGTTGCTTTTTCAGCTAACCAATACGGTTGAGTAAAGGGAATTGTGCTTGGTAATTGTATTTTTAAATCAAATTTTTGATCTTTATTATTGATTAAATCTATGTTTTGTGGTGTGCTTTTGTGATCTGGTAAAGTTGTTACATTTACTAATTGCATAGGAACAGTGCTACGATTAATAGCTTCTAATTTAAGGTTTACAGTGCCTCCTGGTATAGTTTCTTGTTGTTGTGCAACTGCTTCTAGATATAAGCCAGAACTAGCGGCTATAATTTTTTTAATTTCTTCTGATTTTATGAGCTTCCAATGTTTTTCGTCCAACGATTGAATCATTGTGTATGCTTTTATCAAGTCAGGAATACTTGCTGAAGGGTTGTTAAAATTATATTGTGATAAAATTGTACTAATTAATTCCCCAATAGGTTTTCCGCCCTTAATACGGTTCCAAGTGGTATCAATTCCATCAAAAATAGTAGCTGAATCTTTTGGAGCATCGCCATTAATGAGTTCTAAATATTCGGTATCCTGACCGCGGCTTCCTGTACTACCAAATCCCTGAGATTGATGGCGACTACGACTCAATGCAGCAATTTCCTGATTAGATTTCCCTATTCCTGTATAATAAACACCTGTTTCTAATGTTGTGAATTTTGATTTATTAGCGGCTTCAAATTTTTCCTGACTGCCATAAAACCACCATGAGGTATTAAAATATTGACGTTTAGGTTGCCAAGGGGTTACGTATTTTAATTGTTCAGGATATATACTAGGATTGTTGGTTAAATTAAAGCTTTCAACACTTAGCATAGCGGATGCTGTATGATGTCCGTGAGTGGTACCAGGAGTACGATGATCAAAGCGATTGATGATTACATCGGGCTGAAATTTTCTAATATTCCATATTATATCTGCTAGAACTTTTTCTTTATCCCATATAGTCAATGTTTCATCTGGAGTTTTGGAGTAACCAAAATCATTGGCACGTGAAAAAAATTGTTCGCCACCATCAATTTTTCTAGCCTCAATAAGTTCTTGGGTTCTAATTACACCTAATAATTCTCTTAATTGGGGACCAATTAAATTTTGGCCACCATCGCCTCGAGTTAAAGACAAATATCCTGTTCTCGCATTTACTTCGTTAGATAAATAAGAAATTAGTCTAGTGTTTTCATCATCGGGGTGTGCAGCTATGTAAAGTACCGAGCCTAAGAAATTTACTTTCTTTATTTGATTGTAAATCTCAACAGAATTAGGTTTTTGTGGCTTTTGTGCAAAACTAGCTTGAAAGCTGATAAGAAATAAAAGAATAATTTTTAAACGAAGTTCGTGCATCTGAGAATTATTTAATTTAAGGATTATTTTCAAAAATAGTAATAATAGAAACCAGTAGTTGTTAACGAGTTGTAAAGATGTTAAATATTTTAATAAAAAAAGAGAGTGCCTAATTAAAGGCACTCTCTCTAAGTTATAAAATGATGTTTAATGTCTTCTATGTCCGTTACCATGCCCTCTATCATGATCGTCTCTATCATGGTCATCTCTATCATGTTTATCGTGCTTGTCATGGCGATCTTTTTTGTAATGATCGTGACGATCTTTTTTGTAATAGCCATAAGTTTTTTGAGGTTTACCATGATATCCTTTGTGATATTTACCTTTATGTCTGTCAAAATAAACATATGGTGTTCTACCGTGATAATCATTTAGAACTACTTTGTATCCTCCGTATAAATCATAGTTTCTATATTGTCTAGGCAAACGGCTAGATCTAATCCATTTTCCTCCACCAAAATAAATAAATTGTGTAGCACGAACATCATAATATGCTTCAATGTCTGGCAAATAATAGTATTCCATTTCAGTATATCCTACAGGTCCCCATTGTGGTGGAGAACCAATATTTACGTTTATTGAAACTTGAGAATGAATGGTACTTGAAATAAAAAGAAATATTCCGAAAGTAATAATTTTTAGCGTTTTCATTTTTTCTGGGGTTTTGGGATTCTTATTCTTATTCTAAATGTTGAAATGATTGATTATCTCGACATCTGATTTGTAAAAACCAAAAGTTGTGCCACAATACGATTTTTGAATAGCAACAAAAGGTGAAATTTAATGGATTAGAGCTAAAAGCCTTGATATGTAGTAGATTATGATGTATTGTTTTTTTGTAAAAAAAATATAAGATATGAGAATATTCTGTTCTTTATTTATAATCAACTAATCTAGGTTTAGCCAATTCGAAATTCTGTAATCCAAAATCGGTAGTTTCAAATGTATTTGTTTTAAAAACTCGATCTCCTTCAAAAGGGATTGATGGATAATAAGAGATTGAAAGCTGGAATGAACTAAAAACTAAATAATCGTTACTTATCAAAAGCCCCAGAGTTACTTTAGAATAAACCTTGTTTCTCATCATTGCATCTCCGGGTCCTCCTAATATTGCTGCAGTATAATTAAAAAACGGATTCACACGAAATCCCCATAACGCATGTGGAGCATAAGTTTGTGTTTGCAATGATAATACCATTTTGCTAGTACCATATAGTGCACTGTTAAAGCCTTGTAAACCATTGTCTCCATTTATATTAAGTTTATCACCAATAGAATTTTCTCGATTGGCACCAATAATTAATGCAGGCTTAACAAATTGTCTTAATTTCCAATTTCCAATCTTTACAAGATTGGTAAAATAATTGGCTTCAAATACAAATGCACTTTGGTATGTTTTGGATTGATGAAAGAAGGTTCCAAACTCAAAATCAGCACTCAGATATCCCCATTTATGGTAATCTCCAAATGAGGCTTGTGCGCCTACATAAGAACGCCAAAATGTGTTTTTGTATTGGTAGCCAGCTGTTATCCCAAAGATTCTACCGGTTGCTACATCTTCAGTAGCTCCATTTCTAAATATATAATTGTCTTTAACAAACTCTCGGGTATTGATTCCTATTCCGGTAAGTAATAACTTCTCATCCGAATAAAAACTTACCGGATCATATTCTGGAGTGGGAGTTTCGGTATAATCTACATTTAATAAGCGACCAGATACAATTAAGTTCGTTTTTCTTTCTTTTTCTTTAAAAATAGGAAATGCTTTTGCGAGCCAGATATCCTGTGAATTGAATTTAAAATTCTGAAAGGCATATTTTAAATCAGGACCTTGTAAGGTGTCTTTTCTAAATTGTTGCCCGAAATAAACTCCTCCTGCCCATTTGGTTAAAGGAGAGTAGAAAGGACGCTCTATAGCTATGCTTTTATTATAGTTGTTATCTAAATCGATATTATACTTTGCAGTTGCATTAATGAAGCTATTTCTAATATTAGGAACTGTGTAGGTAAAATTGTTTGCATTTTTTCCATCGCTAATCCGATTGATAAACTTATATTCTAATTGTTGACCTGTTCCAAAAAAGTTTTTATCTTTTAGTCCTATGCCAAACTGACTACTCGAAATCGAAAATTTTGGAATGTAACTCCAAGAATCTAGCACACGGATGGTAACATCTACTGAGTCTGATGCTACGCTTGTTAATTGCTCTTTGATACTTACTGTATTGACATATCTCTGAGATCGAATTATACGCTCAGATTCCTGTACTTTGTAGGCATCGTAGGGAGTATTTTTTTTAAATAATAATAAATTGCGGATTGCGAATTTTTTTGTTTTCAGGTGAAGCTTGTTTCCAGTTCTTTCTCCCCAATTTCTAGGTGTAATAGTCGAATCGCTTTCGGAGTATCCAAAAGGATCTAGTACTATAATATTAATTTTGCGTATAATCTTTCCATTGTAATTTGTTGTATCTACTTTTTTGATCTGTTCGTCATTTTTTCTTGGACGTGTAGATCTAAATACAAGGCGATGAAAGAAATTTGTGAATTTATGTTTTTTAGTATAGGACTTAATTTTAGAATACATTTCAGTACTGTCTTTTTTAGTTTCTTTTACTTGCGAAAATGAGCTTGTATAGCAAAAGCATACCATAATAAGTAACAGTAATGTTTTATATTGAAATAGTTTTATTATCAAAGTGTAATGTTTATAAATTCATTTAGATAGTACATAAAACGGTATTCTATTCTTTTAATTTTGTCTTTTTGATTTTCCAGTTAAATTTTTTTGGCAAATCATTACCGATCAGATATCCCCAAGGCTCAAGAGACTCAATTCTGTCAAATATTATTTTAAGAATAGCCAATAATGGTATTGCTAAAAACATTCCAGATATACCTGCAACTCCGCCACCTACAATGATTCCAACAATAGAGAAGAGCGCATTTATTTCTACTTTAGTATTTATAATTAAAGGTACGAGAATATTATTATCGATTAGTTGAACAATTATATTTACTATAAGAATTCCTAAAATAATTGATATTCCAGGAGTCCCAGTTAATGATGCTAAAACTGTTAATACACCTGCTATAAAGATTCCGATGTATGGAATCATGTTTAAAATACCTGTGATAAGACCTAACAAAATAAAATATTTTACACCAATAATATAAAGTCCTAAACTAGTTAATACAGCAACAACAAGCATTTCTATAATGAGGCCAACAATATAATTGTTTATGGATACTTTTATTTGAGTTAGAATTTCCTTTAGTTTATTATGATGTTCTTTCTTGAATAATTTTGCTAAAAATAGAATAAAATGTTTCTTATATAGTAAGAACAGAAAAATAAAAATAGGGATTATAGTGCAATCTAAAAGAACATCGGAGAGAGAGCCCAAAGCAGTACTTATTTTTTCGCCACCATTTTTTACTGAATCAGAAGTGACATTTTCAATGTACTTTTTTTGTTCGCCAGTACTAATATTAAAATTTGCTTTAATAAAGTTTTGAAAATCATTAAAAACTGAAATGGCATTTTTCTTAATTACAGAAAAGTCATTGGCAATATCACTAATCTGATAAGATATAAAAGTAAGTATTCCAATTATAATCAATACAAAAATGATAACGGTGACTATAGATGCTAGAAAATGGGGGAAGCGCAACTTAATATTTAATAATGTGAATAATGGTAGTAATAGTACCGAAAATAGAAAAGCTAATAGTATTGATGTTAGAATATCTTTACCAATAAAAAATATAAAGCCAATACAAATTATGCTTATTAAAACACACATTAGTCTTACGTAAAAAGGTAATTTAACTGTTTCCATAACTAATTTATTGAGATTAAAAGCTTTTATTACGACTAATAAAAACTAAGTTAAACAAATGTTATGTTTATTTACTTTTTTACGTTCTACATTTTTAAGATTAGCTTATAAAATTCCCATAAAAGTACAGACATATAAGCCATTTAAATAAATATAAGTTTTGAAACTCTTCGCTTAAATGACTTAACATATTTCGTTTTTAGTCAAAAAACTCTTTATCCTCAAAACGAGCTGGTATAATTGAGATTCCTTTCTGTAAAAGTAAATTATTAGGGTAAATTATTTTTTCTCCTTCTTTAGTTTTTAAACTTACGTGAAAAGCATTTATGTCTTCAATTTCGGCCTCGATTGGAAAATCCTTATCATGAATTTTGATAGAATCTCCGATTTTAAATGGAAAAGAAAAAAACAAAATAACTCCTGAGGTAATGTTACTTAAAATAGACCATTGTGCAAACATTGCCACACCAATAACAGTTGCTATAGAAGATACAGTAAGGAAAATATCATCAGTTTTGACTCCCCAAACAATAAATAACCCTATTATAAATAAAATATTGGTGAGTAAATGAATATACTTAATTATTAAAATGGTTCGATGTTCTAAAAAATGTTCTTTTCTAGCATATTTTCGAACTATTTGAGTAACAATGACTCTTGTAGAAATTGTTACTGCAATAAGAATTCCTGTTGCAAATATCTCTTTGGCATAATCGGTGAAGAAAGACATCATAGTAATTTATTATTTTAATCTAATGTACTTAAATATTCGTAAACTTTGTGTGTAGGTAAGCCCATAACATTGGTATAAGAGCCTTCTACTTTTGCAACGCCTACAAAACCAATCCATTCCTGAATGCCATATGCTCCAGCTTTATCATATGGTTTGTAATTTTTTAGATAATATAAAATAGCTTCATCACTTAATACAGTAAAGGTAACTTTTGTAGTATCGTTTATAATTACTGATTTGTCATTGGTTTTAAAACACACAGAAGTGATTACATCATGAGTCGTATTTGATAGTGATTTTAATATATTAAAAGCATCTTCTTCATCTTTTGGCTTACCTAAAGCTTTATCATTATACCAAACAATAGTATCGCTTGTAATTAGGATTTCGTTTGGGTTTAATTGCCCTTCAAACGCATTTGCTTTTAACTCGGCTAGATAATCGGTGATTTCAGCTCCTTTTAATTCCAGAGGATATATTTCTTCAACATCTTTTAATCGGATTTCGAAATCTAAATCTAAGTCTTTAAAAAATTGCTGACGTCTTGGAGAACCGGAAGCTAGTATTAAAGTATATTTTTCTAATTTTTGCTTAAGCATTGTATTTAATATTAAGATTGATGATTAAAATTGATAGAATTCCGAAGAATAAAATCCATTTTAAAATAGAGCTCAAATTATGAAACTCTTTTTTTGTTTTTGCAGTTGTTATTTTAGCAATGAAATATAATAGTGGAGCAAGTACAAATATAAAGGCATATAACGTAGCGATATAAAGATTGTAGGCTACAAAATAGTTATTGATATAGATTAATAAAAAAACAACTGGAATAATTGAAAGTGCAAAAACAATTTTGGCTGTTCGGCTAGTGCCAATTGCAATAGGCAATGTATTCATACCTTGGTTATAATCTCCGTTTACATCTTCGATGTCTTTTACAATCTCTCGCATAAAATTAATCATAAAAGCAAAAACAGCATAATCAAAAAGGATAGAGAACATACTTGCCATTTGTGCTCTGTTTTCAGCATCAGTAGCAGGGAATATATCAAAAACACCAATTATTATAACACTAAAAGACAATAATAGGGCAACAATAATGTTGCCTAAAATCATAATTTGCTTTAGGGTTGTAGCATAAAAATAAAGACTAGCCGCGACCAGAATAAAAATTGTTGCAAAACCAGGTCTCATAATTACATTCGATAAGTAAAAACCAATAGCAACGCCACTAATATTAAGAGCAACGTATATATTATAGGCTGCAGTTTCAGAAATGCTTTTACCAACTACAACATCAGCGGGTTTATTGATTAAGTCGGTTTCCTGATCAAAAATATTATTAATCACATATCCAGCGGCTGCAATTAAAACAGTACTTAAAACCAATAACGCATATTGCCAATGGGCTAGTGCCAAAGGGATATTTTGCAATTTTAAGAATCCATAACGGAATAATAGTTGCATAAAAGCAAGCATCAATAGGTTTTGGTAACGAATGAGTTTGAGGTATTTCATTTTTTTTACTAGGTGCTGAGGTACTAAGTGGTTAAGGTTCTAGATAGTAAAGATTTTAGAAAGGCGATATTTTATATAAAAGATTATCTTAAATCTTTTCATCTAACATTTCACAATCAACAATTCACAATCAACAATTAAATTAATCGTGTTTCCCATTAAAGTGTTCCATCCATTTTCCTTGTACTTTCATAACTTGTTCGATTACATCACGCGCTGAGCCTTTTCCTCCTTTTACGTGTGAGATATAACGACTAATTGTTTTTATTTCAGGACTCGCGTCTTGAGGACAAGTTGGTAATCCTACTAATTTCATTACATGATAATCAGGAATATCGTCACCCATGTATAAAACTTGCTCAGGATTAATATTGTATTTCTCAGTATATTCTTTAAAGGTTGCTACTTTATCTGGAGTTCCTAAGTGGATATCTGTAATTCCTAAATTACGTAATCGTACACGCACGCCTTCATTGCTTCCGCCAGAGATAATGCATACATTATACCCACTTTCTACAGCTGCTTTCATAGCATAACCATCACGGATATTCATCGTACGAAGAATTTCTCCTTCATTGGTTACAAAAACAGAACTATCAGTAAGTACTCCGTCAACATCAAAAATAAAAGTAGTGATGTCGTTCATTATTTCTTTATAACTTTTTGCCATTATTTTGTATAGATTTTGTTAGTAATGTGTATATTTTTTTTTGATTTTCATTTGATAAATAACTCAAATGTGATTCGATTGTTGTAATGTCATTGCGTTTTGCAGGACCCGTTTGAGCTTCAATAGGCGAAAGCGTATTAATTTTATTGGCAGTTTCGGCGATTAAAGGTTTTAATATATCAAATGAAACCTGATGTTCTTCGCATATTTCCTGTCCGATTTGATATAAATGATTAGTGAAATTATTTACAAATACAGCTGCAACATGCAATGCTTTGCGTTGTTCCGAATTGATGGAATATACCGCATCCGAAATGCTTTTAGCAACTGTTTCAAGTACCAAATAGTCGGTGTTATTTTCGGCTTCTAAACAAAGCGGAATCACTTTAAAATCGACTTCTTTATTCTTTGTAAATGTTTGTAAAGGATAAAAGACAGCACTTCTGTTTTTTGTATTAATTGCCTGTAATGAAGCAGTTCCAGAAGTGTGAGCTACTAGTTTGTTTTTAAAAGGCAATTGTTCAGAAACTATCGATATTGCATCATCAGAAACGGCAATAATATACAAATCGGCTTCTTTTAAAAGAGCAAGATCAGTTACAATTTTATTAGAATCGAGTAGTGGAGCTATTTCTTTTTTGGTTCTGGAATATACTTCGATAAGTTCAATCGCACTGTTTTTTGCGAAAGCATTTATTAAATGTTGCGATACATTTCCAGATCCAATAAGTGTTATTTTAATCATATTGCAAAATTAGCAATTTTTTTTAAAGGACTCCAGTAAGTAGCCAAGTTCGTTGATAAAATGAATTTAGTAAGAAAAATAATTCTTTAGGTTTGGTAGAAGTGCTTTATTTTGGATTTAATTAACAAAAACACGAATATTTGAGTCAACAATTTTAAGTACTTTTGTGCCACTTTATAAAATGTAATTCCTTAGTAATGGATAAAAAAATATTCTCCTTTTTGTTTTCTACACGATTAATGGCTGTCCTTTTTTTAACATTTGCAATTGCAATGGGGGTCGGGACCTTTATAGAAAGTAAGTACAATACCGACACAGCCAGAATTTTTATATACAACTCATGGTGGTTCGAGGTCATAATGGTTTTCTTCTTAATTAATTTCTTTGGAAATATTAAAAGATATCAATTACATAAAAAAGAAAAATGGGCAACTTTACTATTGCATTTGGCTTTCATTTTCATCCTTTTAGGAGCTTTTATAACACGTTATATTAGTTATGAAGGAATGATGCCAATTCGTGAAGGCGCTACCGAAAATCAGGTATATTCAGACAAAACATTTCTTACTGTTTTTGCAGATGGGGAGTTTAAGGGCGAAATGAAACGCCGTGTTTTTGAGAAAAATTTACTATTATCTCCAGTAGCTAATAACGATTTTAGTATTTCAGGTAAATTTGATGAAACTCCATTTGAGGTTGAATATAAGGACTATATTATGGGAGCCAAAGAAGTTATAAAACCAGATGCTAACGGAATTTTATATTTAAAATTAGTTGAAGCTGGTGAAGGTGGACGTGAAGAACATTTCCTTAAAGATGGCGAAGTGCAAAACATACATAATGTTTTATTTGCATTAAACAAACCCACAGAAGGAGCTATTAATATTAATACAACTGGTGAAGCTTATACGATTCAGACCCCTTTTGAAGGAGATTTTATGCGTATGGCTGATAAATTCAAAGGAAAAGTAACCAAGGATAATGTACAGCCATTAATGATGCGTTCATTATATAGCATCGGAGATATCCGTATTGTTTTTCCAGATCCAGCTGTAAAAGGAGTTATTGCTTATGAATCTAATAATGATTACAAAGCTAAAACACATGAAGATGCTTTGACAGTAACATTAAAAGCTGAAGGTCAGGAAAAAGAAGTAACGTTATTAGGATCAAAAGGTAGAATTGGAGATTTTAAAACAGTTAAAATTGGAAAAATTGATTATACTTTCTTCTATGGAAGTAAAGCTTATATACTGCCATTCAAGGTTAAATTGAATGACTTTATAGCTCAAAAATATCCAGGAACAGAGAAAAGTTATTCTTCTTTTGAAAGTAAAGTTACTGTTATAGATTCAACTAAAACATTTGATGCTAGAATTTATATGAACAACGTATTAGATTATAGAGGATATAGATTCTTCCAATCTTCATTTGATCCAGATGAAAAAGGAACAGTTTTATCAGTAAACCACGATTTCTGGGGAACTAACATTACTTATTTCGGTTATTATTTATTGTATTTTGGTCTAATGGCAATTATGTTTACTAAACATTCTCGTTTTGCTGACTTAAAGCGCAAACTAGAAAAAGTAAAAAATAAAAAAGCAAAATTTATTACTATTTTAGTTTTAATGTTGAGCTTCAACGGATTTGCACAAGAGCAACATGACCACGATCACGACCACGACCATGATCATGCAGCACATAGTACTGATCCTAATCATGACCATGCAAAAGACCATGACCACAATCATGCAGCAGAAACAAAGGATCCAAAGAATCATGCAAATCATGTTACGAGACCACCAAGTCAAAAACAACTTGATTCATTAATTAATATCTATAAAGCACCAAAAGAACATGCCGCCAAATTTGGTCGTTTGATTATTCAGGATGCAGGTGGAAGAATGAAGCCTATTAATACTTTCTCATCAGAATTATTGAGAAAAGTAAGTCATGATGATACGTATAACGGAATGAATTCTGATCAGGTATTTTTGTCAATGACACAATACGCTCAGGTTTGGATAGAAATTCCGATTATATACATTAAGTCAGGAAATGATAGTATTCGTAAAATTATCGGAATCGATAAAGATGCAGGCTTCGCTCCATTTATTAAATTCTTTGACGAGAAAGGGAACTATAAATTATCACCTTATTTAGATGCGGCTTATAAAGCGGCAAACCCGAATCAGTTTGAGAAAGATTTTATAGAAACTGATAAAAAGGTAAACCTAATGGAATCGGCTTTAAGCGGAAGTATATTAAAAATATTCCCTATACCAAATGATCCAGGCAATAAATGGATTTCATACTTAGAGATTAGCAATGCTGGTTTAAAAGGAATGGACGAAACGTATGTGAAGCAAATTTTACCAATGTATTTTGCAGCTTTAAATAATGCTTCGATTACAAAAGATTTTAAACAAGCTGATGAATTGCTGGAAAGTATCAACGGATTCCAAAAGAAATTTGGAAGTAAAGTTCGACCAAGCGAAGAGAAAATTACATCAGAGTTATTGTATAACAAATACGATGTTTTCAAGAAGCTTCCGTATTGGTATATAACGGCTTCTATTTTAATGTTCATTTTTACTATTGTAAATATATTCTTTGAGAAAAAATCGTTGCGCATTACGATAAATGTTTTCCATGTAATAATTGGGATTCTATTTGGTCTACATACAGTAGGATTAATAGCACGTTGGTATATTGCAGAACATGCACCATGGAGTAATGCGTATGAATCTATTGTTTATGTGGCCTGGGCAACAATGTTCTTTGGTTTGGCTTTTGATAGAAAATCAAAATTAACCGTTGCGTCATCTGCATTTGTAACTGCAATGATTTTAATGGCTGCTTACATGAACTGGATTGATCCAGAAATAGCTAATTTACAGCCTGTTCTTAACTCATACTGGTTAATGATACACGTAGCAGTAATTGTTGCTAGTTATGGACCATTTGCACTAGGAATGATATTAGGTTTTGTATCGTTGTTATTGATTTTCTTTACCAACAAGAACAACAAAGCCAAGATGGATTTAAATATTCAAGAAATTACATACATCAACGAAATGGCGTTAACTATTGGTTTGATTATGCTAAGTATAGGAAACTTCTTAGGAGGACAATGGGCCAATGAAAGTTGGGGACGTTACTGGGGATGGGATCCAAAAGAAACTTGGGCATTAATTAGTATTATGGTTTATGCATTTGTAATTCACGCTCGTTTTGTACCAGCTTTACGCGGAAAATGGTTTTTTAACCTAATGAGTATGTTTGCATTTGTTTCAATCTTATTTACTTATTATGGAGTAAACTTCCACCTGGTAGGATTACACTCTTATGCAAGTGGAGAAGCACATTCATTAGATTGGATATGGTATTCATTGGGGACAATTACACTGATAGGAGCTGTAACTTATCCAAAATACCGCAAGTATTATAAAAAATAATAAATTATTAGTTCACATAAAAAGGTTCAACTGTAAAAAGTTGAACCTTTTTTTATTTAACTTTTTCCCTCCTAAGTAGGTTTTATAAGTTTTAGTAACAGTATGGTTATATGAATCTTGTTGTAAATTAAGATTTTGAATTAGTAGCTACTTCCTGCTGTACACTATATCTTTTTATTTTTAAAGAAAAAATAAAAAGGATGCCGTTTCCATCAGGGCTAGGGTATTCGTTTTCATGATTAAACAATCAATATAAATCTGTAGCAGTTATTGAGAAACGAAAGTTCGAAAATAGTAAATTGATGTAGTAATGGCTCTCCAAACTGTATCGTATCAATGGGAGATCTTTTCTGTGTTAGGATGATAAGATTGTGTCTGCTTTTAAATGTGAAATTAAACGCAAAGTTTAGAAAGCATTATTGCAAAGAGTTATACACACCAGCTAAACAGCCTTTGTTCCGATAGCTATCGGAACGTTGTAGCTTAGTACCTCAGCACTTTAAAAGATGCCTTTGTTACTTTAAACCTCTGAGTTTTTAAAAGAAACTTTTTTAAACCAAAAAGCAACATTAACCAAAGCAATTAAGGCAGGGACTTCAACAAGAGGTCCGATTACGCCAGCAAAAGCCTGTCCACTATTAATACCGAAAACACCAATGGCGACAGCAATTGCAAGTTCAAAATTGTTTCCAGTAGCAGTAAATGCAATTGCAGTAGCTTTAGAATAGTCAGCACCAAAATACTTGCCAGTAAAAAAGCTAAATACAAACATTATTACAAAATAAAGAATCAGTGGAATAGCAATTCGTATTACATCCATTGGAATTTGTACAATTAATTCTCCTTTTAGACTGAACATGATTAAGATGGTGAACAATAATGCAATTAGCGTAATAGGTGAAATTTTGGGAATATATTTAGTTTCAAACCAAACGATTCCTTTTAGCTTAATAAGGATATAGCGACTGCCAATACCAAGTGCAAAAGGAATGCCTAAATAAATACTAACGCTTTCGGCAATTTGAAGAATTGAGATGTTTATATTAAAACCAGTATAACCAAAATAAGGAGGTAAAACAGTAATAAAAAACCAAGCATAAACACTATAAAGTAAAACTTGAAAAATACTGTTAAGTGCGATTAAACCTGCTGCGTATTCACGATTTCCATCAGCGAGGTCATTCCATACTACAACCATCGCAATACATCTGGCTAATCCTATTAGGATTAAACCAATCATATATTCAGGATAACCATTTAAGAATAATAAAGCCAAGCCAAACATTAAAAAAGGGCCTACAATCCAATTAAGAAATAGAGAAGCACCCAGTATGCGAATGTTTTTAAAAACTTCACCCATGAGTTCGTACTTAACTTTTGCCAATGGAGGATACATCATTAATATTAATCCAATTGCGAGGGGTATATTGGTCGTTCCGCTAGAAAAAGAATTAATAAAATCTCCGCTAGAAGGAATAAAATAACCAATGGAAACTCCTATAGCCATGGCAAGAAAAATCCAAAGTGTTAAAAAACGGTCTAGAAAACCAAGCTTTTTTCTTTCGGCTGTTGGGACGCAAGTGTTAGCAGACATATTATTTGTTTATTTGTGAGAAAACATAAAACATTTCGGTAGCAATTTGTGCACTGCGTTCCTGGTATTTTTCGAATTGTTGAGGTGTATTATCAAATGCTTTCGGATCATCATACGTAATTGGAATACGTTTTTCAGCACCAGCAATAAACGGACAGTCATCATCGGCCTGCGAACACGTCATTATAGCTGCAAATTCATTCTCAGGATTGAAACTAGCATCATAGGTTTTAGAAAAACCAATAATGGGATGTTTATTCGAAGCAAATTTTATTGAGTAGATGGAATTTTTGCCTTCCGAAATAATTTCTATTTTAAAACCCGATTCTTTTAGCGTTTTAGCTACCACAGGAAATAAAGCAGTTGCTTCAGTCCCTCCTGAATAACAAGAAACATTTTTTATATCAAAATATGCCGCAGCGGTCTGAGCCCAAACTTGTGCCAAATGACTTCTTCTCGAATTGTGAGTGCAAATAAAATGAAGTCTAATTTCTTGTAGCGTATTCACTCTGTTTTGTATAAAGACAATCAAAGGAAGCAAAATACTTTTACGCTCAGGAGGAATATTTTTAAAATCAAAAGAACCAATTGTGTTTTCGATTTCAGGAAAGAGTGTGCGCATATTTAAGATATTTAAAAAATTAGCAACAGCCTCCGCCCGGAGTACAAGATTTAGATTGATTTGATATATCCGAAAGATTTACTTTTTGTTTTTCCGATGGAATTCCACATTGATCCATAGCAAGGCAAGCCGTTTGTTTATTTAATAAAAGAAAATCTTTACCGTTAAAGTCTAAATCGTATTTGCCGATAGTAGTATCTTGATATTCGACTTCAATTTCAAAATCTTCCATTCCGATAGCTGTCGGAATCAAAACCTTTTCTGAAAGTTCGATAATATGAACCAGTTTTTGAGGTTTTAATCTATGCTCGTAATCATTAGCATCCCAAAGCTGAAAGTTTACAACCGTTTCTTTACGTACCGTTCCTCCACAATCTATAAAATTCTTGGTTATCAAACCAACTTCGGTAACGTGAAAATACTCGGGTACATAATTCCCATTTGGAAGCTGAAAATTAATAGCTTCAACAGTTTTTAAAATGTTTTTAATTTCTGAAAGTTTCATAGTTTTTATTTTTAATATTTAACAGCATTCATTATTTCTTTTCTCCAAATGTGCTGTAACATGTTGGAAAAAGACCTTGATTTTTTCAAATCCAGATTCGTTAATACAATAGCAAATTGCGTTTCCCTCGATACTTCCTTTTATCAAATTAGCATTTTTAAGCTCTTTAAGATGTTGAGAAATGGTAGGCTGGGAAAGTGGTAATTCGTTTACAATATCACCGCAAATGCATGCATTTACCTTTAATAAATATTCTATAATGGCAATTCTTGCAGGATGTCCTAGTGCTTTTGCCAGAATAGCCAGTTCGTTTTGATTGTCAGTAAAGAAATCTGTTTTAGTAGCTCCCATGGTTATATTTTTATATTGCAATATTACGATATAGATTTTTATAAAAAAAGAATTTTATATTTTTTTTAAGTTACTAAGGTTTTCTTAAAGGTTCTGAGGTACTAAGTTACAAAGTTCTGATACCTATCGGAACTTTGCCTCTTTGTACCTTAAGAAGAAGACTTTATTTCTCAGAACCTTTAATGATTCCATTTGGAAACATAATTGCTAATAATACGCAAATCAATAAAAAGTTATATTCCATTCCGTTTCTGCCACCACCTACAACAAACCAGCCTTCTTGAAAATGAACTAAAATAATTCCCATAATAAGTACTAAAATAGTAATAATTGCAGCAAAGTTGATGTACTTATTAGCAAGCAGAAGAACAGCTGCAACAATATGTGATAGCTTTATCGACCAGGCGAGGAATACACCAAGAGGAGCGAACCCAATTTGGTTTAAATAGAGGTTTCCAAAATCATTAATGCCATTATCAAATATTCCAAAAACACTGTGAGTAAGTAGAATAATAGCTACGGCAATTCTTAAAATTAAAGTACTGTTCATAAATTGAATTGGTTTAGTATTGGTTGAATGGAATTTTAAAATAATAAAAAACGCATATTAATTTATTTAAATATGCGTTTTAATTTTGTGATAGGTTATTTTTTATACCTTTCCTAAAGTGTACAATTGATCCATTGTAGGACTTGGGCTTCCGCCTTCAGGTTCAAGAGTAATTCCAAAAGCTTCAGCATAGCCAGTATCTTCTACTTTGAATAATTTTTGACTATTAGAATCAAAATCACTTAATAAACCAATGCTTGTAGGTGTAAGTACTGGACTAAGTTTAAGTGCCCATACTTGATATACTTTTCCTTTTGGAGGTTTTGGTAAACCAGCAGCATCAATATAGGTTACTTTGGTATCTTTATTCCAATAGGCTTTAGCATATGATTGAGGTGCTACAGCTTGTCCACCTAGGGTAACTCCAGTGTTTTTTATGTCTCTTACAATGGCCAAGCTTTGCGCAGTAACTTTATTTTCTTGATCTAAAAGTGCATAATCATTTTTCAATTTGTCTTTTTCACTCCCAACAATCGCTATTGCTTGCTTGGTTTGAGTGAGTTGTACATACTGGTAAGCAAAACCTAGTAAGAAGAGTACAGCAGCGGCCCAACCTACATATTGTGACCAAGTAGAAGCTGGCTTCATATCGACAACTTTACCATGTTTAAGTTCTAGTTTCGCTTTAATTTTTTCAAAATTAGCTACCGAATGAAAAGGTGAAAAGCTAGAAGATAGTGCTACAATTGCTTTTTCGATGGCTATAATTTCATTGTTAATTTCGACATGTTTTTTTGCCATAGCAGCTACTTCCATACTTTCAGATTCGCTAAGTAATCCATAAACATAAAGCTCTAAAATACCGGATTCTATATATTCTTTTGTTTCCATTATAATTTCAAATAAATTCGTAAGTCATTAATACAGTTTCTGTTTTGCGTTTTTATAGTTCCTAAAGGTATCGCCAACTCTTCTGAAGCTTCTTGTTGGGTATATCCTTTAAAGAATAATAAATCAATTATCGCAATACATTTTGGTTTGAGTTTTTTTACAAACTCATGAATTCCAATAGTATCGATTTTGTTGACGAGTTTATTACTGTCGTCTAATAGATGTACGAAATTATCTGATGAAAGGTTTTTTTGACTGTTATTAAAGTTTTTAGAACGAAGTTTGTCAATAGACGAATTTCGAGCAATATTAAGGATCCAAGTATAAAATCGACCTTTGCTTTCGTGGTAAGTATCGATGTTTTTCCAGATTTTCACAAATACTTCCTGAAGTACATCTTCAGCTTCTTCTCTGTTTTTTATAAGAACATTGATAACGGCAAATAAACTTTTAGAATACATATCGTATAGATAGGTAAAAGCTTTTTCATCTTTCTTATAAATTAATACCAATAATTCGTCTTGACTCATATTTTGTAGATTTAGGGTGAACAAATTTGTCTTTTTTATTTTAAAAAACTATAAATATTGTTAAAGCTGGTATAAATATAATTTAAAAATTTAAAGAAATAGTAATTTATTTATAATCAGAATGCTTTTATAAGTATATAAAGTATAATATATTAACTTTTTTTATGTTTTTTAAAACCATGCGTAAACTAATCTCGTATATGTACATTATGATAGTCTGAATGGGGGATAATTTAGACTTGAATAATTGATTGAATAGGGAGATAGGTTTCCATTCTAATGAGATTTTAGAACAATAAAGGCAAATATGGGGGATAATATTTAGCCTGCTTCTAGAGGTAAAAGATGAAGGAACGAATTTGGAAGCCTCTTTCCTAATTTTATGGTTTTGCAAAAGGAGTATATAGCTAAAGGCTCCTTTGTAAAAGAAAGTTTTAATGATAATAATTTAATTTGTTTGTTAAGGAAGCCTGATGTTTATATGCATCAGGCTTCTTTGGTTAATTAACAATTGTTCAATCATAAAATAAAGTGAAGAATGAAATCAGGTAAATCAATTTTGATTAATTTTATAAAAAATTTAATTATGAAAAGATTATTGTTTCTATTCTGCGGTGCTATGATTTTATTCAGTTGTCAGAATCAAGCGCAAACAAAGAAAAATAAAAATAACAAAAGTGAAAGCACTATGGAAAAGCAAACTATTTATCAGTTTAAAGTAGAAGATTTATCAGGGAATCCATTTGATTTTGCTTCTTTAAAAGGGAAAAAAATAATGATTGTAAATACAGCTTCAAAATGTGGATTAACACCACAATACAAAGATTTAGAAGCTATTTACAAAGAATATAAAGATAAAGGTTTTGTAATTGTTGGGTTTCCTGCAAATAATTTTGCATCACAAGAACCAGGAACAAATGAAGAGATTGGTGCTTTTTGTCAGCAAAACTATGGTGTAACTTTTCCTATGATGGACAAAATCTCAGTAAAAGGGGATGATATGAACGAAGTATATCAATTTTTGACTCAAAAATCTAAAAATGGATTGCAAGACTCAGAAGTAGAGTGGAACTTCCAGAAATATCTAATTAATGAAAAAGGAGAATTGGTAAAAGTAATTCATCCTAAAACGGTACCAACAGATCCAGAGATAATCAATTGGATTAAAAGTTAATTCATCAAAAAAACTAATTCAAAAGCGATTTTCAGGATATTGGAAATCGCTTTTTTTATTAATAAAATACCTTCTGAAACATAACCTGTATTAGTATATTCATTTTTTGTAATACGTATATAGATAATTTATACATTTACGAAACATAACTTAATTTATGGCTAATAAAGATTTGTTATGTGTTTAAGAAATGTCTTAATCTGATATTTTTTTAACGTATTAAACCATAAATATTGTTTCATTTTGCACTCTAAAATTTTCTAGAGAATAAAAGCAAAAAACAATACTACTACCATTAATTGAACAGTTTTTTTTGATTACTTTAATACATGATAATTTTGTTTTGTATTATGTAAAAAGCTTGTAAACAATATTTATGAAAAAAATTATACATCATTATGGAGTGGAGTTAGATTGGGTAGAACCTCTAGCGATACAATTGGAAGGAAGAGTTGATAGTAATTTTATCATAGTTCCAGATTATATTCATACAGGAGAAAGGTATTTCTTGAGTTGTGACTTTGGAATTTCAGTACTTTATATAGATGTTTTATACCATTCAGAAATTCACTTCAGACAAGAAAACAAAACAGATGACTTTATAGGGATGTATTATAATCTTACTGAAGGAGAGGCTGTTTTATTATTAGGCGATGGAGAGAATCCAATTGGTAGATGGAATTATAATTTAGTTATTATTGATAGTACATTAAGTTCTGATTATATTGTTAAACCAGGAAGTAAGACATTTGCCCTAAATATTTTTATTAAAAAAGAAGTAATAAAAGGATATTTAGAAAATAACCCATCAATAAAAATGCATGCGGAAGAAATTTTAGATTCTAAATTAAATACGATCGTCAAATTTACCAGAATGAGTAATGAAAGTTATAATCTTCTGATGAATTTGCGCTCTCAAAAGTTAGAAGGGGAGTCTTTTGCTCTTCATCTTAAAGGAGTTGTACAAAATCTTTTGGCTGAATATATTGAAAAGATGGTCCTTGATGAAATTGTAGTTGATAGAGTTAATGAAAAAGATTTAGAAGGAATTATAAAATCTCAAGCCTATTTAATTGAAAATTTAAATCAGATTTTTCCAAGTATTGTTTTTTTAGCGCAAGAGGCAAATATGTCAGAGACTAAATATAAAAAATTATTTAAAAAGATTACCGGAATGACTCCAAATTCTTTTTTTCTTAATAATAAACTTATTGAAGCTAAACGTCTTTTGATAGAGAAACAGTTGACGATTACCCAAGTTTCGAACGAATTAAATTTTACTAACAATTCCTATTTTACAGCAAAATTTAGAGATTTTTATGGGATGTCACCAAAAGAGTTTATTAAACAATTACAGTAATGATAGAAATTAGTCACACATATACTTTAACATCTGTATGGCAAAAAGAACTTGCAAAACAACTTATTGAGAGGTTAGGAGCAGCGCTAATTGAAGATAAGTTTTTACAGATGCCTAAAGATGTTGCTGATGGCGGTTTTTATTATACAGAAGTTATGCCTGGGCTTTCGGTTGTAATTTGGGATTTAATATTTAAAGAACCCATTCTGATAAAAAGAATCAAATCAGAAGATGACTTATATATAATTCATTATGATTTTAGTGATAAAATGAATTTGATTCATGTTCAGGGGATAAAGCATAAAATTGGATATAAAGCTAATTTAGGTTTGGGTGTGTTTGACAACGCTATTGATAATGTTTTTCAGCCTGTTGTAGGAGAACGGGTTTTTGCTATGCGATTATTGGTAGCCAAAGACTTATTGAAATTTACAGTTGCAAATGGCGTTATAAGAGATTCAAATAAGCGTAAAATAAAAAGTGGAAAAAATACGCTTTTCTTTTATGATCATATTGATAGTAAAAGCAAGGTTATTATGCATGCTATAAAAAATAAGTCTTTCCTAGATCCAGCTTTCGAAATATATTTGCGGGGAGTTGCACTTAGGCTATTGGCAACATTTATTGATCGTTATTCAAATCCATTACCCATGCTTCATTATGTGCCAGAAAAAGAAGCTGAAGTTTTAAATACTACAAAAGATTATTTATTAGAAAATCTATATAAAGGATTTCCTGGAATCGAATTTTTAGCTGATATGGCAGGAATGTCAGTCTCAAAATATATGTCTTTGTTCAAAAAAATGTTTATTAGTACTCCAAATCATTTCTTTTTAAGAGAAAAAATGATTCTTGCCAATGAACTGCTTAAAAGCGGAAAGTTTGATTCCCTCATAGATATTTCACATGAATTAAATTATGACAAATTAAGTTATTTTACTTCAATGTATTTTCAGCAATTCGGAAGAAAACCTTCTGATGATTTCATTAAGGCTACTTTTTAAATTGTATTATGCTAATGAATAATTCGTATTTATTTTGATTTTTTCCGACTGTTGTTTGTTGAAAAATCACTTAACGGTTAAAATATGTCTTAATTTGTTGTTTTTTAAACATATTCTCCTAAAAGAAATCGGTTATTTTGTATCTTTTCTAAAAGGGAATAAAGAGCAAGTGAATTAATTGCAAAATGGGGAATAGTAAGTAAATAAAATGGAGACAAAAGAGGTATTAGTATATGATAATCAACATGGTTTTTCCAGATTTTTGAAAAAGCAATTTGGAAAAGATATTAATTTTAAAGTCTATAAAAAGTTTAGTCCAGAAGATAATTTTGACAATATACAAGAGGAATATTCGTTTATTTTTTTCATTGTTTATTCAGGAGAGGACTTATTTGACTTTATTAAATTGCAAAGAAAAGGGGTGCCTATTGTAGTCTGTAGTTTTAATAAAGAAGTATTGTGCAAATTTAAAAATATTGATGATATTAGTTTATTGGATATTTCTGCTTCACGAGAAGAATTAATAAATAACTTTCAAATGGCACTTCATACTTATTCAGACGCTTACATTAATTAGGCACCGTATTATTAAATGTAAATTTTTATTTAAGTATTAACTGCATGAAAATCAGATCAAGCCAATGATCAAATTTGTAACCTACTTCACGGATAGTTCCAGTTGCTACAAAACCAAATTTTTCATGAAACTTAATGCTTCCGGCATTATCAGCGTCAATTGCACCAATCATAACATGATAATTTTGCTCTTTGGCTAGGCGAATTAATTCAGTCAATAATTTAGAGCCAATACCTTTCCCAATTATATTATCAGTTACATAAACAGAATGCTCTATAGTGTATTGATATCCAATTTTTTCTCTAAACGGACCATAACTGCCAAAACCAATAACTTCACCATCCAGCTCAGCAACAATAACAGGTAAGTTTTTAGAGTTTTTATCTTCAAACCATTTTTTCTGAACTTCGATCGTCTGAGTTTCGTAGCTGTAATTTGCAGTGGTATGTAAAATAGAATAGTTAACAATATCAAGGATCTTTACTAAATCCTGAGAAGTTGCTGGTCGAATTGTAACAGACATATTGAGTTGTATTATTTGTAGTTTTATTTAAGTTCGGCTAATAAAACATCAGCATCTTTCGAGTCCCAATCCATTTCTTTGCAAATAGCTTTAGCCTTTTTAGCATAAACTAAAGCTGATTTTTTGTCTTTAACTTTAATATAAAGACGCGCTAATAATAAATTACCATCGTAAGCATCATTTAGTTCTAATGAACGTTTTACCCATTCGATAGATTTTTTAAGGCTTTCAGTATCAGTGATGTTTTTTAGGTAAACTTGTCCAATTTCTTTAAGAGTATTTGGACTATTCCATACATATTTTTGAGTTCCATCTAAAGCAGTTTTGTTATAATACTTCCAATTGGTACTTCTTTCAGCAATTGTTAAATCATAAGAGAAAATAAGAGAATCAGTTTTTTGAAGACGGATCGTTTTGGCAATTTCTCTTTGTTTGTAATAGTTAATGGTATCAAGACTTTCAGTATAAGGACGAAGTAATTCAGTTACAATATTAATTATCTTTTTCTCTACACGATCTGGAGAAACAACATTTCCAAATTCCTTTTGATGTTGCAATACATATTGAAATTCATGTGATTTGATATCACTTACGCCATTAGCAATAATACGCCAGTTTATTTCAGTAAGTAATTGAGCATCCGATTGTGTGGCAAGATAGGTATGAGTGGCTTTGGATAAATCGACTCTTTCACGACCTTTTCTCAATGTAGTCAAGTATGCCAAACATTTATTAGGATTACTTGGGTCAGCCATGAATACAGACTCCAAATAAGGCAATTGCATTTTAGGATTTAAAGCGTTTTTGATTTCGTTTAAGAATGCAACAGTTTTTATTTCGCCTTTCAAATTATATAAAACAGTTTCATTAGAATCAACAATTAAAAAACTAGGTAATGATTTAGTGTCAAACTTAGTTTTTAAAGCAAGCCCTTCTTCTTTATCAATATCTTTCCAAACACAAATGTAATTGTCTTTTAAAAAAGCCATTACTGTAGCATCTTTTAAAGTACCATTCTTCATAGCATTGCAATGCGGGCACCAATTAGCATAAAGCATAATAAATACAGGTTTGCTTTCTTGTTTCGCCTTTACTAAAGCATCTTTGTATGAAATGTCATCATGAATGAATTGATTTTGAGCATTTCCTGTATGTATAAAAAGTAGGAGTAACGATAGATAAATAAAGCGCATAATTCTTCAGTTTTATTAAAGACAATTTTTACAAATATATTTCCTTTTTCTATAAGTAGATGGTAATATATTGTTATTTATACCCTAAATCATGTCTGAACTCATTAACTTTGTGTTTTATAATTTCGAAAAAATGATTTACCCCAAAATACCACTTGCACAGAGTATCATTCAAATTTGTTTAGAAAAAGGAATCACCAATATAATTATATCTCCTGGGTCGCGAAATGCACCTTTAACCATAGGATTTGTTAGTAACCCAGCCTTTCAGTGTTATAGTATTGCAGACGAAAGATGTGCTGCATTTTTTGCATTAGGAATTGCTCAGCAAACCCATCAGCCAACAGCTTTGGTTTGTACTTCTGGCTCAGCATTGCTAAATTATTATCCCGCTTTTGCAGAAGCATTTTATAGCCAGATACCGTTAATTGTAATCTCAGCAGATCGTCCGCAAAGTAAAATAGATATAGGTGATGGGCAAACCATTCGACAAGAAAATGTATATAGCAATCACTCCTTGTATAATGCTAATTTGCATGAAGATGTCTCGCCAGAAAATGATAAGAAAATCAACGAAGCAATAGATACAGCCAGAATACAAAAAGGGCCAGTACATATTAATGCACCATTCGAAGAACCGCTATACGAAACAGTTTCAGAACTTACTGTTAGCCCAATAATAGACACTTACGTAAAAGAAAACCAGTCAGAAGCAATAGCAGCTATAGCTAATATGGTTGCTGATTGGAATAAATCGACTCGTAAGATGGTACTTGTAGGAGTAAATGAGCCACATACTATTAATCAAAAAATAATTGAAAGATTAGCCAATGATGAATCAGTAGTTGTTTTAACCGAAACAACATCTAACTTGCATCATCCGAGTTTTGTAAATAGTATCGATACTTTAATTACGCCGTTTACACCAGCAGATTTTGAAGATTTCCAACCAGAAATTTTAATCACTTTTGGAGGAATGATAGTTTCTAAACGCATCAAAGCATTTCTACGAAAGTACAAACCAAAGCAACATTGGCATATAGATACGTTAAGAGCGTATGATACATTTGGAGCTTCACCAAATCATATAAAAACAAATCCAAATGATTTCTTCGAAGCATTTTTGCCTCAAACGGAATCTATTGAAAGTGATTACTTTTCAAAAATTGAAAAAATAAATGATTTAAGAAAAGTAAGAGCACAGGAATATTTAGGAAAGATTCCATTTTCAGATTTTAAGGTCTTCGAAAAAGTAATTGAATCATTGCCAAAAAACAGTCAATTACAAATAAGTAATAGTTCGGCTATTCGATATGCACAATTAATCGACATAGACTCATCGATAGATGTTTTCTGTAATCGTGGTACGAGTGGTATCGATGGTAGTACATCAACAGCTATAGGAGCCGCAGTAGGCAATCCTAAGCCAGCAGTTTTTATTACAGGAGACATTAGTTTCTTGTATGATAGTAATGCTTTATGGAATAGTTATATTCCGAATGATTTTAAAATTATAATCGTAAACAATGGGGGAGGAGGAATCTTCCGTATTTTGCCAGGACATCAGGAGCAACCAGTGTTTAATACCTTTTTTGAAACATCACATCATTTAACGGCCGAGTATATGGCAAGAATGTTTAAAATGACTTATATAAAGGCTGATGATGAAAATGCATTACAATTGGGATTAAAATCATTGTACAATACAAACGGAGCACCAGCAATTCTAGAAATTTTCACACCAACATTTGAAAACGACAAAATATTGCTTCAGTTTTTTAAAGAATTATTGTAAACTTATTTTTGTCTTAAATAAACACGATATATAGAATAAAAGCTTAAATTTGAGAGTATAAACCAACTATTAATCAACTATTAAAATTTTATTTATGAGTGCAAGAGACGAATTAATTGTAAAGTATGCTGCTGATTTAAAAGACAAATGTGGTGTAACTCCAGATATGGATTTATTGACAAAAGTGACTATTGGTTGTGGCCCGTCAATATATAATGCAGATGCAGCAACGGTTGCAGGAACGCAAAAATCGGAATTGGATACCGTAAAGAATAATTTTTTAATCAAGAAATTAGGCTTGCCAGATACACCAGCTTTAGATGCTGGAATCGATGCTGTATTAGAACAATATGGACGCTCAAACAAGAATAAATATAGAGCAGTTGTGTATTATTTGTTAACGAAACACTTTAAAAAAGAAAGTGTTTATAAATAGTATCTCATTATAAAATAATAAAAGCGCCCAAAAGGCGCTTTTTTAATGAAAGTTAATTGAGGTCTATTGCAACAACTCCAGAATCGTCATCGTTTGCTTCAGGATCGTTATTATTTGTTTGAGATTGTATAAAAGGGGAAAGAAATAGTAATGTAAAGATATAAATAAGAGATTATGGTTTCATTTATTTGTAGTTTATTAATATAATCTCAAGTTTAATTAAAAAACAAAACGATTAGAAAAGTTAACATAAAGAATCCTTCATAAATACTTTTCCTTGGTAGATTCAAACTTCGTACCTTTGCAACTTAGAAACTTGCTTAGATAGCAATACAGAACTTTAAAGAAGATGATTGAAATAGGAAAATACAATACACTAACTATATTACGTGATACCAAAGTAGGATTGTTTTTGGGTAACCCAGAAAAAGATCCAGAAGGAATTCATGACATACTATTACCAAACAAATATGTTCCAAATGAATTTGAAATAGGCGAAGAACTTATTGTTTTTGTTTATTTAGATCACGAAGAGCGTCCGGTTGCTACAACATTAGAACCATATATTTTACTAAATGAGTTTGCACTTTTACGAGTAAACTACATCAATCAGATTGGTGCTTTTATGGATTGGGGAATGGAAAAAGATATTCTAGTTCCATTTAAAGAACAGGCGCGTCCTATGGAAAAAGGAAAGCGTTATTTGGTTTATTTATACATGGACGAAAAAACCAATCGTTTAGTAGCTTCTAGTAAAACAAACCAATTCTTGAATAATGATAACCTAACAGTTGAAAAAGGAGAAGAGGTAGATTTAATTGTTTCGCATATTACTGAAATAGGAATCAATGTAATCATCAATGAGAAACATAAAGGGTTACTTTATAAAGATGAGGTTTATGATGATGCTATTCGTACAGGAGACCGTATGCGTGGTTATATTAAAAACATAAGACCCGACAATAAAATTGATGTTTCATTGCAAGTGCAAGGATACCAAAGTATCGAGCCAAATGCTGATAAGATTTTGGATGAATTAAGAGCGAGTCGTGGTTTTTTAAGACTTACAGATAATTCACATCCTGAAGATATTAAAACGGTGCTTAAAATGAGTAAGAAAACATTCAAAAAAGCTATTGGAGCACTTTATAGAGAGAAACTAATCGAGATTAAAGAAGACGGAATCTATTTAGTTAAAGAATAATACAACAAGAAAGGCTAATCGTAATGATTAGCCTTTCTCTTTTTATTCTAGTTTTAAAAAAAATTGTAATTAAAAAAAACAAAAATAAAAATAAATCTACTGTCATCGCGAAAAGTGAATAGAATCACACAATATAAATACTGTACTAACTCTTCTTGCGTGTGATTTATTACTTTTTCAGATGGGTTTGTCTGGAAATAAGGATAACAAATACGTATATGCTAAAATTAATTTCACGGCAGAACCTTTGGTTTATTTTTTAATATTTTAAAAGATGATTAAACTATAATGTACACTCATTCTTAGAGTAGCTTAATAAATCTTCCTCGTTAACCGTAGGTGTTACTATCTCTTTTTTGCAATTTCGACAAATGCTATTCTCATTTGCTCATGGTCTAGGGTTTTTAAATTTAAAACCATAGAAAAATGAGCGACAAATTTTTTAAATTTTCTCAAAAAATCATTTTTTAGGTTAATAAATCAGTGAAAGAAAATCAATCTTAAATGCGTACTGAAAATAGTGTATCGCATTGATTAATAGATTGTAAAGATAAAAATAAAAAACAAAATACACTATAAAACAATATCGTTTTTTATTTTAAAACAAGTTTTAACATTTGAGTAAAATTGTTTAAGGAATGACTTCATTAAAAATGTATAGCCTAAAGTGTAAAAAATGATTTATTTTTACACTATAATTAATTAAAAATAGCATCTAATGGATTGGATTACTGTCAGAGAATTTGAAGATATAACCTATAAAAAATGTAATGGAGTTGCAAGAATAGCCTTTAATAGACCTAATGTTCGCAACGCATTTCGCCCAAAAACAACATCCGAATTATATCAAGCGTTCTACGATGCACAAGAAGACACTTCGATAGGAGTAGTTTTATTGTCAGCCGAAGGACCTTCGACTAAAGATGGAGTGTATTCTTTTTGTAGTGGAGGAGATCAAAACGCAAGAGGACATCAAGGATATGTGGGAGAGGATGGGCAACACCGCTTAAATATTCTAGAGGTACAACGTTTAATTCGCTTTATGCCAAAAGTTGTTATTGCAGTAGTTCCAGGTTGGGCAGTAGGTGGCGGACATAGTTTGCATGTAGTTTGTGATATGACATTGGCAAGTAAAGAACATGCCATTTTTAAGCAAACAGATGCTGATGTAACTAGCTTTGATGGTGGATATGGATCAGCTTATCTAGCCAAAATGGTAGGGCAGAAAAAAGCACGTGAAATTTTCTTCTTAGGACGCAACTACTCAGCTCAGGAAGCAATGGATATGGGAATGGTAAATGCAGTAATTCCTCATGATGAACTAGAAGATACAGCTTATGAGTGGGCACAAGAGATATTGCAAAAATCTCCAACATCTATAAAAATGCTAAAATTTGCTATGAACCTTACAGATGATGGTATGGTTGGGCAACAGGTTTTTGCAGGAGAAGCAACTCGTTTGGCTTATATGACTGAAGAAGCAAAAGAAGGTAGAAATGCCTTCCTAGAAAAAAGAAAGCCTAATTTTGGCGAAAACAAATGGTTACCATAAATAAAAAAGTTTAAAAAATGTTTTAGGTTTCAGGTTCCAGGTTCTGAACTTGAAACGTGTAACATGAAACCTGAAACAAACTAAATAAAAAATCAGAATGAAACATTGGATTGAAGCCGCTAGATTAAGAACATTACCTTTATCAGTCTCAGGGATTATTGTCGGTAGTATGTATGCTTTGGCAAATCCCACAGAAAACGTTTATACGCCAACAGAGGTTTTTAATTGGAAAATCTTTGGTTTTGCGCTGTTAACAACCCTTGGATTACAGGTTTTATCCAATTTTGCCAATGATTATGGTGATGGAGTAAAAGGAACCGATAACCAAGACAGAATAGGACCTAAACGTGCCATACAAAGCGGTGTAATAACACCACAAGCCATGAAAAAAGCTATAATAATTACTGCTATGTTGACTTTGTTGTCAGCAATAACATTGATTTATTTTGCTTTTGGCGAAACAAACTTTGTGTATTCAATCTTTTTCTTATTGTTAGGAATTGCAGCAATTATTTCAGCAATTCGTTATACAGTAGGAAATTCAGCTTATGGATATAAAGGATTTGGTGATTTATTTGTATTTGTATTCTTCGGATTAGTAAGTACATTAGGAGTGAATTTTTTATATTCAAAAGAAGTAGATCCACTTTTAATCTTACCAGCAGTAGCAATAGGATTATTGAGTGTAGGGGTTTTAAACCTAAATAATATGCGCGACGAAGCCTCAGATAGAAAATCAGGAAAGAACACAATTGTGGTAAAAATGGGAGGTCAGGCTGCTAAAAAATACCATTATTTTTTAATTATTGGAGCAATGGTTTCGGTAGTAGTATTTGCTATTTTAAGCGATTATCATTTTGATCAATACTTATTTTTGTTAGCCTATATACCTTTAACAAAACATTTAATGGTAGTTTCTAAAAATAAAGAACCTAAGTTATTAGATCCCGAATTAAAAAGAGTAGCACTAAGTACATTTTTACTTTCAGTATTATTGACTTTGTGTATGATTTCATTAATTTCAGACATTATTGTAAATCTCTTCTTAGGAGGAAGATAAATATGTTAAACTTAAAATTTATATCCATATGAAAATTACATTTTACGGTCATGCCTCATTAGGAATCGAAGTAGGAGGAAAGCACATTCTGGTAGATCCTTTTATTTCGGGGAATCCAATGGCTTCACATATCGATAGTAACACATTAAAAGCCGATTATATCTTGTTAACGCATGCCCATGGAGATCATATCCTTGATGCTGAAGCAATTGCTAAACGTACTGGAGCAGTAATCGTTTCTAATGCTGAAATTGCGAGTTATTTTGCTCAAAGAGAACTGAATGCTCACCCAATGAATCACGGAGGAAGCTGGCAATTTGATTTTGGGAGAGTAAAATATGTAAATGCGATACATTCAAGTTCATTTCCAGATGGTAGTAACGGAGGAAACCCAGGAGGATTTGTAATTGAAGGCGAACACAAAAACATCTATATAGCAGGAGATACTGCACTTACAATGGATATGAAGTTAATCCCGATGCGTACCAAGCTAGATTTAGCTATTTTGCCAATAGGAGATAACTTTACCATGGATGTTGAAGATGCAATTATAGCATCAGATTTTATAGAATGTGATAAAATTTTAGGGTATCATTTTGATACTTTTGGATATATTAAAATTAATCATGATGAAGCAATTCGTAAGTTTTTTGATAAAGGAAAAGACTTAATGCTTCTTGAGATAGGAGAATCTATTGAATTATAAACGGAATGGTATTTGTTATCCTGATGTAATTTAAGGGATAGAAGTTGTTCACTTCGTTGGTTCATTTTATTAGTAACCAGCTTATATGCTTTATCTCTTTCTTAGCTAAAGAAGTTAGGAAAAGATATAGTAGTCTCTAATAGTTATTAAGGATATAGCTAAAAATATATATTTAATCAATAAAGCATGAATTCTAGAAAAGTACTTTTATTTATTTTGATTATTGTTTCATATGGCTCATATGCACAAAAATGTTCTTGTGAAGATAATTTTTATTGGCTAAAGAAAACGTTTGAAGAAAACGACGCTGGTTTTCAGTACGTCATTGATGAAAAAGGATTGACAGAATATAAAAATCACAATAGTATTTTTGTCAAGAAAGTAAAAAAAATAAAAGAGCTGGATGATTGTAGAAAAGTACTTTCTGATTGGTTACTCTTTTTTAGACCGGGACATTTATCACTATCTGTAAATCAGGAAAATATTAAAAAAACAGTTAGTAAGGTTGATCCAGAGGTTGGGAAAAATTGGGAAAAAGTAGAAATAAAGGAAGATGTATTAAAGGATAATTTATTAAGAGTTGTACAGCCTAGCTTTGAGGGAATATGGGTTTCTGGAGCTTATACTATTGGAGTTGTAAAAAGAAATGATGAATATATTGGTTACATTTTAAATTCAGAAGGAACAAAATGGAAGCAGTATCAAGTAAAATTTAAGATTAAAGAGAATTTAGATAAAACATATAATGCTGTATATTATATGGGAGATTACTCTGTTCAAAAATTTAATGATGTACAACTTATTGGAAAAAATTTATTGAAAATTGGTTTTATTTCATTAGTAAGAACCTTCCCAAATAACTTAGAAGATACTCCATTAATAAATGATTATATAGAATCGCTAACTACTCAAAAACCTTACCTCAAAGAGATCTCGAAACAAACTATTTTATTGCGAATTCCAACATTTAATTATTCTAATAAAAAAATGATTGATAGCATACTTATTGCTAACAATAGTTTAATTCTTTCAAGAGAAAATTTAATAATTGATATAAGAAATAACGGAGGTGGTTCAGATGCCAGTTTCCAAAAAATAATTCCATATTTATATACGAATCCTATTAGAACAGTTGGTGTTGAATTTTTATCTACTGTGCAGAATAATAAACGAATGGAAGATTTTATGGCAGACCCAGATTGGTCAGCAGGGGATAAAGAATGGGCTAGGAAAGGGTTAGAAAAACTGAATGCTAACATTGGTAAATATGTTAGTTTACAAGAAAATACAGTTGATGAGTATAAATTAGATCGTGTTTATGATAACCCAAAAAATGTTGCAATCATTATTAATAAAAATAATGGAAGTACAGCAGAGGAATTTCTATTAGCAGCAAAACAAAGTAAAAAAGTTAAGCTTTTCGGGACAACAACAGAAGGAGTATTGGATATTTCTAATATGTATTTTGTTGATTCTCCATGCAAAGATTTAAAACTCGGATATTCACTCTCAAAAAGTCTAAGAATTCCAGATATGCAAATTGATAGAAAAGGGATTCAGCCAGATTATTATATAGATAAGACTATTCCTGATTATGATTGGATTAAATTTACAGAAAACATATTAATTAAGTAATATGGTATTAAAAATTATGGCAAGAAAGAATTCTAGAATTCTAGTTTTAGTACTTTTAATAAGCTCATTTTATTCAGCTTTTGCTCAAAAAGAAGGCTATTGGGATAAAGAACGATCAACCACTAAAGAAATAATCGTTCCAGCCCGCGACAGAATAATTATTTCAACCGAAGATTTACCTTTAGGAACAACCGAAGTGGTTTATAGAATAACGCTATTGGATGAAAACCAACAATTAACAAGTAGTTTAGTGTCGGTATTAAAATCGATTCCAGATCCTACGGGAATTAGTCAAGGTTCAGCTGGAGCAGTATTTTTAATGTCCAAGATATCAGGTGATGATAAGTGTAAGTATGCACTTTTTACCGATCAGGCAACAGCTAAAAGTTATGTTCAAAGCGGTAAAACAGATAAGGCATGTTATGCCCAAGAAGAACCAATAAGTAAAGATGCAAAACGGTTATCGTTAGACAAGTTAGGTTGTTTGAAGTCAAACACAAATGTAATTTGGTTTGGATTCGAGAGCAAAAATTGGCTTTTAAAACAAAAAGTAGTTCTAGAAGTGGTGCCTTGGGTTGATGTAAAACTAAGCCGTGGTTGGAATCAGGAGAATAAGAAAGAAATCATTAGCCAATGTAAAACCTCAAATTTGGCACAAAAAATGGCTAATTCAGATGATTTTTGTGTTTGTATTCTTGAAAAAATCCAAAAGCAATATCGTTATACAGAGTTTGATAAATTATTGGCAATGGAAAAAATCAAAGCCTATAAAGATTATGGAAGTTCCTGTTATAGTGATACTAATATTTCAAAAAATATTTATAGTGATTTAAGAAGTCAGGCCTCTAAACTTATTAAAAGCCAAAAATATGGTGAAGCAATAGCTTTACTTCATACAATAATTACAGACAAGAAAGCTACAGCGCTAGATTATAGTTCAATTGGATATTGTTATATTATAACCAAGCAATACGAAAAGGCACTTAAGTTTTTGAAAGAAGGTGAAAAATTAGATGAGACAGAATTGCAGCTAAAACTCAATTTAGCTCATGCCTATTTGGTAAATGGTGATTATAAAGATGCTAAAGCTATTTATAAAAAATATCAGACACAAAATGTAACCGATAGTTTAAGTTGGATAGAAAAAGTAAAGCTTGATTTTGCGGTTTTTAAAAAAGCAAATTTACCATCTGCTAACTTCGATAGAGTTTTAGACCTTTTTAATTAATCATTTATGGATAAGACAATAGCTTAATTTACTTAAATAACTTTTATGTTTAAGAAGTAAATTATGATTATATGTTTTAAAAAAAAATCACATTGAAAGCAACTTATCATAAATACACACTCAATTTTAAACGCCCATCGGGAACTTCACGGGGCGTAATGAATGAAAAAGAAACCTGGTTTATTATAATTGAAAAAGATAATAAAAAAGGAATAGGAGAATGTGGGATCCTTAGAGGTTTAAGCGCAGATGATCGTGATGATTATGAAGAAAAATTACAATGGACATGTAGTAACATACATCTTGGTGAAAAAGTGCTTTGGGAAGCCTTATTAGCATTTCCTTCAATACAATTTGGAGTAGAAATGGCTTTCCGTTCTTTGGATAGTGAAACTCCTTTTTTACTGTTTCCTTCAAGCTTTACAACTGGAGAAAAATCGATAGCAATAAATGGTTTGGTCTGGATGGGAGAGCCAGAGTTTATGAAGCAACAGATAGAAGAGAAATTAGCTACTGGTTTTAGATGTATAAAGCTTAAAATTGGTGCTATCGATTTTGAGAAAGAACTTGAATTATTAGCTTTTATTCGTAGTCATTTTAGCCCAGAACAAGTCGAAATTAGAGTAGATGCCAATGGAGCTTTTAGTTTAGATTCAGCTTTAGATAAGTTAAGTCAACTAGATAAATATGAATTACATAGTATAGAACAGCCAATAAAACAAAATAATATTGAGGCTATGGCTGGTTTATGCAAAAAAACGCCATTTCCTATAGCATTAGACGAAGAGTTAATAGGAGTTTTTACTTTAGAGGATAAAGAAAAAATCATACAAAAGATAAAACCGCAATACATCATTTTGAAGCCGAGTTTTATAGGAGGTTTTCGTGGTACTCAGGAATGGATAACATTGGCAGAAAAATATAATATTGGTTGGTGGATTACGTCAGCTTTAGAGAGCAATATTGGACTTAATGCAATTGCACAATGGACTTTTTTACAAAATAATACGATGCCACAAGGATTAGGAACAGGAGCATTGTACACCAATAATTTTGATTGCCCGTTAGAAGTTACCCAAGGGCAGTTGTGGTATAATCCAGATTTAAACTGGTCAATTGACTTCGATACCTTATAATGGGTAATATTCAAAAAAGTAGTTTTCAACTCTTTATTACTTTTAAAAAAGAAAGAAAATTATTTGTAAAACTTTGCATTATCGCCTTCGTAAAAAAATATAACTAACGATAACGCATAAATTTGCCTTTTGGTTTTAAGAATTGTGATTTAGCAGTTTTGGCTATTTGGATAAGTTTTATTAAAAATAGAAGTACCTTTAAAACTTGCTAAGTAAAATCATTTTCCTTTATTATTCAATTGCAAAAAATGGTTCAACCTGAATGTATTCTGTGTTTTTTCCTTTTTTACGTACTAGAAAAATAACGTATTGATCAAAATATCCTGTAAGTTTATAATCCTGTAGTTTTTCTTTTTTGTCATAAAAGGCGGATGCTCTGATAAACTTTTTTTAACATACCGTATTTTTGTCTTTATAATCATTAGTAATGTTTATTTCTTTAAAGAAAAAAGCACCTTTACTGCCACCATTACTATCTTTTAAATAGTAATCCTTAGGTGCTTCAATAAAATTCCGAATATAGTTGCTGTTATATTCGAAAAAAACAGTGTCTTTTTTTATTTGTTGTGCTTTTGAAGAAATAAAATAAAATAATGATAGTATAATTATAATTGTTGTTTTCATAATCAAATTTTTTATGATGTTAGTTTGAACAAGTAATTGTCTTTGTTAATAAATTACTTCTTTTATCTAAATTAGCTATTTCCTTTTTTTCTTTCTTCTTATAAAGATGGCCAAGCATCAACACCATTCTCTTGTAATCCGTGCCATGCCATTGCTTCGTAAAGTGCATCGCTTGGTTCTTTTTCAAAATAAGTTTTATATATCACAGACTAAAAAGATTACAGTGATTCCTGATTATAGTCTAAAATAATAAATAAACATATCAAATAGTATGATTAGAAATAAAAAAAAACTGGCTTAAAGCCAGTTTTTAAGTTTAGAGAACAAAGATTATTCTTTTCCGCCATCTAAGGCATCTTGCCATTCTTTTAATTCTTGCCATTTTCCTTCGTAAGCTAGTTTAGCTTGTCTAGCCCAAGTTCCTGGATTGTGGATAGCGTAGTTTTCACCAGCTTCGTCTAAAATAGCTTGCGATTTAGATGTTGGTGTTTCAGATAAATCAAGCCAGGTTTTGATTCCTGCTTTATGATATAGTTCTTCAATTTTAGGACCAATTCCCTCAACTATTTTCAAGTCGTCTTTCTTTATTTTTTTGCCAAATACAGTCGCTGCCAATGTAGCATCAAAAGCAATTTCTGGTGAGGTTTTGCCAACAAATGATTGTGCAGATGCAGAAGAATTTAATTTAGCAGCTAAATCAGCTTCTAAAGAAGTTATTTTCGCATTTAGGTTCTTCGTATTCGCTCTGCAAGCGTCTAAATCAGCTTGTAAAGAAAGTAAATCAGATTCGTTTCCTTTTGAAGCCATTTTTCCTATCAAGTAACCTAAAATTCCACAGATTAACCCAACAAGTGCTGGTATTAAGATACAAGGTATATTCATAATGTTATTTTTTTTGGATTAATTATTTTATTGTAACTACAGTTCTACGATTGTTTGCTTTGCCTTCGGCAGTTGAATTATCGCCTACAGGCTCATCAGGACCTTTTGATTGAGTTTCGATTTTACTACCATCAATACCGTTTTTAGATAAATAGTCTTTAGTAAAATCAGCGCGTTTTTGACCTAAAACAACATTAGATTCACGTTTTCCAACATTATCTGAATGACCTACAACCAATAAAGCGCCATCACCTACATGAAGAATATAATAAGTAATGTCTTTAATCTTTTGACGTTCTGCATCATTTAGATTTTCATTAGACTTATTGGTATTAAAATGTAGTACTAAAGGATCCGCGTTTATTTTAGCTTTTAAAACCGCAAAATTCTCACCATCAGTTTTAGTTGCTGTGGTATCTGATGAGGTGTTTATTTGGAACGCAACTGGACCTAAAAGTGTATCTGCATTTGTCTTCCAACTATCAATTAGTTCTCCTTTGGTGTCGAAGTTTCCTGCTGGTAAACCTTTAGATATAAAATAGTTTTTAACATCATTTGCCCTCGCTAAGCCAAGATTAGGATAGGTTGTAGTGTTTTTTTCCTCAGTGGTCGCATAACCAGTAATAGTAACTTTTTGCTTAGGATTACCATTCAAGAATGCTTTTAGTTTCTCAATGCCAATCGTAACAGAATCTTTTACAGGAAGGATAACTGAAGCACTGTTCTTCAGGAATTTGATATTGTCGCTACTGCGATAATCAATACCATTGCCATTAATTACAAAAGGAACAATCTCCGTGACGGTTTCTTTTACAATAACTACTTTTTCGATATTGTCTGCAGGTTCTTTCATACAGCAATTGCAGCAAAATTTTAAATACAAAAATGTACCCAAAATAATTGTGACTACAATGCCTAATAGATAAAGTGTTTTTTTAGACATAATATTTATGAGTTAAATTCTCTCAAATTTAACGAAAAAATAAATGCAAAGCATTACTAATCAGTTATTTTAATGTAGGTGTTCTAATTAAAATGTTTTTGTGTTTACGAAAAATCTTGTTTTTTAAAGTAAATAATTTGAGAATTAAAAAATGGAAATAAAAAATCTTGATTCATCAATTAATTAAAATGAGTAACTTGCTAACTGATTCTAGTTATGGAAAAGATGGTCGAAATAGAAAGAAAGTTTTTGGTTAAAACAACCGATTTTAAAGAGCAAGCATACGCTCAAAATAGAATTGCGCAAGGATATTTATGTTCTGAGCCCAAACGTACAGTACGCATTCGTATAAAAGGTAAAAAAGGCTATATCACAATAAAAGGAATAGGAAGCGAAAGTGGTATGTCGCGATTTGAATGGGAAAATGAAATTCCGCTAGAAGAAGCACAAGAATTATTGAAATTATGTGAAAAAGGTAAAATCGAAAAAACTAGATTCGAAATAAAATCAGGAAACCATGTCTTTGAGGTAGATGAATTTTATGGAGAGAATGAAGGGTTGATAATTGCCGAAATCGAGTTACAATCAGAAACAGATACATTCGAAAAACCAGCTTGGTTAGGAGAAGAAGTAACCAATGATCCAAGGTATTATAATGCTTATTTAAGCAAGAATCCATTTTCGGAGTGGAAAAATAAATAGTTTTATGGTAGTTGAACAATATGATTTGATAATTGTGGGAGGAGGGCCAATTGGTTTGGCTTGCGCAATCGAAGCACAAAAGAAGAAATTAAAGTATCTGATTATCGAAAAAGGAGCAATTGTAAATAGTATTTTCAATTATCCGTTGTATATGACTTTCTTTTCTACTGCCGAAAGGCTAGAAATAGGAGATATCCCTTTTAATTGTCTTGCTCCAAAACCAGGGCGTCAGGAAGCACTAGAGTATTATCGCAATATTCATCGTTATTTTGACTTCAGTATTCATTTATTCGAAAAAGTAACACAAGTTATCAAGCAAGAAAATTTACTCTTTAAAATAACGACAAATAAAGGGGCATATGAAGCTAAGAATGTAGTTATTGCTACAGGTTTCTATGATATTCCGATTTATATGAATGTAAAAGGAGAGGAGTTACCACAAGTACGTCATTATTACAAAGAAGCACATGAGTATGCTTTTAGGAATGTTGTGGTGGTGGGTGCAAATAATTCATCTGTAGACGCAGCTCTGGAATGCTGGCGAAAAGGAGCTAATGTGACAATGGTAATTCGCAAAAGCGAAATAAATAATAGAGTTAAATATTGGGTTAAGCCAGATATTGAAAATAGAATTGCCGAAGGAAGTATAAAAGCTTATTTTGAATCAAATATTACCGAAATTAGAGAGGATGAAGTAGTAATTGATACCCCAAGCGGAAAAGTAACTATCGAAAATGATTTCGTTTTGGCGCTTACTGGCTATAAACCAGATTTAACTTTTCTTGAGAAAATGGGAATTCAATTGTCAGATGATGAAAGAAAAGTACCAACGTACAATCCTGAAACAATGGAAACTAATGTTGCAGGATTATTTCTGGCAGGTGTTGTTTGTGGCGGAATGGAAACTCATAAGTGGTTTATTGAGAACTCAAGGGTTCACGCCAACTTAATATTAGATTGTATTTCCTCTAAATAATTGTTTGAGAGGGTAAGTATTGTAAAATCATTTAACACATAGGAACATAGTTTTTTATAAAAAGAAGGCAAAAGAAACAGATTTCTTTCACATAGATAGCTATGTGGGTTTTGAATAAGTGAAACGTCTATTTTTTTTATGTTCGCAAAATCTATGATTCTATGTGTTAAGATTATTATACCTGTTGAACTAAATAGTATTTAAGAGCTACAAGAAAGCATCGAACAACCTACTTTGTCTCTTGCCCAATTAGGTCGTTTAGCAAACCATTTTTCGAATTCTGGTTGCTCATCATAAGGTTTTTTAAGTAATTGATGTAACTCATCCACTAATGAGTAATCGCCTTTATCAGCAGTATCAATGCTTAATTGTGCCATATAATTACGCAAAACATATTTCGGATTTACTTTGTTTTGGCTTGCAGTACGCTCGTTGTCAGATGTTTTTTCAGTATTTAAACGTGTTAAATAGAGCGAGAACCATTCTAGCCAAGTATTTAAAATAGCACCTTTAATTTCTTCAGGCTTATAAAAAGCATCCTTAACATGAGCAAATGCGTCTTCTGCAGTTTGTTCTTTTTTGATTTTATTTAAATTTCTAAAAAAGATAGTCATATCTGTTTCAGATAATTGCAAATTAGTTTCTAAATCAGAGATGATTTTGTTGTCAGTTTCTTTAGAAGTTGAAATACCTAGTTTACTAAGCATCATTTCTTTGTATTCTTCATCATACAAATCAGAGAAAGATTCTAATATGCTTTCAAGACCCTCAGCTTCATTGATTAAAGGATACAGTGCATTTGCTAATTGAAATAAATTCCATTTAGCAACATTAGCCTGATTGCCAAAACGGTATCTTTTGTGCTGGTTGTCAGTTGTATTAGGCGTCCAATTAGGATCGTAATCTTCTAGCCAGCCATAAGGTCCAAAATCTATTGTTAAGCCGTGAATTGACATATTATCGGTATTCATTACGCCATGGACAAATCCTACACGTTGCCAATCGAGAATCATTTTACGGGTTTTATCAGCGACAGCTTTAAAAAATTGGATGTAGGTTTTTTTATCATCCTCTTCTTTTATTTCAGGATAATAATATTTAATCGTATAATCAGTAAGTAATTTAAGGTTTTTAAGCTCATTACGTGCCGTAAGCATTTCATAACTTCCAAAACGAATAAATGATGGAGCTACACGACATACAATTGCTCCTTTTTCGTAAGCAGGATTGCCATCATACAGTTTATCACGCAACACTTCGTCGCCAGATAATAGTAAAGCAAGAGAACGAGTGGTAGGAGCTCCTAAATAAAACATAGCTTCGCTACATAGATGTTCACGAATAGAGGAACGCAATACAGCTAAACCATCAGCAGTTCTAGAATAAGGTGTTTTTCCGGCTCCTTTAAGCTGTAAAGTATAAAACTGGTCATTGTGTTCGATCTCAGTTAAATTAATAGCTCTCCCGTCTCCTAATTGCCCTGCCCAATTTCCAAATTGATGTCCAGCGTAACACATAGCGTATGGATGCGTGGTCGGTAATACTTCTTTTCCAGAAAAAACATTCAAAAACGATTCTGATTGAACATCTTCAGGTGAAAGTCCGATTAATTCAGCTACTGCTTCAGAAGAGTGGATTAATTTTGGCTCAGAAGGAATTCTTGGATTAACATAAGAGAAACAAGTATTTAAGACTTGCCTTGTTTCATTGGTGCTTAGGGGGTCTTCAGGAAGTTCGGCTGTAAACCGATTATGTATATTTAATTTTTTCATTTTATTCAATTTCAATAACAGTAATTTGTGCTTGCTTATGCGAGTTTATCAGCATACATTTTTCTTAATTTTTGCACTTTAGGGTCAATTACCATTCGGCAATAACCGGCTTCCTGATTGTTGTTGTAATAATTTTGATGATCTTCTTCAGCTTCGTAAAATACTTCAAAAGGTTTTAATTCAGTAACAATTGGATCAGTATAAAAAGGTTTTACTGCTTCAAATACTTGTTCGGCGATTGCTTTTTGCTCATCATCATGATATAAAATAATAGAGCGATATTGTGTCCCTTTGTCAGCTCCTTGCTGATTTAAGGTCGTAGGGTCATGGCTTGTCATAAAAATAGCTATTAAGTCATGATAAGAAATGATTTCAGGATCAAAAGTTACTTGAACCACCTCGGCATGTCCTGTTCTTCCAGTACAAACTTCACGATAAGCAGGGTTTTTTATATGTCCATCGGCATAGCCAGATTTTATTGATACAATTCCTTTTAAGCGCTGAATTACTGCTTCAATACACCAGAAACAGCCTCCTCCAAAAGTTGCTATAGATAAGTTTTTCATGTATATAATTTTAAAATAATTATTGTTGTTTATCGATTGAGAGTAGAAAAAAATTAATGATTTCTCCTCAAATTTAATCCTAATATGTATCTTTTACTAAAAAGATAACTGCTAAAGAGGTATTTAATTATAAATAAAAGAAATTGTACTATAGTTTTAACTTCACTGTTAACAAATTCGCAATTATGTAAAAAATATATACCTTTGGCATCAAATCAGCTAATAATGAATATCAAAAACAATACCACGGCTTTAGAAGCTTATTTCCAAGATTTTCGAAAAAATATTATTGGAATCGATCAGGAATTTACCTCTCCTTATGGTAAAAAACAGATAATTTATACCGACTGGACTGCTAGTGGACGTTTGTATAGACCAATTGAAGAGAAAATTATAAACCAATTTGGACCTTTTGTCGCAAATACGCACACAGAAACCACTGTGTCAGGTACTGCCATGACAAAAGCGTACCATCATGCCAGAAATATCATTAAGCGTCATGTAAATGCCAATCAAGATGATATTTTAATTACAGATGGAACTGGAATGACTGGTGTTGTAAATAAATTTCAACGTATTTTGGGACTTAAAATTCCTGAAAACCTAAAAGATTTTACTACAATTCCTGCCGATAAAAAACCAGTTGTTTTTATATCACATATGGAACACCACTCAAATCAAACGAGTTGGTTGGAAACGATTGCTGATGTTGAAATTATTCCTGCTTGCGAAAAAGGACTTTTTAGTCTTGAAAAATTAGAAATTTTATTAGATAAATATAAAGACAGAGCGTATAAAATAGCTTCAATTACTTCTTGTTCAAACGTAACAGGAATAAAAACACCATATTATGAGGCAGCCAAATTGATGCATCAGCATAATGGAGTTTGTTTTGTAGATTTTGCATGTTCAGGACCATATGTAAAAATAAATATGCACCCAGAAGATCCAGAGGCTTATCTGGATGCAATTTTCTTTTCTCCACATAAATTTTTAGGAGGACCAGGAACATCGGGAGTTTTAGTTTTTAATAAAAAATTATACAAAAATATGATTCCAGATTGTCCTGGAGGAGGAACAGTAAGCTGGACAAACCCTTGGGGAGAGCATAAATATATCGATAATATCGAAGATCGTGAAGATGGTGGAACTCCAGGTTTTTTACAAGTAATAAAAACCGCTTTGGCTATTGAGCTAAAAGAGCAAATGGGAGTAGATAAAATGCTAGAACGCGAGCATGAAATCGTAGACTTTGTGTTTGATGAATTGAATGATATTCCGAATATTAAAATCTTGGCAGGACAACATCAGGAGCGTCTAGGGGTAATTTCATTTTTTATCGAAGATTTACATTTTAATTTAGGTGTAAAAATCTTAAATGACAGATTCGGAATCCAAACTAGAGGTGGTTGTAGTTGCGCAGGAACATATGGACATTTCTTGCTTCATGTTGACCAAGAAACATCAAGTAAGCTAATTGATCAAATTACTATTGGAGATTTAATACGTAAGCCAGGATGGATAAGAATGTCAATACATCCAACAACAACTAGCGAAGAAATTGCTTTTGTTTGCAATAGTATTAAAGAATTAGCGCAAAACCATAAAACATGGGCTTTGGATTATGAATACAATAAAGAAACAAACGAATTTATACATGAAAATGTAAATACATTTGAAGACGAATTAGTCTCAGGTTGGTTTGCATCATAAAACAAAAAATAGCTTCAATTGAAGCTATTTTTTTTTGATTTTTTAAATTAAGCTTTTGTTATTTTCCAATGAGTACATTGTATTCTTTAGGTATTGTCACTCCATTAAAATAATTTGTTAGCCCATAAAATAGTATTACCGTTAATATAATTCCAAAAGTCAAAATTGCTATTGATTGTTTATGGGGAGAAATTCCGAAAACGGATTGCTTCATCTTTTTGTTGTGTACAGAGGCAATATGTCCGAAAAAGGAAAGAATTGCAAGTGCATAGTAAGGGATAAAAAACAAGTTGTAAGGAAAAGTATTTAATCCCGCCACACCATAATAAAAATTAGTATCAAGGTTTAAGATAAGTCTTCCAATAAAAATGGCGCTTAAATGAATTATAAAAAAGATAGCTAAGTATAACCCTGACCAGATTTGAATTTTTTCAAAATTACTGGTTGCTATTTTTCGATTTATTTTGAAAAGCTTAAGTCCTGAAAAAATTTGGACAAATACAGCTAACAGTAAAATAGATTCAATGAATAAATTTCGATAAAAAAGGCGCAAGGTATTCATCATTTCGATGTGCTTTTCTGCTCCTAAAATACTCCAAGTATGGTTAAATAAATGTAATCCAATAAAAACGGTTATTATAAAACCAGATACGTAGTGTAATTTTTTAGTCATACATTATGTTTTGTTTTCAGTTGTAGAATAAATATTTAGTCATAATTAACGGAACCCTTTTTTACCATTTAGAGATTAAGAAATTTAAGCTTTTGTTACTTTATGGAGCTTAATATCTTAATGGTTTAATATTTTTTAAAATTCTCAACCATGAACAATTAACCATTAACCATTGAGATATCGTCTAATAATCGGCGGTGGTAGTTTATTTGTCCTAAATGATAGGCTAGGTGCGTGGTGAGATGTGTTAAAATAAACCCTATAGAATCTTTACTTTCAAAAATAATAGTTGGAAACTCATGTTCTAATTCTTCTTCTGATAAAGTACTTATAGCGGTATCAACTACGATGATTGTTTTTTCAATTTTGGTAATTAATTCGGTTCTTGGGATGTTTTTTAAAGAAAATTCTAATTCTCGATGTCTTACGTAGCCAGAATTACCCAATGTGGCGCCTATATAAGTGTTTAAATTACCAATTAAGTGTAAACACAGGTTTCCTGCTGAATTTAAAATTTGTTCGTCTATAGTCCAAATTTTAGCTTCATTTTTATAGGATTCAATTTCGAGTTTTAATTTATTAAGATCACGATTAAAAAGAGTTCTTAATGTTTCGCAATGTGCCATTATGATTTAGACTGATATTTCTGAAGTGACAACAAGGCTTGCTGTTGTATTTTTTTTTGAAAAAAAACTGTCCATCCTAATAGATATCCGGTAATACCGAATGCTTGCTTAGACCATTTCCAAACATCAAAAGTATCAGTGTGTTTGATGATTAGTCCGTCTTGAAATTGGAATTCGGCAAAAACATGATTTATAACTTTTCTGTTTGTTTTGCTGAAATTGTAAGTTGCGATCCAATAGGCAGAACCTACAAAATCATCAGCTTTTATGTCAGAGAATTCTATTTTTATATTCCCTTTACTTTTTTCAAGAAGCATTTCCCACATTTTAGAAACCTGCTCCTCTTTAAGTAAGCCAAAAGCGGGATCACGAAATTGTACTTTTGGATGGTAACATTCGCTCATTTTGACTGCGTCAGCATTGGCAAAAGCAGTGTAAAATTTAGCAATAGTGGCTTCATTTGCAGTCATCTTCAATGTGATTTAGAATATAAAAGTACAGAATTATTGATTTTGTACTAATAAAAAAATTATAAAACGGTAATTTCTGCTGCAGTATCGAAGCTGTTTTTAGATTTATCAAATTTGGTAGCGTAATATGACTTCTTATTCACAGCTGTAAAGTTCCCAATTTGACTGCTAAATTTATTTGTAGTTCCTGATATGTTGAATCTAATAGATTGTATATCGGTTTTCTTTAATTTGTTCATTTCGATAGCAGAAAGATTAAAGTAATTTGCTGTTTTGTTTTCAGCAGTTTCTGTATTCTTTTTATCTATACATACAATAATAGTGTTGTCTACTAGATAAATGTATGTAGTGCCAGTAATTTGTAATTTAGGATCTGTTGTTGCTACACTAATTTTTAAAAGCCCTCCATTTTCCGTTTTTGCAATTTGAATATTGGCTTCTCCAGATAAAGCATAGTTTTCACAGATAAAATTCCAAGTGGGTGTAGCTGGATAGGTTTTTCCTTTAAAACTAAGTGACTCCTGAGCATTAACCAAAATAGATAAGAAAAGAAAGGGTAAAATCAGTAGTGTTTTATAATTCATAAGGTTTTATTTTTCAATTAATTTTGACTCGAATGTTTCGTCCCAGTCTAACGATTTTATAGCCGAAATTAGATTATCTTCATTTACATACACGCGAAGTTCTTTATTGGCTACTTTTTTTTCATATAAAGCTCTGTATCTGTAGATGGTTTCGTGTTTGGTTTTATAAACCCCATCTAGTTTAAGATCTTTAAATGCTCCGTACCATTGTCGGAATTTCTGACATGTTTTTGTTAGTCGTTCTTCTGTAGTATTAGCCATAACGGATGGTGTAACTTCAGTTTCGTTAAAAGGCTTGAATTTGGAAGTATTACAAGTCAATAAAACTCTTTTTCCAAGATCGTAAGCCTTTTTTTGTTGGCTATTATTTACTTCAGCCGGTAAAACTTTTGATATTTTTAAATCTTCCGTTTTGTTTTCGCCTGTTTTTGATTTACAACCAATCAACAGAAGCAAACTTAAAATAAATAGTACTTTCTTCATTGTTCTTTATGTTATTTTTAATACTAAATTAGGATTTGGGCAGTTGTTACTGTAATAACCTAAGTCGATTTTACTGCAAACACCTGGATAATCACCAAAATTGTCTCCTATGTTTTTTATAATCTGAAAATGCAAGTGTGGTGCATAATCCCCATTTACATTTGGTTTTCCTAAAGTGCCCAAAAGCTGTCCTTTCAAAAAAACAGCTCCAACTTTAAGATTAACTATACTTTCTAACGACAAATGTCCGTATAAAGTATAGAAAACCTGATTTTCGATAGTGTGTTTGAGGATAATTGTAGGGCCATAATCGCCCAAACTAGTATTGTTTTTAAAACTATGGACAGTTCCGTCAAGTGCAGCGAAAACTGAAGATCCTGCTTTAATCCATAAATCTAAACCAATATGTATGTTTCGCTCAGGAGTCGTAGAATTGTTGAAATTCTCGCTTCGTTTGTATATGTTTCTCTCTTCGAGATAGCCACCGAAAGCTACTTTGGCTTTTGCCTGAGTTAATAAATTATCGATATAAATCTCAAAATCGACAGATGTTTGCGGCTTGTTCTTCGCTAATTCCTGATTAGAGATTGATAGATCTAAAAGCATATATTGAGAATATTCAATTGTTGCGTCGATTACTTTTGTTGGAGGTAAGCTTTTTAAAACAGTTTCTAAAGCAGGCATATGTGTTGTTTTTTTTAATATAAATCAAGCTAGGCTAATTTTTCGATAATAATTAATTCATTGTGTTCTTCAATACGGGGCAGCATTTTAACAATATGCTGATTGTTTATTTCCGAAATATATTTTTTATTTCTGATATTGTGAGTTTCGTTTAAAATCATAGTATTAAAAAGTACAAACCCATTTTTTTTTAAAAGATCAGAAACTCTATTACTAAAGAAGCTTTCAAATAAAAAGTTAGGCATTGTGGTGTCTTCAAAAACATCGATTATTATAAGGTCGTATTTTTTATTTGTTTTTAAAACAAACTCAAATGCATCATCAATAATAATTTCGAGTTGCTTAATTTTATTTAAATTGAAATATTTATTAGCGATTTCAAGAATATCGGGATCAATTTCGACTCCAGTTATTTTGCCTTCGTATTTTATTTCATCAACCAGAGTTTTGATAACACTTCCTCCAGCTACTCCCAGAAGTAAGATTTCTTTCATTGAGAGAATTTTATCAAAGCCAATATTTTTTAAACCGTACCTCAAGATGCGTTGTAAACTTCCGTAAGAGTAATTGGTATTTTCAGAATCTAAAACTAATTCGCCGTTTGCCCATGTAACTTCGATGGCTTTGCTACGAGCAGATTTTTTTTCAAATATTTTTATAGGAACAAGGTAACTGAATATTTTCTTAATCATTGGTATGCGTTTTTACCAAATTTAAGATTTAAATTATTTATTTTGCAGGTTAAAATAAAATTAATGAAGAAACAATTATATAAATTCATCTTTTTTAAACTCATGGGATGGAAAATTGTAGGGATTGAAAATGCTGAAGTAAAAAAATGCGTGTTGATGGTAATGCCCCATACAAGTAATCATGATTTTTATTTAGGAATTTTTACTCGAGGTATTTCTGGATTAGAAATGAATTGGGTAGGAAAGAAAGAGTTATTTAAATTTCCTTTTGGATATTATTTCAGAAGTGTAGGAGGGGAACCGTTAGATAGATCAGGAGGATTGAATAAAGTAGACTCGATTGCTGCTATTTTTGACAGAAAGGAAACTTTTCGTTTGGCAGTTGCTCCTGAGGGAACTCGTAAAAAAGTTTCAGAAATTAGAACAGGATTTTATTATATCGCTTTAAAAGCAAATGTGCCAATTGTACCTGTAGCTTTTGATTGGGGTAAAAAAGAAGTTAATCTAGGAAAGCCATTTTATCCAACTGGAAATTATGAAGCCGATATGGAAATTTTAAAACAACACTACAAAGGTGTTGTGGGGAAAATTCCTGAAAATGGATTTCAGTTGTGAAATAATTTTTTTAAACTTCTTAGAATTGTGTAAATAAAAAAAGCACAATTTTCAAAAATATGCAAAATTAGAATTTAAGGTGTATATACCTTAAAAGTTCCATTTTTATAAAAGAGCACAATTTTCTCTATTTCTTCAGAAGAGGTATTGGAAATTGTGTTTTTTATTTCCGGAATATTTTCTTCAATTATTTTTTTCTCATTTTTCTCATTCGTTTTTTCAATCTCTAAAAATAAATCTTCAGGGATGAAATTGTTATTTGGAAAAATAGGAGCAATAGATTGTTCAATTTCTTGTGGAGTTGGATTGATAGCAACTTCGTTATTTTCATTTTTAGGGAAAGATCCTTTTCCGTTTAAAACCCAATACAAATCTATGTCGGGGAAAACCTCAATAATTTTTAATATAAAATCTAAGCTAGGTTTGTTTCTGCCCGAAAGGAGGTGGGACATACTAGAGCGTTGTACTCCAATTTTATCCGCAAATGAAGAGGCGCTTAAGCCATAGTATTCTAATATGATTTCCAATCTTTTTATAAAATCCTCGATGTTTACCATTGTAAATTGTTTTTTAAATTAAGATGGTTTACAAATGTAATTAAAATAGGGTAAAATACCAATTATACAATTGTAAATAGTGTAATTTGCTGTATTTGGTTAATATTTAAGCTTTAATTAATGTTGTGTAAGTAGTTAGTAATTATTTGCTTGGGTGTGTTTTTGTAGGAGGGTAACAAATGTCACTAAAAAGAAGATTAAGCAATGCTATTTGGAAGAAATAAGCGTTTACAAATGTAGATTATTAAAAAAAATCACTGTTTACAATTGTAAAAATAAAGATGTTTACTTTTGTAAACCAAACAATACGACATGAATTTAGAAGAATTATTTAGCTTACATAAAGAACAAACTATAGAAGGAAGGTATCTTACCTTAGATGCAATAACTCCTTTATTAGAGAAATTAAATACGAATAATCAGGTTGAGGTTATTGGTAAATCTGTTTTGGGAGAACCTATATATAGTTACAAAATTGGAACAGGTGAAACTCGAATTTACCTTTGGTCTCAAATGCATGGAAATGAAAGTACAACTACAAAAGCTTTGTTTGACTTTATTAACGTGCTGAATAGTGGTTCTGATTTTGCGAATAAATTACTTGAAACGTTTACTTTTTATAGTATCCCTATACTAAATCCTGATGGAGCGAAGTTATATACTCGAGAAAATGCTAATAAAGTTGATTTAAATCGTGATTCGCAGCAGTTAACGCAACCAGAAAGTAAAGTGTTAAGAGCGGCTTTTGAAGAGTTTAAGCCTCATTATTGCTACAATTTGCATGATCAACGTACAATTTTTGGAGCTGGCGACACAGGGAAGCCAGCAACAGTATCATTTTTGGCTCCAGCATATAATGAAGAGCGAGAGATAAATGAGTCGCGTACGAAGGCGATAGATCTGATTGTAGCTATGAATGATGTTTTGCAAGATTATATTCCAGGACAAGTAGGGCGTTTTGATGATTCTTTTAATATTAATTGTATAGGGGATACGTTTCAGTATTTAGGAGTGCCTACAGTTTTGTTTGAGGCGGGGCATTTTCCTAATGATTATGAAAGAGAAATCACAAGAAAATATATCTTTTTTGCTCTGATCTCTGGGTTTAAAGCATTAAGCGAAAACGATATAGTTATCAATGGAATTAATAAATATTTGAATATTTCACAAAATAAAGTCGTTTTTTATGATTTTATGTATAAAAACATCAAAATAAATTATGATGGTATTGAAATAATCACGAATTTTGCTGCACAATACAAAGAGGAATTGATTGAAAATAAAATTTGTTTCACTGCTTATGTTACTGAAGTTGGTGAATTAGAGAATTATTATGGTCATTTTGAATACGATGCCAAAGGAGCAGAATATACAGATGATTTTGATAATTTTCCGAAAACAAGCCAGAAAGCAGATTTTTATTTAAATAAAAACATAAAATTTGTTAATGGACTGATAAAAGGATAGGTTTTTTGTCGTTTTGTTATTTTTTATATATATTTTTATACTTTGTAATAGTAATTAGTAATATTAATTAAAGAACTATGAGTAAATTTCGTTTGGATGAAGTAGATCACCAGATATTAGACATGTTGATAGACAACACAAGAGTACCGTTTACTGACATTGCAAAAAAACTATTGATATCTGCAGGAACAGTGCATGTGAGAGTGAAAAAAATGGAAGATGCCGGAATAATAATGGGGTCTTCATTAGCATTGGATTATGATAAATTAGGATATTCATTTATAGCTTATGTAGGTGTTTTCCTTAATAATACGTCTCAAACAAAATTTGTTTTAGAGCGTATTAATCAGATTCCTTTTGTAACTGTTGCTTCTGTAACTACAGGTAAATTTAATATTTTCTGTAAAATTAGAGCAAAAGATACTAAACATGCGAAAGAAGTTATCTTTATGATTGATGATATCGAAGGAGTATATAGAACAGAAACTATGATTTCATTAGAAGAAAGTATTAATGATAAAAAGCGATTGATGCATACTATTTTTAAAAATATGTAATTGATCTTGAATGCTATATTGAATATAACCTCAAGTTTTTCTTGGGGTTTTTTTATGAAAAATTAACTATTAACAACCAACCAACTATAACACATTATGTATACGCTTCCCAAAATAGAACGTTTTAATCAAGACGTTCTTTCTAAATACCATATTTATAATAGTGTCTTTATTACTTTGCCATTCGACTCTATTGATAATACTGGGGTTTTACTTCCTTTATTTACCGAAGTTTGCGAAACAGGCTTTAAAAAACAAGAAACACCTAAAGAGATTGTAAATTTTTTCTCAGGAAAGTATTTAAATGATGCTTCAGAGACAGATAAAATCGATTTAATGTTTCGATTTATTCAATATATCGAGCGCCAAATTGTATTATTTGATGCTATAGAGGATGCAGCGTTTCCAACTGTAAATAACATGGAAGGAAGAGGCTCGCTTCGTGATATCAAAGAAAAAACGGATGCTAAAGAGATGGAAGATGAACTAATTGAGTTTTTAGAAAGCTTTAATGTTCGTACTGTTTTAACGGCACATCCTACACAGTTTTATCCAGGTCCTGTATTGGGAATTATTAATGATTTGACAGAAGCTATTCGTTCAAATGATTTACTGAAAATTAAGAAATTACTGGCTCAGTTAGGGAAAACTCCATTTATACAAAACGAAAAGCCTAATCCTTATGATGAGGCGGTTAGTTTAATTTGGTACTTGGAGAACGTATTCTATGAAACTTCTGGTGAAATAGTGCATTACCTTCAAAAAAATATCTTTCACGGAAAATCAATTCAGAATCCTTTGGTGAAACTTGGGTTCTGGCCAGGAGGTGACCGTGATGGGAATCCATTTGTAACAACGGCTATTACATTAAAAGTAGCAGAGCGTTTAAGAACTTCGATTCTTAAATGTTACTATGTTGAAATGCGAAATTTAAAAAGAAAATTGACATTTGCAGGAGTAGATACTTTGGTGTCTGATCTTGAATATAAACTATATCGTTCCGTTTTTTATTCTAAAGGGGAGATTTATATCACTCTAGATGAGTTTAAAACACAATTAAATAAGATTAAAGATATTATTGTTGAGAAGCATCAGTCCTTGTATTTGGATGAATTAGAAGCGTTGCTTATCAAAATAAACCTATTTGGTTTTTATTTTGCAACATTAGATATTCGCCAGAATAGTAAAATACATGATGCTGTTTTTAAAGATGTTGTAACGTATTATCTAAAGTCAGATCCTTCGGTTTTTCCTGCTAATTATTATGATTTACCTGAGAATGAAAAAATAGCCGTACTTTCTAAAGTAAAAGGAAATCTTGATCCAAGTATTTTTGAAAACGAAATTACAAAATCAACAATTGAGTCTATACAAGCTATTAAAATCATTCAAGAGAATAATGGTGAGTATGGAGCAAATCGTTATATAATTAGTAATAACGAAAGTGCTCTGAATGTAATGGAGACTTTTGCTTTAATCCGATTAAACAATTGGGATAGTCCAACTGTTGATATTATTCCACTTTTTGAATCTGTAGATGATTTACAAAAAGCTCATGAAATTATGGAGCAATTATATACAAATCCAGAATATGCTAAGCATTTGACTGAAAGAGGAAACAAACAAACTATAATGTTAGGTTTCTCTGATGGTACAAAAGATGGTGGATATTTAATGGCTAACTGGAGTATTTACAGAGCTAAAGAGGCACTTACTGAAATTTCTAGAAAATACGGAATTAATGCTATCTTCTTTGATGGACGTGGAGGACCACCAGCTCGTGGAGGAGGAAAAACGCATAAATTCTATGCTTCGTTAGGACCAAAAATAGAAAATAATGAGATTCAGATTACAGTACAAGGTCAAACAATTAGCTCTAATTTTGGAACATTAGATTCTTGTCGTTATAATTTAGAGAATTTATTAAGCGCAGGAGTTACAAATCAGGTGTTTAGTAAAGGTAAAAATGAATTGACTGTTGATGAAAAAGAAGTTTTGGATCAATTGGCAGAACTTGGATACCAAGAATACTTAAGTTTTAAAAATCATCCTAAATTTATTCCTTATTTAGAGAAGATGAGTACTTTGAAATATTATTCCAAAACAAATATTGGCAGCCGACCATCTAAAAGAAGTAAATCGGAGAATTTAGATTTTGCTGATTTGCGTGCTATTCCTTTTGTTGGTTCTTGGAGTCAGTTAAAACAAAATGTACCTGGGTTCTTTGGAGTAGGTTCTGCTTTGAGACATTTTGAAGAAACGAACCAATGGGAGAAAGTACAAGATTTATATGATAATTCATTATTCTTTAAAACCTTATTAGAAAATAGTATGATGTCATTGGCAAAATCATTTTTACCATTAACAGCTTACATGAGAAAAGACCCTGAATTCGGGGAGTTTTGGCAAATTATCTACGATGAGTTTTCGGAAACAAAACGTTTGTTACTGAAAATTGCAGGACATAAAGAGTTGATGGAAAATTATCCTGATGGTAAAGCGTCTATTCAGATAAGAGAGCGTATAGTGTTGCCATTGTTGACAATACAGCAATATGCTTTATTGAGAATTAATGAATTAAACAAACAAGATCAAGTCGATGAAGAATTGATTAAGGTATATGAAAAAATAGTAACACGTTCTCTTTTCGGAAATACTAATGCTAGTAGAAACTCAGCTTAAATTTAATTATTATGATGGCATCACAATTATTAGAAAATGAATATTCAGGCGGATTTGCAACTTATGTTCAGGAAGCTGGGAATGTAAATCTGATTGAAGAATTAGAAATTTCATTACATGATTTTATAAAGTTTGTTCAAAATATTCCGATGGACAAATTTGATTATCGTTATGTTGAGGGAAAATGGACAATCAAAGAGATTATTCAGCATATAATCGATACAGAGCGTATTTTTTCATATCGTGCTTTACGCTTTTCTAGAAACGATAAAACACCATTGCCTAGTTTTGAAGAAAATGATTATATAGATAATACGAATGCAAATGCAAGGGGCCTTCAAGACTTATTGACAGAGTTTTCTGCTGTAAGACATTCTAATCTGTTGTTCTATAAAAGCTTGTCTGAAGAACAGCTTAAAAGAGTTGGTACAGCTTCTAATAATCAAATGTCAGTTAGGGCTTTAGGTTTTGTTATTATTGGTCATCAAAAGCACCACCAAAAAGTTTTTCAAGAGAGATATTTGTAGTAATAAAGTGCTATAATTAAATGTTTGAAATCCTGTGAAGTAATAATTCACAGGATTTTTTTATGGAGCTAATCCTGCTTCCCGATAGCTATCGGGACACTGTATCTTTTTATTTTTAAAGAAAAAATAAAAAGGATGACGTTCCCATAAGGGCTAAGGACTATCTTAATTTCTAAAAAAAAATGTTATTAAAGTATCAATTTTCTCCTCCTGAGCGGAGACGAAGGATAATTACAATTTGGTTTTAACTTTGACAAAGATTTGGTTGCGTAATATTTATGATACGTTTTAATAATTCTTCTCGATTACAGCAAGGCCTAATCTTATTTTGTCATAAGATATCTGTTCTTCTAGAAAGTCATAATAAGGTTTTAGTGTATCTGGATATTCAAGTTTTACTTGTGCGTTTCTAATTTTGAAAATTTCAGGATCAGAAACGTAATTAGATAAATCAATGTCATGTCCATCTACGTATAGCTTTGCTAAGTGCGATGCAATTGTTGAAACACCAAGTTTTCTTTTTGTAGCAATTTCCTCCATAGAAACTCCTTCTTGAAATAATTCTAGTGTTACTTTATAAGTGGTACTTTCTTTTTTTGATTTTGCTTGAGGTTTTTTTTTGTTTTTTTGAAACTCAATTATGGCATTTACAAACTCTGGTCCGTATTTTTCAAGCTTTGCTTTTCCAACTCCGTCGATAACTATTAGTTCATCATCACTCATTGGGCGTAGTGTTTCCATTTGCCTTAAAACGGCATCACTAAAAATAACATAAGCAGGAACTTCTTCTTCTTTTGCAATGTTATATCGTAATTGACGAAGTATTTCAAAAAGAGAATTTGGCTTAGCTTTGGTTGCTTTTTCTTTTATTTCTATAGTTTCAGTAGATTTTTTAACTACAGTTGTTAGTTTTACTTTTTCACCTTCAAATAAGACTTTTTTAGCAAAAGGAGTCAAAAGAATTTTATTATGCTGATGAAAAGCAATTTCGCAATAGCCTAAATTTATTAGTTGAATTAGATATTGATTCCAATCGTACCATGAAATGTCAGTGCCAATTCCGTAAGTTTTTAGATTCTGATAGTCGTTTTCGTATATATGTGCATTTTTAGAACCTCTAAGGAAGTCTACAATTACTGGTAAAGTTTCTTTTTCCTGTAAACGTGTAATTGCCGAAAGCGCCTTTTGTGCTATAAGAGTTCCGTCAAAAAATGTTGGCGGATTTTTACAAATGTCGCAATTTCCACAATTTTCGTTTACTAATTCACCAAAATAAGAAAGTAATATTTTTCTGCGACAGCTCAAAGCATCCGCATATTGTTTCATTCGTTCTAGTTTTGCAAGTTGTACTTCGGCATTTAACCCTTCCGAAGCAAATTTTTGCAGTTGAATTACATCACTATAGCTTTCAAATAAAATGGTTTCTGAAGGTAATCCATCACGGCCAGCTCTTCCAATTTCTTGGTAATAACCTTCAATATTTTTTGGTAAATTATAATGAATCACCCAGCGTACATTCGATTTGTCGATACCCATTCCAAAAGCAATTGTAGCACAAACTACCTGACAATCATCGTTAATGAAATCATCTTGAGTTTTGGAACGTAGTTTACTATCCAAACCTGCATGATATGCTTTGGCATTAATTCCTTTTTTCTTTAATTTTTGGGCAAGTTCTTCCGTTGTTTTTCTGCTCAGGCAATATATAATTCCAGATTCGTTGGGTTTGGTTTCAATAAAATCGATGATTTGTTTTACTCTGTCGAGAGCAGGGCGTACTTCTAGACTTAAATTTTTTCTGTCAAAAGAGGCGACAACGGTTTTTGGGTTGTTTAAATTAAGTTGCTTTGTAATATCGGTTCTAGTTGCTTTATCAGCAGTAGCTGTTAATGCTAAGACAGGGGTAGAAGGGAAGCGATTTTTTAAATATCCTAAATTAGTATATGCTGGACGAAAATCATGACCCCAAGCCGAGATACAATGTGCTTCGTCTATCGCTATCAGGCTTATTGTGAGTTGGTTAAAAAGTACATCGAGATAAGATAAGCTCTCAGGAGCAATATAAACCAATTTTATAGTGTTAGATTTTAAACTTTCCATATAAAATTGCTGCTCTTGTTCGGTTTGGCTACTATTTATGAAGCAAGCTGTAATTCCGTTTGCTTTTAAACTATCCACTTGATCTTTCATTAAGGCAATAAGAGGAGAGATTACTATTGTGATTCCTGGTAATAATAGGGCGGGTAACTGAAAACAGATTGATTTTCCTCCACCAGTTGGCATAATAGCTAAAGTATCCTGACCTGAAAGTATTGTATTTATTATATCTTCTTGGTTTGGTCTAAATTTTTCGAATCCAAAATTTTCCTTTAGTTTGGCATGTAATAGCGCAGTATCCATCGGCTTATATTTTTGTAGGTAATTTACTAAATAAAAAAGGAACTCATGTGTGAGTTCCTTTTTTATTTTGAAATATTCAGATTAATTAATCTTCATCATCTTCGTCATCATCCTCATCGGCGATGTCTTTATCATTATCTTCGTCGTCGTCGTCTCCATCAAGATCTGGTTTGTCCAGATTCTCGTCTTCGTCTTCGTCGTCTGCATCATCTTCTAAATCAAGACCTTTAATTGGCTCGATTGTGTCAACGTCTGCGTCGATTTCATCATCTTCATCGTAATTTTCAATTCTATCAGCAAGTTTAGTACTAATTTTCACTAAATATATAGTGTCTTCTGTACGTACTTCAACAGCTTCTATTAATTCGTTTTTAGCATTTCTAAAACGGATAACATCCGAATCATCATAACCATCAGGAAATTTCTCAACTAGTAAGTTTAAAATTTCGTTGGTAAGTTTAGCGTAATCAACTATTACTCTTTTCATAAAGTTATTCTATAAATCTAATAAATATGCAAAAATTAATGGTGCTACAATGGTAGCGTCTGACTCAATAATGAATTTTGGAGTTTTGATATCTAGTTTACCCCAAGTAATTTTTTCATTAGGAACAGCTCCAGAATACGAACCATAACTGGTTGTTGAATCTGAAATTTGGCAGAAATAGCTCCAAAATGGAACATCATGCATTTCCATATCTTGGTACAACATTGGTACCACGCAAATTGGGAAATCTCCAGCAATACCACCACCGATTTGGAAAAATCCAATTCCGTTAGTACTGTTTTTAGGATACCAATCAGAAAGGAAAACCATGTATTCGATTCCAGATTTCATCGTAGATGCTTTTAGTTCACCTTTGATTACGTATGAAGCGAAGATATTTCCCATTGTACTATCTTCCCATCCTGGTACAATAATAGGTAAATTTTTCTCTGCAGCAGCATACATCCAGCTATCTTTCAAGTCAATTTCGTAATATTCTTCTAATACTCCAGAAAGTAACATTTTGTACATGAATTCATGTGGGAAATAACGTTCTCCTTTATCATCTGCATCTTTCCATATTTTGTAAATATGTTTTTGCAAACGACGGAATGCTTCGTGTTCTGGGATACAAGTATCTGTAACTCTGTTTAATCCTCTCTCTAATAATTCCCACTCATCTTGTGGAGTTAAGTCACGGTAGTTTGGTACTCTTTCATAGTGAGAGTGCGCTACTAGGTTCATGATATCTTCTTCAAGATTTGCTCCTGTACAAGAAATAATTTGAACTTTATCCTGACGAATGATCTCAGCAAAAATCTTTCCAATTTCGGCAGTACTCATTGCTCCAGCCATACTTACCATCATTTTGGCACCATTAGCCAATTGTTGTTCGTATGCTTTTGCTGCATCTACTAATGATGCAGAGTTAAAATGTAAATAGTGTTTCTCAATAAACTGACTAATTGGTCCTTTCATTTTTTCTTTTTTTTATGATTTCAAAGGTTGAAAGCCTTTAAAGATTGTTATGCAAATTAATAAATTTTATAATTATTTAGTGCAATTTGCGATTTTTTTTATTGTTTTTTACTGTACCCTAATATCTTTAATACTTCATCTGATGTTTGCTCTTGAGAAAATACCTCAGTTGCCAAAAATCCATTTTCGTCTCTATCAATTAAAATATGCTTTGGTTGCGGGATTAAACAGTGGTGTAATCCTCCGTAACCTCCAATTGTTTCTTGATAAGCTCCTGTGTTAAAGAAACCAATATACAAAGGTTTTTCTTTATTGTATTTAGGTAAATAAATGGCATTCATATTTTGCTCAGAATTGTAATAATCGTCACTATCACAAGTAAGACCACCTAATAGAACCCGTTCGTAAGTATCATTCCACCGGTTTACGGCTAGCATAATAAATCGTTTGTTGATTGCCCATGTGTCAGGTAAAGTGGTAATGAAAGACGAATCAATCATATTCCATTTTTCTCTGTCATTTTGTTGTTTTTGGTACAAAATCTGATAAATAGCACCTCCACTTTCACCTACGGTAAATGAACCAAATTCAGTAAAAATATTAGGAACATCTACTTCAGCTTCGTCACAAGCAATTTTAATTTGATTGATAATCTCATCAATCATATATTGGTAATCGTACTCAAAAGCCAATGAGTTTTTAATAGGGAATCCTCCACCAATATTTAAACCATCTAGAGTCGGGCATTCCTTTTTTAAAGCTACATAAACTTTAATACATTTTACTAATTCGTTCCAGTAATATGCATTGTCGTTGATACCAGTATTAATAAAGAAGTGTAGCATTTTCACTTCTAAATTTTTATTTTCTTTGATCTCTTTTTTGTAAAAAGGAACAATGTTTTTGTATCCAATTCCTAATCTTGAAGTGTAGAACTCAAATTTTGGTTCTTCTTCAGCAGCAATTCGGATTCCGATTTTAAATTTCCCTTTGATTTCTGCTTGAAGCAAATCAAGTTCTTCGTAGTTGTCTATAATCGGAATGGTATTTTTATGACCATTGTTTATAAGTCTTGCAATATTTGTAACGTATTGGTCTCTCTTGAAACCGTTACATATAATGTGCGTGTTTTTGTTGATTTTACCATTTTCTAATAAATTCTCTGCAATATTAATGTCAAATGCAGATGAAGTTTCTATATGGATATTGTTCTTGAAAGCTTCATTCATTACGAATTCAAAATGAGAACTTTTAGTACAATAGCAGTAATAGTATTTTGCTTCGTATTTATTTTTTTCCATCGATTTTCTAAACCAACTTTTTGCTTTGTTGATGTTGTTAGAAATTTGAGGTAAATAAGTAAATTTTAATGGCGTACCATATTTTTCTACCAATTTCATCAAATCGATATTGTGGAAATGTAGGTTGTCTTTGTTTAATGTGAATTCCTCTTGAGGAAAGTAATAAGTTTGATTTATTAAATCAGAATATTTTGTATTCATTGAAATAGATGTATTTTAAATTAAATTAGTTGTAAACAATAAAATAATCTAAAATTCAAACTCTAATATTTGCGAACACGATCTGTAGTTTCTCGTGCTCAGCTTTTAAGCATTGAAAGATATCAAAACAAAAGTTTCCTTTTATATTGTAAAAACGGTTCAATATCCTCAAGAATGAGGCATTGGCGTGGTTTCTATATGAACCAAATTGTTTTTGTTTTTGACTTTTTTTCACGGTGCAAATGTAAAAAATATTATATACGTAAAGCAAAGCTTTTTTATTAAAAAATAAGTTAAGATTTGTAATCTTGAAAGGAGTTAAGAATCAATTCATTTTCAACGGATTGATTGATTTTGATTTTTCCGATTCCTTCAATCAACGCAAACTGAATTAATCCATATTCATTTTTCTTATCATGAATTAACAATTCTAAGATTGGCTCTATATCATTTTCTTCAATAATGACATCGTCATAAATTGATTTTATAGTCGATTTTATCTGAGAATATTCTTCTTTAGTAAGTAGGTTTTTGTGTAATGAGATATAACTTTCGAGAATCATACCAATAGCAATTGCTTCACCATGTAGTAATGTTTTCTTGTTCTCATTCTCTAAAAAATAACTTTCTATGGCATGTCCTAATGTATGTCCGAAATTTAAAGCCTTACGAATATGTTTTTCTGTAGGGTCTTGCATTACAATTTCGTTTTTAATTTCTACAGAACGGTATATTAATTCATCAAGATCTGCAAAATCGATAGTTTTTAAGTCTAAAAACTTTTCCCAATAAGTGGCATCGTAAATTAATCCGTGCTTTAGCATCTCTGCAAGGCCAGAGCGCATTTCGCTTTGTGATAAAGTTTCTAAGTATTGTGTATCAATTAATACCATTTTAGGAACATTGATAACACCAATCTGATTTTTAAGATTTCCTAAGTCAACACCATTTTTACCACCTACAGAAGCATCTACCATAGATAGTAAGGTAGTAGGGATGTGTATAAAATCGACTCCACGTTTAAATGTAGAAGCTACAAAACCACCTAAATCGGTAACAACACCACCGCCAAGGTTAATTATCAATGTTTTTCTGTCGGCACCAAGTTCAGTTAGTACTTTCCATATTTCGATACAAGTTTCAATGTTTTTATTGATTTCCCCTGATTCAAACTCGATAATCTCTATAGTAAGGTCGGTTTCTAATAAAGGTAGAAATTTAGGTAAGCAATGCTCATTTGTATCTGTATCTACAACGATGAATAAATTAGAATACTTATTTTCGTTTAAATGATTATTTAATGCTTTGTATGCATTTTCATTAAAATGAATAGGGTAATTATTGGCGTGAATTGATTGCATGTTGTTTGTAGTTAATTGAAAGCGCAAAAATAAGTTATTTTAAACTAAAATATATTCAAACTCGCTCTCTAATTTGTTTAAATTATTCTATTTGTAAATAGTTTGTGTTATTTAAATGTTTCTACAGGATACTTCTATCTGATGTAGAATATTAGGGAAAATTGAAATAGAACTAACTATGTAAATAATTATTTTAACAATGTTAATTGCTTGTTGTTCTATTATATATATGTCGCGATAGCGTTTAATCTTGTTTATTAGTTGTTTTAAGTGGTAAATGATGTGAAATAATGAATTTTTAACAAAAAAAGTATTCAAACTCTCTCTATATTTGCATAAAAAAAAATCCCTAATAATGGAAAAAATATTTAATAATACACAAGTTGCATTTTCGTTAAAAAGTGATACAGAACTTGAGAGAGCTTATTTTCTTTTTAAAATGATTGCCAATCAACCATTAGTTCGTATTGGAACAGCCGTTACAAACTTTGCTTTAAAAGCAAATTTACCTGTAGAGAAATTAATTCGCGCCACAGTTTTTGATCATTTTTGTGGAGGAGTAAATGAAGATGACTGTATTACTGTTGTTGACAAAATGTACACTAAAGGTGTTTGTTCAGTATTAGATTATTCAGTTGAGGGAAAAGAAGAAGAGGAGCAATTTGATGCTGCTTTAAAAATGACTTTAAAAACAATTGAGTTTGCTAAAGAACGAGAAGCAATTCCGTTTGCGGTTTTCAAGCCAACTGGTTTAGGTCGTTTTGAATTGTATGAAAAATTAGGTGAGAAACAAACTTTAAGCCCTGCTGAACAAACAGAGTGGAATAGAGTAGTAGAGCGTTTTGATATTGTATGTAAGGAAGCGCATAAAAATGATGTTGCTTTACTTATTGACGGTGAAGAAAGTTGGATGCAAGATGCTGCCGATGATTTAGTTACTGAAATGATGCGTAAATACAATAAAGAGAAAGCAATTGTATTTAATACATTACAGATGTATCGTTGGGATCGTTTGGATTATTTGAAAAAATTACATGAACAAGCTAAAGCTGAAGGTTTCTTTATAGGAATGAAATTGGTTCGTGGTGCTTATATGGAAAAAGAAAATAAAAGAGCTGAAGAGAAAAAATATGTTTCTCCAATCTGTGTTTCTAAAGAAGCTACCGATATTAATTATGATGCGGCAGTTTTATATATGTTAGAGCATTTAGATACAATGTCTATTTTTGCAGGAACACACAACGAAAATAGTTCTTATACTTTGATGCAATTAATGCAAGATAGAGGGATTAAAAATAACGACCACAGAATTTGCTTCGGTCAGTTATATGGTATGAGTGACAATATTAGTTATAATCTGGCTGAAAATGGATATAATGTTGCTAAGTACCTTCCGTTTGGACCTGTAAAAGATGTTATGCCATACCTTATCCGTCGAGCAGAAGAAAACACTTCGGTTGCCGGACAAACAAATAGAGAGTTAGAACTTTTAAAAACAGAGCGTAAGAGAAGAAAAGAGAAGTAGTTTTTAGTCTCAGTCTCAGTTAATATAAAAAACTCCAATCAATTTTTTTGATTGGAGTTTTTTTATGAATTTTAATTTTAAAATCTAAGAGTTACTAAACTGTAGATTACTTAAATTTTTATAGGTTCCGTTTTCTAGCGCTATTAATTCTTGGTGAGTTCCTTGTTCCGAAATTACTCCGTTGTCAAGAACTAGAATTTGATCGGCGCTACGAATGGTTGATAAACGGTGTGCGATGATTATACTTGTTCTTCCTTGCATCAAAATTTCTAATGCTTCTTGAACTAATTTTTCGCTTTCACTATCCAATGATGATGTTGCTTCATCAAGAATCAAAATGCTTGGGTTTTTAAGTAATGCACGTGCTATAGCTATGCGCTGACGTTGTCCACCAGAAAGTTTAATTCCTCTTTCTCCAACCAGCGTATCGAATTTTTCAGGGAATCCTTCAATAAAGTTAAACGCATTGGCTTGTTTGGCTGCTAATAAAATTTCTTCTTCAGTCGCATCTGGTTTTCCATAGGCGATATTTTCTCTAATAGTTCCTCCAAACAAAATTACATCTTGAGGAACAATACTCATGTTTCCTCTTAGGTTTTCTAAATCATAATCGTAAATGTTTTTTCCGTCAACAATGATTTCTCCTGCATCAATATCATAAAAACGTAATAATAAAGAAGAGATTGTTGATTTTCCAGCTCCACTTGGCCCCACGATTGCAATCTTCTGTCCGAATTTTGCAGTGAAATTAACATCTTTTAGGACCATAATTTCTTTTCTTGACGGATAGCTGAATTGTACGTTCTTGAACGTTACATTTCCTTGTATTTTTTCGATAGCCGTTGAATTTTGGTTCGAGTTTATTTTCTCTGGTTGCTCATCTAATAATTCAAAAACACGTTCGGTTGCACCAATTGCTTTTTGAATTTGTGCATACAATTCGGCGATTCCACCAAACGAAGCTCCAACAAAAGTAGAGTAGAGTACAAACGAAATTAATTGACCTACGCTCATTTCGCCCGCAATACTTAATCGTACTCCATACCAAACTACGGCTACGATAGCTCCAAACAAACAGAATATAATAAATGAAGCAAAGTAGCCACGGTATTTACCTCCTTTGATTGCTAGTTTTACTACTTCTTTGATTTTTCCGTTATAACGTGCGATCTCGTACCATTCATTAGCAAAAGCTTTTACGATGCTAATTCCTTGCATTGTTTCTTCAACAATTACCTGACTTTCGGCAACTTGGTCTTGTACTTTTTTTGAATATTTACGAATGAAACGACCAAAAATAACTGCTGCAACTGCCACAAGCGGAACGACAGATAGCATTAATAAGGTTAGTTTTAAACTTTCGGTAGCCAATAAAATAACTCCTCCTATAATTAGTATAAACTGACGTAAGAATTCTGCAATTGTCGATGTTAAGGTATCTTGTATCTGAGTAATGTCGGCACTGATACGGCTATTTAATTCTCCTACACGTTTTTGTGAAAAGAATGACATTGGTAATTTTACCAAATTACTGTAAAGTGCCGAACGTAGATTTGCTAGCGTATTTTCGGTGAAATTTACAAATAATGATAGTCTGAAGAAAGAACAGATAGACTGTAAAAAAAGAATAACAACCAGTCCGAGTGCGATCATATTGGCCTCGGAGTTGTCTTTGTTCTTAACACAATCTATTAACATTCCCATTAATTTAGGGAAAGCTAATGCCGTTGCTCCTGTAAAAAGTAAAAAAACCAATCCAACATAAAATTTCCATTGGTGGTTTCCTGCGTATTTAAATATTATTGTTGCTTTATTGAGTGAAGTAGCGGTTATTTTTGATTTAGGTAAATCATTTTCTTTGAATCTTGCCATTGTATAATATATATAAGTACAAATGTATGACTATAGCGAGTTATTACAAAAGAATTATACCATTTCGTGATGTAATTAAAGTGTTGTAAAAGAGATGTGTAAAAAAAACTTTAAATTTATTTAAAAAAAAGGCTTGTAATTATGAATTCTAGCTGTATATTTGCACACGCAATCAGGATATGATAGCAACCTAAGTAAAATAGGGCGATTAGCTCAGCTGGTTCAGAGCACCTCGTTTACACCGAGGGGGTCGGGGGTTCGAACCCCTCATCGCCCACCAAGAAACTCCTTAAGAAATTAAGGAGTTTTTTTATGTCTTTTTTTGAAATAATTTTTGGCATAAGTAGATAATTTTAGGATAATCCACAAAATAGTAAGTAAATCTTATCGTTATCAGAATTATATACAAGTTTGTAGTAATTTTATCTCCGAAAGCTTAAAATTGAACAAAAAACATGAAAAAAAATATTTATTATTTGATTATTAGTGCTCTTTTGGTGTTATTGTTTTTAGATAGATGTACGCCCCATAATATATCAACAAATGATTTTTTTAAGCCAAAATGGTATAAAAATTTTAAAAGCCTAATAGAAAAACCGCAATCTGAAAATTATGAAATTTTACCAGTGAATGGCACTTTTCCAATATTGTATGATAGCATTAATAATGATTATTACGTTTCTAATAATAAAGGATTAACAAAATATAATTATTTAGGAAATATTATTATATCAGATGATTTAGCAAAAGAAAAATATACATCTGTTTTTGATTTTGCAAATTTTATACCGTATGTATTTGCTGAAAATGGAGTGTATGATTTTTCAGGAAAGAAGCTGGTATATACTAAATTTTCGCAAATACTAAATTTTAAAAATGAAATTAAAGACAGCGATTTTAAAATACTTTTTGAGAAATATTACAAAGATGCTGAAATGGTAGTTTATGACACCAATAGGAATTTTGATTATCTAGCCGAAAATTATCCAATGTATTTTAAAATTAAAAACTATTGGATTTTATTATTCTCACAAAAAGGAGATTATAGGTTTACGCATTCAGGAAGTAATAAATTGGAAAATGATACTATTGGTCAGATTGATTTTTTAAATTTTCCCGCAAAATTTGCCGATAAAAGGTTAATTGTTTTAAAAAACCAAAAAACCGGAATTTATTCAACCAAACAGATTGGCGAAAAAATAGATGATGATTATCTAAAAATGTATTATACACAACTGTTAAAGGAGCAAAAGTTGGATTACCAAACTTCAAATTCAATCGAATTGCTTTCTCGCAAAAAAGATGAGTATTATTTTACTGGAGGTTTCTTTGATTTTCCAGATTGGGTTTTTCCATCGTTTATTAATACAGCCTACTTTCAAGTTGCTTATAACAACGAAAGTTTGTTTTTCAAAGAGAAAGCAATAAAATATTTTAAAGACTCCAAATGTAAAAATGATTTATATTTATATGAATTACCCAAGCATTTGAGAACAAAATCAAAAGTGGCTTTTTTGCATTATGATATCAATATTGGTGGCTATATGAACGATAGCACAGGTATCGTTGAGCCTATCATAAAAAATGGAGGATTGTATATTTTGAAACAAAAAAACTAACGCTAACAGTCCTATTAGGTGTTCGATTGTAATCACTGGTGCTATACTAAGAAACTCCTTAATTTCTTAAGGAGTTTTTTTATGCCTTTTTTTGAAATATTTTTTTGCACTTAAAGGGGATCAAGTGCAAAAGTTGGGATTATCTAAAAATATTGGATAATCTAAATACGGGTAATTTAGATTTATAATCTTACTTTTTTGTTATATTAGTTTTAATTTTTTTATGAAAAATAGTACAAAATAATTTGTTTGTTTCATTTGTAGTCATATATTTACATTAATATTGATTACGAATCACTCTTATCTTCCTACCAAAGAAGTAAATCAAAAAAGTACTTTTAAGTATAAAAAAGAGGTATTCTAAGATCAGTTTAGGCTACCTCTTTTTCTGTTTATACTAGTCAGACAGTAGAGAGAGGTTTCTAAAAAATAATTTTTAACAATTTAACAATTTATATTATGGCATTTAAAGCAATTTTAGAATTCGAGGGAAACGATTATCAAGTATTATTCTCAAAAGTAGAGATGATAAGACATACTGATGGTAAAGGTGCAGTTTCATCTGAAATTAAAGGAGGAAGATTAAATTTAAAAGTAAAATCTACAGATAATACTACTGTTATTGAGCAGGCAGTAAACAGTCAGCACAAACCAGTAAGTGGGAAAGTGAAATTTTTCAAAGCCGATTCTGAGCAAGTAATGAAAGAACTTTCTTTTGAGAATGCTTTTATTGTTTTCTTTAGTGAGCAATTAGATGCTTTGGCTGAAACTCCAATGGTAACTGAGATTACTTTTTCTGCAGAAAAAATTACATTAGGTAATGCTACATTAGATAACAATTGGGCTAAAATTTAATTTCTCAATTGACAAGAAGCGGTAATGCATCGCTTCTTGTTTCTTTCATTATACAATTTCTTCAAAAACATTGAATAAGTATCACTTCTATTTTCAGAACATGATATTTTTAGCTTAAAATTGAATTCTCCATAAGAACTTTAGAAACAAGAGCTTAAGACTATAATCTATTTAAGTTAAAATTTTAAAAATCAAACTTATAATTAAACATATTATGGTCATTTCTAAAATTACATTTGGTATTGATAGAAAAGAAATTTCACATTTCACTACTATCGAGCTGCATCAAACGATTAATAACCACCATCATTTTACAATTAGTGTTCCGCATTCTGTGGTCGAAAAACCAAGAGCATACACTATAGAGAGTGCTCAGAATTGGCTGGGAAAAGTGGTGCATATTGCCTTTGAAAATAATAATAACTTTTTAGGAATAGTGACCAATGTTCAATATGCCCAAGAACTAGGACATGTGGGTAGCCAAATTATTATTTCTGGTTATTCTAAAACGATACTTCTTGAATCAGGAGCAAAACTCAATTCTTGGGAAGACACCAATTTGCATGATATTATTGAGGAAGTAATACAAACAACAGCAGGTGAACAATTACAAAACAACATTAAACCTGAGCTCGGTAGTAATTTAGGCTATCAAACCCAATATCTTGAAACCGATTTTCAATTCATACAACGCTTGGCCAAACAATACAACGAATGGCTGTATTATGATGGAGAAAAACTATTTTTTGGCAAACCAAATGTTAGTATGGATTTTACAAAATTGATTTATAACAAAGATCTTTATAACCTAAATATTTCTGTTCAGGCAATTCCTAATCAATTTGAAGCATTTACCTATAACGAAGATATCAATAAACTGTATCAAGCTAAGACTAGAGACGAAATAGAAGGGTTTCCAAAGTTGGGCACTGATGCTATAACAGCTTCTCAAAAACTATATGCTACATCTTCATTAGAATATGGCAGAATAGCCACTGGAGACGATATGTATTTGCAAACCATACTGCAAAACCGTCAGCAAAGTGCCGCAGCAGAATCTAATTTTATAACCGCCACTAGTCGAAACAGAAGTTTACGAATAGGCATGAGTATAAGCATAGATGCCATGCAGGTAAAAGACAAATTAACGGCATTTACCAGCGGACAAGACATTAATAAAATCAACTACGAAACCAACGAAGTAGGGATTTATATCATCACCGAAATAACACATAAAGCTAGCGACATAGGTGAGTATGAAAATACTTTTAAAGCCTTGCCTGCCAAAATACGCAAGTTACCAGAGCCAAACATCAGCTTTCCTATAGCTCAAATGCAACAAGCAGAAGTAGTAGCCAATGATGATCCAAAAGGGCAGGGCAGAATACGTGTAAAGATGCTATGGCAAGCCACCAAACAACAACGTACACCATGGTTACGAGTAATGACACCCGATGCAGGAACCAGTGGTGAAGTCACCACCAATCGAGGAATGGTTTTTATTCCCGAAGTAGGAGATAATGTGATGCTTGGTTTTCGCTACAATGACCCCAACAGACCATTTGTAATAGGAAGTTTGTTTAATGGGAAAATTGGTGCTGGCGGTCAAGCAGACAATAATATTAAAAGTATTTATACCAGAACCGGAAGTACCATAACCTTTGATGAGGGTGCAAGTAGCATATTAGTAAAAGACCCATCAGGCAATACTTGGTTTATGGATGGGAAAGGAAATATTAATGTTACTGCCCCAAAGAATATTACAATGCAGGCAGGAGAAGATTTTATTGTCAACGCAGGTAAAAATGTAAAAATTGATGCAGGAGAAAATATGGATTGTGACGCAGGTAAAAATATTTCGCAAACGGCGGGTAACGATTTAACCCAAACAGCAAATGGTGATATTACTGAAAGTTCCGATAATAGAAAAGAAATGGTTGATAAAGATTTTATGTGTCAGGCAAAAATCTCTAATGTGGTAGCTTCTAGTGTTACTATTTTCAGCAATAAAGAAAATTTAACCCTGAAAAGTGGTAAGACGGTTGAAGTTAATAGTGCAGAAAAATCTAAAATGTTTTAATTATGGCAATCTATAAAATTTGTAAAAACAGAAAAGTGACGGTTAATAATGAATATACTTTAATAGTAGGTGGTACATTAACAAAAATCGCAAACCAATCTAATATTGAAGCTACAACAGAGAACCTTACTTTAATTTCGAATAAAAAGATAACGGCAGATGGCAACAAACATTAGTTTCGGCTATTACACGCCACCAGATAAAACGGAAAACACGATAAAGCAAATTACCTTAGCAGTACTATTTGATGGTACCTTAAACAACCAGCGTAATACTTACATTAGGAAAGAAAAAGAAAAAAAGGAAAAAGGAGATTTATATGATAAAGAGGCGGTAAAAGATGATCCTTGGGGGGTAGACAAAGACAGTTATGACAATGATTATTCGAATGTTGCCAGAATGCAGGAATTTTATCTTATAGGAAAGGATAAAGCATTATATGTTGAAGGCATAGGCACTCTGGATGGAGATACTGATACTGTTGCGGGGTATCTTACAGGAACAGGCGAAACAGGCATAAGAGCAAAAGTGCGTATTGGCTGCAAAAAAGTTTTTGACGAGGTATCTAAAGTTAAGAGTCCAAAAGTAAATTTAGTTTTAGATGTCTTTGGTTTTAGCCGTGGCGCAGCAGCGGCAAGAGCTTTTATTAATGAAATCACCAAAGAGTGGTACTCTGCTAGTAAGGTGTGGAATGCAGAGCAAAAAAAATACGACTACTATGATCTGGATTTAAAGCAAGTCGAGAAAGAACAGTTGCCCAAACGAGGTCATTTGGGCTTGTTATTCGAGACAAATAAAATTGAAATCAATGTCTTGGAAATTAGATTTGTAGGGTTATATGACACTGTTTCGTCCTATGGTGTTAATTTTAATGACGATACGAAAGCTAAAGGTGATGTTAAGGAAATTAATTTGAGAGCAATAAGTAATCGTGCTGTCAAAAATGTGGTACAAATAGCAGCTGGTCATGAATGGCGCAAAAACTTTAACCTTACCAATATTAATAGTGCCACAACTAGAGGCTTTCAATACACATTACCTGGCTGTCACTGTGATATAGGAGGGGCTTATGAAAATGGAAATTATGAGCAGAAGCATTTGGTTAAAATGGATAAAGAAGGCATAGCTACACTAATAAAATACGGGGTCGCAAGTAAACAATTTGAATATTTTAAAGAAAAACACAAAAAAGAGTTGGTAGAGAGTGGCTGGTATAAACCTGATCAGTTAAAATATATAATGATTACAGACAATCATAACATTATATACAAAGGGACTCGCTATATAGATCAGAGATACAGTTTTCTTTCCTTACACTTTATGTGTGGGTTTGCTAAAGAAAAAGAGGCAGGATTTGATATGGACGGTATAAATAGAAAATTTAGAATACCTGAAAAAGCTGGAGATAAAGAACACATTTTGAGTTATGTAAAAAAGAAACTAGAAGCGTACATCCAGGCTGTAAAAGATACTGAAGATTACACACGTTTGCCCATATCTTATCAAAATTATCTTGATTTTGCCAATGAAAAAATACTCATTAACACCAACCTGCATTGGTCGGCCACAGAAAAAACGGGTCATGAACCAAGAGCGAATAATATAAGAACAGTAATAGATGGATAATCCTAGAAAACAATTAATCAATATTATACTCTTAAGTATTTTGAGTATAAACCTAACTTCTTGCCAATATTTTACCATGAAAGAATATAAATATGATGCTTATGCCAGTTGCGATAAACAATACCAAATTACTGTTTATTCCAGCTCTTTTCACACCCCCAATGGCTTTTTACCACTTGTAGGGCCTACTGGTACATTAGGAGGTCCTTGGGGCTCAGGTGGTAATGATGCAGTAGGGGATGGATTTAATGAAGTGCCGAAAGATTTGAGAATTCATTTTTATTCAGAAACTGAAGATAAATTTTATGAGAGCACTTTTGATTTGCCGTCCGAAGAAATAGAAAAGATGCTACAAGAAGAAAGTACAGACCCATCTAATCAAGGTAAAACCTTTGATGACGAACAATCCGGCAGAAAATTAAAATACATGAAGTATGACCAGATCATTGCAGGCGTTTCTTTAGGAGGGGAAGTTACCGTTTGGATGGCAGGCATGAGAGAGCAAAAATTAATAGCGACCTATTATGCAAAAGAAGTAACAAATGTAAAATGGAAGAATATATCTGAATACGGTACTCGTGAAGAAAATATGCAAGACAACATGAATAAAATATTTTCAGAAAAAGTAAAACAAGAAATAAAAAGCAACACATTGCCCTATACATTATGGCAAACTTATAAAGAAAAATACAATTGGTCCTTTAAACTCATAGGTACCAATGGAGAGCAATTAAATGAGATTTATTTTAGAATGATCAATGCGGAAGAAGAAAGTGTCTATAGCAACAATCCCTTATTAAATAGTGATCCTCCTCAGTCTAGGGCTATTCCTTATAATTTAGAGCCAAGATGGCAAGATGCATCTGGACAAAAATATGTTGCTGATGTTATGTTAAGAGAAGACATTATATATTATCTAAATAGATATCATTCTGAAATAATTAAGGATAAAAACCCACAAGATTTTCAAGAAGAAGAAATATTTAAAGCATTCAATAGTTTGGATAAAAGCAAACCCATCGAAATCTTATTTAAAGTTAACGGTTCTAATAAAGAATGTAATGTAATCATAAAACAAGAAAGTAAAGAAATCCCATTAACCAAAATAATTGTCAGGGTTTTTGAGGATTAATTGTGGAGTTTATTTACTCAACTATGGAATTTTAGGCAAAAGAAGAAAAAAGCACCCAGCTCATGAAAAAAACAATGCTTTTATTGCTTTTAGCAATAACAATAAATTCATGTATGGAAAAAAAGTATGAGTGGTCAGCAGATATTTCTGCACCAAGAGAATATCCTGTAGAAGTGTACACAGGAGCAGCAGGAGGTTATTTTTTTAGCCAAATGGGAGGATTTAGCAACACTGGTTGGGGAGGCGGAGGCAGTGTAGATTTTATAAAAGCGCCCTTGCCTGATAAGCTCGATATGACATGGTTATCGTATGTTGATGATAAATTTTATGCAGGCGAATGGAAACTCCCTATCGAAAAAATACAACAGCTATTTGATGAGGGTTTTTATGCTAAAAGAGGACAAGAAGTAGTAACAGAACCTTATAAACATATAAAAATTGGATTTGCTCCAAAAGGAATGGTAGTAGTTTGGGTTGCTGGAATTGGAAGACAAGTTGAAGTAGCTCGATTTCAGGCTCATGAAACCATTATAGACCCGAAACTTATTAGCAAAGATGAGAAGTATATGTTTGAAAAGGATTATACTAAAGATATGTTGACTTACGATGGTACTATATCTAAAGATGTTCGAGAACAAATTAAGGAATATGGTTACCCACCACCAGAGGTTTATGAGGAGTATCGTGAAAAACACAACTGGAAACCAAAAGTTATTTTACCCGAAGGCAGTAAAATAACTTCTATGTATATTAAAATGTGTAATGGAGAAATGGAAGACCCGTATGATAGACCAATAGAACTAAAAAATAGAGCAATTCCTTTTTCTTTTCAAATTTTCTGGTCAATAGGAAGCGGGAAACAAGAACAGCGATTTGTATCAAGAATAGCTTTTACAAACGATAAAGAATATTGGGCAAAATATCTTGAAGGTGGAAAGAATGAAATTCCGGTAGATTTTGATAAAAATCAAATTAGAAAATTGTTTAAAGAAGATCTTGATAAAAATAAGGCTACGGAAATGATTATAAAAATTGATCCTAATGTTGAGATAAAATCAGAGCGAGTTACTGATTTATATTTAGAACAAGATGGAAAACGATATGAGATAAAAGAAAAGGCAACACGAACAGGTAAATATGAATAGTTATGAGCGTTATATTTGGACATTATACTCCTCCTAAAAAAGAAGATGAAGTTACGGAACTGACCATTGGTATTTTTTTCGATGGTACTAATAATAATAAAAACAACACCAATGCCAAAGAATATTATGATAAAAGGGCTAGAGGTGAAAAATTAACACCTGAAGAAACCATTTCTGCAGAGGCATATCGAAAAAATGGGCAAGACAAAACCAGTAGCAGTTATTATAATGCCTGGTCTAATGTTGCACGGCTTCATGATGCTTATCCTAAAAAAAACAGCTGTATATAGATTTTCGAAAATATGTGGAAGCACAAAAATTAAGACAAAGACCCTACGCTAAAATTTTATTTTTAGAGCTATTGTAGTAGCTAATTTGCCTAGTTATAAAATTTTAAGCCAGTGTTTTAATAAGAAGATAAAAAAATAGTAAGAAAATGATTTACTGGACATACTAACTTAGCTACTACAACATATTTGGGCAATATACTTAGTGAGGAAGTTGTTTTTGTATTCAGAATGTTTGGGCAAATCCGAAATGAGTTTTGATTTAATCCTAAACCTCTTGTCGCAAAAGAACTCCGTTAGTGATAATTTTATGAATAGTATAAATGAAGTCGTCAAAAATGAAACGAGATTTAAAGAAACACATTTTATTTAGAATTGTATTTGGACTTATTCCAATTGGAATTCTTGCTAATTTATTTTTTTTACATAAAAAACAAAGTGGGAATAGTGGAATTGGAATAAATGTGCCTCTCTTTTTTGCATTTACTTTATTGATACTATTTGGAGTTTTTCTATTGTTTGAAATGGTTAAATTATTTTATAATTCCAAAATAAAACACGCAATTTCTAATGTTGGAATAATATTACTTATTACAGTTTTATATATTATAGAACTATACTTAAACCATTTATTAAATTAATAAAAATTTAGAAATCATATGTTGGAGTGAGCGGTATCGCTCATGAACATAAAAATTACGACAATAAGAAGCCACAAATACAATAAAAAATGAAATTAATCTATCTTACAAAATATCCTATACGAGAAGGTGACACCCTAGAGAGTGTTGCTGAAAAATTAAAAATTCAGACAGAATACTTAAAAGAGGTACACAATGCTAAGGCTGGATTCTGGGATAAAATAAGAAGAAATAGGTTTCCTAAACACTTGACTGAAATTTATGTTTATTCAGATGTATTACAAGGTCAATCGCCCGAAAAATTGGTGCAAAGAGAAACAGGACGCAATCTGTTTCCTGTTAGGTTTTATGCCCCAAAAAACTATGGTTATACTTTTGAAAATTATGAGGGAGATCTTCTAAAAAGCAAGATTCATTATGAGGTAGATGTCGTTTATAAAAAAAATGATTTTAATTTTAAAATAATAGAAATAAATCGCAGACAAGTTTATATAAATCAAAAAATGCCTGACGTTGCAATAGAACAGCTTTTAGATAAAATTGCCCAAAATATCTTCCCTATTGCATTGGAAATTAGTAATACGGGAGAAATAAAAGGAATTGTAAACCATAGCGAAATCAAAAAACGCTGGATCGCTAATAAAGAAGAACTAACACATTATTATAAAAAAGAACAGTCGGATACTATTATAAAAAAAGCAGATCAGTACTTTAATAACGAAAAAGTATTGCTGAAAATGCTGTCAAAAAATTGGTTTTTCAATCTGTTTTTTAAACCTATATATGGTAATTATCCTGAAAAAAAAGAAATTCAATATACGGCAAAAGTACCCTTCTTGTCTAAGAGATTACTAGAATATGAAATAACACAAACTCTGAAAAAAAATTATACTAAGAGTGGTAAGTTGATTATCAATCACATTGGTAAGGTTTTGGAAAACAGGACTATTAATGAAGTTTTGCAAAATAAAACGGTATTAGAAAAAGACCGCCCTAACATTCAAATTATACAATCTGAGGGAAATGTACAATATAAACTTAACAGTTCTGATAATAGCATATTTTCTATAATAGGAACTTTTAGTACCAAAATGAACAACGAAAAAATCAACAAGATTCAGGTAGAAATATATCAACAATAAATTTTATTTGAATCTATAAAATAAAAAATTATGGCAGAAAAACACGTAGTTGTTCATGGAGCTACTTGTCAATGTAAGTTCAGCGAAGCTCCTCAAACAGATGTTTTACAGGTTAAAACGCACTCCAAGCATTTTGGAAACGACAAAGATGGGGCCAAAAAACTCATTGCTACTACCAAAGAAATCGGGCAGACCCTAGAGGCAAATACCTTTGGTAAATGCAAAAAACAACCGACAGCTTTTGGTTACAAGCCTTGCCAAGCTGTAATTACAGAATGGAGCAGTTTTTATGAAGAAGTAGTTCTCTCGAACAAAGGAAAAATCTTGCTTGAAGACAGTAAAGCTTCATGTCCCATAGGAGGACCAGATTGTATAAGCATAAAAAATCACGGGCAAGTTGCTGAACTAAATAAACAAAATATAAAAAATACTAGTCCTGAAGTTGCAACCGAATTATTTCCTGGCTTTGATTTAGATGATTCAGAGAATGATATTTTAAAAATACCTAATGATTTATAATACAAATTAGATGGAAAAGCAAGTACACATCATACCACAAAAGGTCGAAGAAGGACAAAAATATGATCCCAGACTAAATAGTTTAGTACTAAAAAAGGCAGGATCTTTTACTATAACAATAAAGGAAATAGAGGACTTAAAAAAACAAAAGCCCATAGCACCTAAAGCCATAACCGAATTATCTAAGGAAGAATATAATAAGCTAAACAAAACCGGAAGATGGAATTATGATGTTGATGTACACCAATATAATATTGACGTTAAAAAATACAGTGAAAAACTAAAGTTGTATAACGAACGTTTAAAAAAATTTGACGACTTAAACTGGACTTGGCAATTAGTTTATAATGGGGTAGATCCCAATAAAATAACGCCTAATGTTGCTTTTAAAAAAGGTATTCATGAGCGTATCTCATTTCCTAAATTATTAGAAGGAGGAGGTATTGCGTGGCTCGAAGCCTGGCATGAAGAAGAAAAGCCAAAAGGAATAGCTCCCTTCGGGATGTATGTGCAAGCAGAAGGGGTCTCTGGGATTGTTCGTACTGAATGGACTGATTTAAGATACAATACTATTAATGAAAGTACAACAGTAGCTTTAGGATCTAAGGCTATATTACATATTTATACTACTGGACTTTATGGTCAGGAAGTCGAGGTACATTTGGTAGATAGGAATATATTTACTCCTAATGATAAACTAAGCATATCTGGGGAAGATTTTTTTACTCGTGAGGTGAAGGTTCATAAACTAAAACCTAACGATAGTAACAAAAAAGGCACATCAGGTGTTTTAACAATAGATAACACCCAAATAAATTATGCTCAAAAAATAGAACTAGAGGTAGTACTTGATAGTGCTTGGATAAAAACAGCTGGAGAAAATCTAAAAATATTTCCTACCGTAAAATCTATAAAAACAGGAGTTTTTTTTACTGATTTTGGCAGGAGCTATCTACAAGTGAGTACAGATAAAAAAAGCATAGTACTTGATGAGCTGCCAATTCCTGCTACCAATATGCCCTTGATTGTAGGGAATGTTGAGACTAATGTAGCGTATTTTGATCATTGTAAGTATACTGCTATTGAATTAGAATATGAAAAAGGGGCAAAAACAGCAACTGTAGAAATATTTAAAGCAAACCCTAGCGTACTTTATAATCCCAATATTGAGGTAGGATTAATCTTAGGGTCTGAGCCTAAAAAATTCTCAATCAAAGTAGATAAGGATAGTAATACCGATGAATGTAGATATGTAGATAAACCCAAAGATCATGGAAAAAATATTTTTACTTTCGATAAGTTAGAATTGCCTAAAAACATAAGTATTACCAAGCACGAGCCTAAAAGTATCGAAGGGACAGCTTATTTTGAGTTTGATCTTGTCGATTTACCCAAGTATTTTTGGTTATCTGAAAATAATTCTAAGGCGATATCCAAATTACCTATCACTGCAGCTACTTGTAGGCACAAACACAATATTTTATTAAAAGTGGTGCCTGAAATAGAATGGACAATTAATTTCATGTATAACACACCAGACCCTATCTGGTACGGACAATCTGAACCTACCTATGATATCTATGGTACAGAAAAAACTGCTGTAAGAGATAATACCACCATTGGTGATATTAGAGATAAAGGAGATCGAGTTGCATTGGCTGATTTAAAGAGAGAAGAGGATATAGACAATAAAAATGCAAGAGATGGAAAGAAAAAAATAACTACGAATGCCAATAGACATTTTGGAGATGCTAAATCAAACTTTGGACTATCTGTAAGAGCAGTTTATGACGGTGGTAAAAGCCAAGAATTGAGTTTTAAATTTGCCGAAGAGTACCGCAAAACATTGTCTATTATAAAATCTATTTATGATCTGGTCGATAAAATAGCTGGAGCAAAAGAAGCAAGAAAAGCATCTGAAACTTTACCACCCTCTTTGGCAGGAAGAAGAAATATGATGAGTCTTTCTCTTTTACCTCCTGCGCCCTCTGTAGGAGTAGGTTGGAAATACAATACGCTAAATAATCAATTGGGTATAGAATTAGCAGCGAGAGCCAAAATAGTACCATTTATAGGAGGAGAGCTAAAGATTGATGTACTGGCTCTGGCTGATAAAATACCATTGTTTGGCAAGTTAATAACAGTACTGGATTTAGCAACCTGGTTGGCAGAAAAAATATCGAGGGATGCCTTAAGCATAAATTATAGAATAGACCTTACTTTTTATGCTAATCTCGCACTAGAAGAAGCTTTTATAAAATACAATACCACCAAAGCAAAAGGGGAAAGATTGGACGCTGACCTAAAAATTTCTGGAACTTTAGGAGGGAAATTGGAAATATCTACGGAAGTGAAATTTAAAATAAAAAAAGAGATAATTGTTGAACCTGAGATGACTTTCGAAGCAGGGATTAAAGGGGATTGTTATTTTAAAATAACAGCAAGTCCAAATGCCGATTATGATAACATGATAGATTGGACTACCAAATTTTCGGGTTTAATTATTACAGGATATGTTAAACTATCTTATAAAAGTAAAAGAAGTAAAGATAAGTCTAAAGTATTGAACCCTTTGACATTGATTCCGAGTTACACTGGAACTCCGATCAGTATGAAATTCGGAGAAGGAAAGGAAAATAATTATTAGAAAATGAAAACAATAATTTTAATATTCTTGTTTATAGTTAGTACAGGAAGTTGTCAAGAGAAAAAAGAAAATAATGCAAAAAATAAGGTAACAATGAAGAAAACTCCAATAATATATGGTATTGATTATGATATTCAAAACCACTTCCAGATTTTAGTAAATGATGATCTTGTAGCCCAAAATTTTGAAGATATAAAATCAAGTGCTTTTTTACCTATTAATGAATATTTACTTTCAAATAAAAAAGCTATTTTAAAAGTAAAGTTATATAAATCTGCAAAAAAACAATATATTACTAAAGAGTTGTATAAAAATTTTAGTTTAAAAATAATGTTTTGTAAAAATAATTTATTTGAAGGTTTTAGTCTTTTGCAAGAAATAAGTATTCCTAAAGAAATAAAAGAAGAAAGTTATATTGAATATACATATTTCTTGAATGTAGATTTTGATAAACTTAACCCTATTTTGGGTTGGTATTCGTCTAAAAATTTAGCTGAAAATGAAAGTAATTTATTAAAAGAAGTTCAAGGATATTATATAAAAGTATTTAATATTTTGAATTCTGGATCTTATAACGATTATTATAAAATTATTAAAAAAAGAGAAGAAGAAGTTTTGTTAGCCTATTTTGATGCTCCTGAAATTTTACAAGAACAGGACGATGAAAAAGAGAAAGTACAACAAGCAAAAGGATTAATGAATTCTATTGACTTTAGTAAATATTCATTGAAATTTTATGGAGATGGAAGATTAATTACTTTAGAGGATAAAAATGGAGATTCTCCTCTTTATTACGAAGATAAGGATTATAAAAGGATTTTTGGAATACTACTCCATCGTCCAAAATCAGGATCACCATTAGAAGTTATTAGATAAAAAGTGATGATATTAAGGTGCTTATATGATAATTTTGTATCTACTTTATTTAATGGTTATTTATTATATCAGTATTTACATTTATGGTTTAGTATAAACCCAGACCCCATAATCGTAGAAACTTTAGCTGTTTTAATTTGTTTTGAATTTATCATGGTTCATTCAGCAGTTTTTATGGCTGTTTTTCAGAAAAAGCTTTCAATATTGTTTTTTGTAATAGCATATGCACTTTTCACCTATGAGTTTAATAAAATGCTTCCCTTGCAAGATAACAAGATAATGATTGCTTATTTTACTGTTGTTCTTCATAGAATGCGTTTTGCATTTTATAATATAAGCAAAAAACAGCAAGATAAATTATTAGGATTTTCGGGATTGGCAGCTATAATATATATATTATCGATTGGTTTTTGCATTGTATTTTCAAATTATCTACCGAAATTAATTTACACAAATGCATTTTTGAATGAAAATAATTTTCATCACAATGGTTTTGATCTTTCAAAAGATTCTACTCTTATAGCAACAGGTAGTATTTATTATTCGTTATTAATTTTTTCTATTTTGTATAATGCATATTTGGAAAAATATCATGGTAATTAATTAGGGCACTGAAAAGTCCTTCAAATGAGTAAAATAAAAAAAGAGCAAAATATAATGTTTTCACCCTTTTTTAACTGTTATAAACTCTCTGTAATTACTTCAAAAAGATCAAAAAGTGATAATGAAGAAAAAAGAATGGATCCTCTTACACTAATTCCAAGTTATACAGGTACACCAATTAGTATGAAATTTGGAGAAGGACAAGAACATAAATATTGATATAATTAAAAAGAATATGAATAAATTGATTTTAATTGGCTTGCTTGTATTTAATATAGCAAGTTGTCAGAATAAAGAAAATACTAATACTATAATTAAAAAAAGCAATATAATGAATGATCAACCCATATATACTCTTAAAATATCTGTAGCAAATCCTTATGAAACGTATGTAAATGACATGCCTGTTGAAAAAGATTATGAAAAAGGAAGTACTAATACGGAGATTCCAGTAAATGATTTTATTTTGAAGAGTGGTGTACAATTTGTAAAAATAGTTCTGCTACCAGAAAAAGGAAAATCAGAAGTAGACAAATCAGGAATAGATTATGTAAATGTTAAAATTTATCAATATCCTCATGGTTTGTCAAATATGTCTTCTGAAGATAAGGTATTAATAAAAGAATTTAATTTAAGTGAGTTTAGAGAATCTCCTGTTATTTCCAAAGAAATACAATTTGAAGCTCGAGTTCATTATGAAGTAAAGGGATGGTCTGAATCTGCTGATTTATCTAAAGAGAATTTGAATGTTTTAAAAGACGAAGTATTAGATAAGTATTCAGAAATTAAACAAACATTGAATGAAGGAGATACCCTAGGTTTGTCAAAAAAATATCAGAAAAGAAATGAAGAAATTTATACCTCTTTATATAATGATATTACATCTATTACAGAGGACAAAAAGTGGATGCATGAAAGGATCCTAAAAAGTAAAGGAAAGATGATTCCGTTTGAAAACTTAAAAGTTGTTTTCTATGCTAAAGGAAAAATTGTTTCATTAGAAAACTTGAATCATGAATCTCCTTTAATTGCAAACATTGACGATAAGGAAGAAGTTTATAATATACTTCTCCATCGTCCAAAATCAGGATCATCATTAGAAGTTATTAGATAAAAAGTGATGATATTAAGGTGCTTATATGATAATTTTGTATCTACTTTATTTAATGGTTTAGTATAAACCCAGACCCCATAATCGTAGAAACTTTAGCTGTTTTAATTTGTTTTATTTGCTGTGCAACCAGTAATGCCAGAAGGAAACGACGGAGAAAGTGCTTTAAATTATTTATTCTATTTACTAAAGGGGAAAACTAAACTAGGAATTTTTTTAAGATAAAAAAAAAGGAAAATTACAGAAGAAGAGATGTTTTTTGGGTTTAATATATTCAAGCAGTGTTAACTACACTAATTACTGTATTTATTTTTCTGAAGCTCCATTACGGACAATCAATTATTTTTTTAAGAGAGACTTTTTTAAGATCTCTTTTTTTTGTTTTGATAATTTCAATGCCAATAGTTTTTAATTGTTTTTGAATAAAAGACTAATATTTTTAATTTAATGATTTGTAAAACAAGTATTTGTACTTGTTTTAGAATCTTTAGATACTTTTATATTTGATGTCTTAACCTACTAACCTATTATTGATTATGGAAGCATTAAATTTTGAAGATCGTTTTAAAGAAGTGTGGAAACACTGTCAGAGAGGATTGGTTTATCCGTCTCCTTTTGCTATTTTTTCTACTTTCTGGATGAAAGAACCTTTTACTAGTTCAGAATTAGCCCTTTTGATGGCATCTTTGCGTTTAAAGATTAACACAGATAAAGCGCTTAGTAATAAAAACACATCGGTTATTTTGGGAGTGTCTTTTGAAAACTGGGAAAGGATTTGCAAAGAGGAAGGAAAAACTATTCCTAAAGGGATGAAATTAAATTATCCTAAGAAATCCAATCCCAACCAATCTAGGGCTTTTAAGGAATCTAATGGTGTTTTTAATGATTCAGAAGCAGATATTTGGTTTCATATTAAAAGTGATAATGAGGATGCTTGTAAAATAGTGTTAAACCTTATTTTGACTTATTTAAAATCGAATACGGAAAGATATTATGCACAGCCAGCAGCTTCAAAATCAAGTAACGAAGACGGACATGCTGGAAAAGTGTTAGGATGTCGTTTCTCCGAAAACTTAAATAATCCTTCTGATCCAGTAACCATTGCCAAACATACTATAATTGGTTGTGAAGATATTGAGCATCTTGGTGGATCATTTGTATTGGCTCAACGTTTTTTAATCAATTGGAATCAAATTAATGCTATGACTGAAGATCAAATTGAAGATTTGATTGGAAGAAAAACAGATGATACTATTATTCCTGATCGCGATTCTCGTTCGCATATTAAATCGGCTAGAATACAGGATGAAAACGGAAATACAACACCAATACTTCGTTTAGGACTGCCTTTTGGGAGAGCTAAACAATCGAATACAGGTTTTAGAGCACCAAAATCTGTAACAGTTTCTGATGAAGAAGGAATTTATTTTGCTGGTTTTTGTAAAGAGATTGGTATCCTCGAAAACATTATGAGAAATCAGATTGGTTCTGATAAAGGTTTTATGAATGATCGGTTGTTTAATAATTTAAAATCTGATTTGGGAGGTTTTTTTTATATACCAAGTGTAGATGATTTGGAGTTGGATACTTTGAAGAATTATTCAAATGATTTCTCTTTTATGGAAGATGGTGATTGGTCACGATTTCCTGGTGTAGATTGGACTCGATTGGATAGACATTATAAAAATGCTTCTGAAAACGGTTTGATGTATTACAGTCATCAGAATTATCTTTTTACAATGGCAACAGGCATTCATAAAGACAATGATTTTTTTACCAAACCATCTAAAAGGATTTTAAGTTTACTAGAAAACATATTTTCTTTATGGCAGGACAATTGGTACTTTAATAGAAAACAGGAAGAAATCAAGGAAGATATTCAATATTATATCGACCAATATAAAGGGCAAGACAAACCTTCTGAAATTATGAAGGAATCTATCATGGTTAGAAAAGGTTGGGCGATTCGTTTGAGTCTGCAACTTTTTAGTTCTGCGGATTATGGTTTTAGAGGTAGAAGAATAAGATTGAAAAACGGTTCGTTGGTTCCTTATTCTTCTTATTTAGAAAATAAAGGAGAAATTATTTATGGTTCTGATACTTTTAGAATTTCTCCAGAAGAGATTATCGTGGGTGCAATGCCCAATCTAACATTGGGTGAAGGGCGCTATGTGATGAAATACTTATCAGAAGCGGAGCGTCTTGAAGGGTTTTTAGGTAATCTCAGTGAAGCTTCGGGAGTAGGGCACGTAATTCCTAATTTTGAAAAAGCCTTAACAAAAGGTTTAAAGGGTTTAAAGGAAGAAATCCTTGATTATGAATCTAAAGCAGTAACGCAGGAGAAAAAAGATTTGTATCGATCTGCTTATTTGTCTTTGGAAGGGATTTCTGAATATTTCCTCAACTATGCCAAATTAGCTCGAGATACAGCTGCTAAAATGAGTATAGGACAACAATGGGAAAAAGAAAATCTGGATTCTATTGCATATCGAATGACAAAATTAGCTACAGAAAAGCCAGATAGTTTAATTGAAGCTACTCAGTTAATTTTTACACTTCACAGTTGTCTTCATTTAAATGGAGAGCCAACTGCAATAGGTAGAATGGATCAATTGCTGCAACCTTTTTACGATAGTGATATTATCTCTGACGCTATCTCTGAGGATGAAGCGCAGGAAATCATAGATGCTTTTTATATCAAGCTAGATGAAAAAGTACAGCAGAACCGAATCTTTATGGAAGATCATCAACCTTTTGGTAATCTCGCCATGGGAGGAAGTTCAGGGCCTTATCCTCAAGGAGCTTCTTTGGGACAATGGATTCAACAAATTACAGTAGGAGGAACAATTGCAGATGGTGAAACTGATTTTGAGTCTACAAGACCTGCCTACAACTTTATGACTAAATTATTTATTCGTTCCTCAGGTCGTTTGCCACTAAACGCACCCTGTTTGTCTCTTAGAACCCGAAAAGATATACCTGAAGAACTTCTGGTTGAAGCCGCGCATGCTGTACTTTCTGGAGGTGCACATCCTATTTTGTTAAACGATGAAAAGATTATAAAGGGATTGTATCACAGTGGTGACAATATTGGTGGGTCATTGAGTCAGGAAACTAAGAGTTGGAATCCGTCTGTTAGTATGAAATCTGCACAAAATTATGCTTGTGATGGTTGTTACGAGCCTCAATTTCCAGGTGAAAATTGGTTTTCATTAGGTGGTTTTTCGACCTTGCAACCCTTAGAATGCGCTTTAAATCAAGGAAGAACTTATTCTTCGGCAGGAGAGACTTATCTTTTTGGGCAAACTGTTTCTCTTAATTCGAAGCCAGCCGATCAGATTAAAAGTTTTGATGAGCTTGTAAGGATATATTTTCAACACTTCGAATTATTGAACCGAAAAGCATTCGATGGGCAATTGAGAGGTTATGGTAACAACACTAAATTTTGTCCGTCTCCAATCTTAAATGTTCTTATGGATGATTGCTTAGCCAAAGGGCAGGATTTTTATAGTGGCGGGGCAAAATATAACATTTATGGGCCTTGTTACATTTCATTGAGCTCTACAATCAATTCGCTATATGCCATAAAAAAAATGGTGTTTGATGATAAAAATGCCGTAACAACATTAACAGAATTATTGGAATGTTTGTGTTGCGATTGGGGACATAAAATGACTGAACCATTTATTAGTAACTTGGCAGGCGAATCTAGAATTGCATCTCGTTCTGAGCGCTTCAAACAGCTTAGAGACTTTGCTTTAGCATTACCTCGTTATGGTAGAGGTCATAAGGAGATTGACGCTTTAGGAGATACTATTGTTGAGAATGTTGCCAAAATTTCGATGCAAACTTTTACAGAACCATGGTCACAATTATATGCAACCTTAAAAGATATGACTTCTCGCTTTGGTTCAGAAGAGTTCCCTTTTGGAATTCAAATTCAACCTGGTGTAGGAACATTTGAAAACCATGTTGAAATGGGAGCTTGGAATGGGGCCAGTGCTGATGGAAGACGATTAGGTACAACTGTAGCTTCTGATTTGAGTGCGATGCCTAGTCCTTCAGATTTACCCATTGAACATCAATATGCTGGTTTTGAGGAATCACTTGCAGGTTTTGAAGGCGTAGGAAGTGAAATGATGACTGATGGGGCACCTACAGATTTTAATATTGATGAAAATTTCCCTGTAGAAAAACTCATTAAGGTAATGAAACAATTCAGCCAAGGACAGTCTTCTAATATACTGACTGTTACTGTCGCCAATCCAACAACTTTTAGTGAGGCGGTAAATTCGCCAGAACAGTTTGATTTATTGCGTGTACGTACTGGTGGTTGGACAAACTTCTTCACTTCGGTTTTTCCAGTTGTACAAGAACAACATCAAAGAAGACCTGTATCTACTCCAGTGAATATTCATAAGGAAAAGAAGGCTATGTCAGGATGTCCTTTCCATCATAAAAAGGAACAAGCTGAAGTTGTTGAGGAAGAAGAAGAATAACTTTAGCCATACAATAGCGAATTGCTTTATAGATAAAGTTTGATTCAAACTTCATGTTAATTTCTAAAAGGAAACCATCTCAATACATTTTGAGATGGTTTTTTAATTTTATGTAATTAAATTTAGTTTAAAAGTACTATTTTGGCTACCTGAATACTAATTTTTTATTTAACTAACCATAAACCCACATCAATGAAAAGAGTACTATTAAGTCTCATTACAATTTATTTTATAAGCATTAACTCATGTGAAGCTCAAAAAAAAACAAAAGAAAACCAGATAGATACTGAGTTTTTTATTCCAATTGAAAAATCAAATCTTTATACTCGTGTTGTTGGTAATCCAGAAAAGCCTATAATTATAACATTACATGGCGGACCAGGAGCTTTTTCTGTAGATCATGAATTTTTCAGAAATATATTTGAAAAGGATTATTTAGTAGTTTATTTTGATCAAAGAGGAGGAGGAAAATCTGATGAATGTAAAGACAAATCGATGCTTACAACAGATCAGTTTGTTAAAGATTTAGATCAGGTTGTAGATTATATAAAAGAGAAATATCCAAACAAAAAGATCAATCTTTTAGGCACTTCTTGGGGTGGAACATACGGATTTTTGTATTTGATAAAACATCAGGATAAAATTAATTCATTTATTAGTAGTTCTGGATTTGCGGATAGTCCACAAAGAAACTCCGCGTTGATATCACACGAGCGTAAATTGGCTAATGAACTTTTAAAAAGCACTACAGATTCTGTTAAGAAAAAAAGATTTGCAGCAATTCTAATAAAATTAGACGAAATTGAAAAAAGTGGATTCAAAAATTTCTTTAGCGACATGAATCTTATAAGATATGAATTTCCAAAAGATTTAGGGTTTGATGTTTATTGGGCTAGACCAGAATTAAAAGAAAAGAAGGATGAGTTACTTAAAGATACAGCTTTTTATGCTAGAGTAAAATACACTCCTGAACTTCTTGAAAAGGCAATTGAAAAGCTAGAATACATAAACGAAGTTTTTATGAATACGGAATCGTATAATAATTTGAATATACTTAATGAACTTACAGTAATCAAAAAACCTGTATTAGTTATTCAAGGAGAATATGATTATGCAATTGGAGTAGAGCAGGGAAGAACAATCTATAATGCGCTCAAAAATATTCCTAAAAAAGACAAAGAATTAGTATACCTAAAAAATGCTTCTCATAATACGCCATTTGAAGCACCAGAAGAATATTATGGTGCAATGAAAGCTTTTTTCAAAAAACACAACTAAAAAAAATAATCAAACATATTAGATGTTTTTTTTCTTTGCACAACTTCCTCTAGGTGAATTACCTTCATGAAGTACAATTTCAGAATGTAGAAACTGTGCTGCCTCAGCAGAATCTTTTACTTTGGTGGCACTACGTTCTAACATTTCTGATTCAAATTCAGTTAATACAGTTGCTCTTAATCCTGTTTTTCTCCATTCTGATAATGGGCCACATTTTTTTGAAATTATTCTTGCTAACATCAGTGCATCTAATAATGCCTGATTTGCTCCCTGTCCTTTAAACGGACTCATCGGATGGGCAGCATCTCCAATTAGAGTAACTTGCCCTGCTTTGTTAAATAACTCAGGTTTAAGTAATTCTCGGTCATACACGGGATAACCTGAAATTTGAGCTTCTAGTGTTGCGGCAACTATCTGCGGAATGGGATTATGCCACTGAGTTCTGCGACAAGCTTCTTTTTTGAGTGCTTGAGGTCCTTGAGCACTTAATGCTTTAGCTTCATCTTCAGACATCGGAAAGCTAAGTTGCCACATCACCGAGTCTGCTGTATAAGGCATTATGTAGATTCGTTCATTACCATTGGCAGTTTGAAACACAGTAGCTGAATCTAATAAAGTACTTGTAAGACCTTCAAGAGCTTTTAAAGGACAGATACCTAATATGACAATACATTCTAGATACCGTAATGGAGTAGGATCTTCACCAATGAGCAATTTTCTCACAGAACTACGAATACCATCGGCTCCAACTACAAGATCAGCCTTTGAGTTCTTTATTTCTCCATTTACTTGAAATCTTAGATTAATACCTTCGTTTTGTGTTTCTTTAAAATCTATTAATTGATGTCCCCATTGTACAGTATCGTGTCCGCCAAGTTGTTTGAGTAATGCTAAGCGTAAAGCTTGTCTTGCGATATGTATGTTTGAACGTTTCGAAGATGTTGTTGCTTCAGGTTCCATCCATTTTCGTAGTCCCCATTCTCCTATAACTTTTCCTTCAGTAGTATGAACCACATGTTTTGTTGAGGTTACACCTTCATTTAAAGATTGAATCCCCAATCCTCGAATGGCTTTACTAGCTTGTTGTAAAGTTAGTCCGTAGCCTTGAGAACGCGCCTCGAAGTTGTTATCACGTTCATAAAGGGTAAACGGGATGCTGCGGTGCAAACATGCTGTAGCTAGTGCTACACCACCAATACCGCCACCAATAATAGCAATGTGAGGGTAGTTTTCTGTATCAGCTAAAGGATGGGCAGTAGAAGGAATTAACCCTGATCCGGAACAGTTTAGACAAGAGTAGAGGTGTCCTTTAGGAGGTATAGGAGCTATTCCTTCTTTTGTTTTTTCAAATTGATCTAATGCTTTTTGGTAGTTTATTCGTGCTTTCTTGCTAATTCCTCGGTTTTTTTTACCTCGTCCTTGGCATTCTTGACAAATAGTCCAGCTAGTTTCTTCTTTTTTCACTTTTTTCTTTATTTCACTTGATCTTAAATCCCCTTTGTAAGAAAAAAATTAGTCGATACAATTGATGCTGAGTCTACTGATAAAGTAGTGTTTTATCTTTACTACTTCAGATGTAATTTAATCTGAGAAATTTATAACTTAAATTATTTGCCGATTGTGGCAAAGTGCAAATTTATGATAAAAGATTACTAGTGCAAAAAAAAAGTTTTTTTGAATTGATTTTCATTAGTAGTTTTCTAGGTCAAGATTTAAAAAAAAACTGTTTTTAAAATTCATTGAAAGGGGCATACTGATATAAAAAACATATTACTATTATTAAGCAGAAAATACTTAGATAAAATTCGCATCTTTGAAAATGTAAAAGCCTTTAGCAAAATAATATTTAAATAATAATACGATAATAATTGATGGAAGAAAGTTTAAAAAATTATGAGAAAAGTATAGATAAAAAACATGGTTTTGGTTGGACACCAAAATATGAAGAAGAATTTAGAACTAACTTAAATGAGAAAGTATTTATATCAATTGCTGAAAAAACATTTGAGAAGCTAAATTGGGATTTAGTTTATAAAGAAGACAAAGTCATTGAAGCTAAAAGAAAAGAAAGCAATTTTGGAGTTGAAAAATGGACTGAAGCTATTTCAATTAATTTTAGTCATGGAAAAATTATTGTAAAAAGTGAATCTTTAGGAAATGAAATTTGGGATAACGGTAAAAACTCAAAAAGAGTTAAACTATTTATTCATGCTTTTAAAGAGATTGAAAAAAGTTTTGACAGAGAATCACTTGAAAGGCTAGAAGTTGAAATTGATAGAAAAAATAATTGGGATGATTATTTAATCCCTGAAAATCTTTCTAGACCCAATGAAATAAAAAAAGCAAATTTTACAATTCTATTAATCGGTGGTTTTTTGATTTCTGTCGTATTAGCTTTTATTCTGGCTCAAATATCTGTAATCGGAATGTATGTTATTGTTTTAGTTGAATATGGAGTTGCCTTAGCAATTGCTTTTTCATTAAAATGGTTAATAGAAATTTCTAATTTTACGGAATTGAATAAACTTAGATATTTACTTATTGGAATAATTATTTTAACATATTTATTGAATCAATATTTTCAATATGAAATAATTATAAGAGAAAATAATTATGACAGAATAGGTTTTTTAGAGTTCATTAAACTTCGTTTAGAGGAAGGGTTAATTATTAAAAAAACGAATACAGGTTGGATTGGATTAGTAATTAGTTGGATTTTACAATTTGTGATTACTTATTATATTGCCTTATTAAGGTTGATTTCTAATGTTGCATCATATCAATTGAGAAGAGTTCCTGTAGATGTTATTGATTTCGCTTTTTATCATTTTGTGAAAAATAAAACAGAAGGAGAAGTTAGAAAAGAATTATCTCAAAAAGGATGGACTGTCAGACAAAATCAAGATGAGGTTTTTGAAGCCATTAATGCACTTAGTGAACTTAAACAATTAAATAGATAAAATAAATAATGAATTTTAGTAATAGTATTGTTCGAGTAAAAACACTTGATATAGAGCTAAATAGACTTTTAAGAAAAGTAAAGATTCGTTGTGTTAAAACTTTTAATTATTTTAAATGAAAGTTATAACAACAATTATTAAATACCTAATATGGCTTCTTTTAAGTATATTTTCAGGAATGGGATGGATGAGAATAGAACTTGGAAAACCGATTATAGCAACAGGTTTTTTTTCCATACTTAATGGATTAGATGAATTTATAATAGTTTGGATAGGTGGATTTATTGGAGTGATTTCTTTTATTCCGTTTGTATTAATAGACATATGTTACATTAAAATAAAAATACAAACTAAACTAAATCAAAATATTATGAGAATTTTTACTATTCTTGTTTTAAGCGCAATAGTTACATTAATTCATTATATTTTAGAATTCGGACTAAATTGGATATAAGTTTGGTTTTCACTCGTTTCAAAATTTTAGCGAAAATGAAATAGAATTAAGATAGATAAGCTTGTAAAGTCATTGCTTAAACTCTCATAATTTGAGGTATGCTTAATTGTGACAAGAGGCTGAAAAGGTATTATGAGGAGTTTTTAGTTCTGGTATGAATACGGGGACATAAAAAGAAATAAATAATTATGAAAAAAACACTTGTTTTGATAATTCTAAGCGGCCTTATTTTATCTTTTTGTATTCTTAAGCCTGCAAATAATAGATCAGATTATTCATTGGTATTTGTAAAGGAGATTTATATCGATAGGGGTAACAATGAAGAAGAAAAGGATATTAGAAATTCGATAGGTATTTTTCCTAAAAATAATGATACTATAACTGTTTATCAATTGAATCCTGACTTGACCGAAAAAGCACAAAAAATTTCTTATTGGGTTAAAAATAAAAACAATAATTCAATTGTATTTAAATGTACCGAATCTGAAGAAAGTATAACAGTCGTTTTCGATAAAAATAATACAGTTATAGTTGAAAATGATGTATATACTCTCAATAATGAATATCATAAATTTTTAAAACAAAAAATACTGCTAGAAAATTCAGTTTTAGATTTAGCTTATTTTTTAAAAGATGGATATGGAGATTATTCACAATCACTTGAGCCATTAAATAAAAATTGGAGAAATCAGAAAGAAAATAATACACATAGAATAATTAGTGCAAAAATTAAAAATAAAAATTTTCAAACTGATAATCAATTTTTCAATTACTCTATCCATTATATGTATGATAACAAGGGGAAATTATTAAGTATTTTAGGTGGAAATAGATATAATAAAAAGTTTCTATTAGAGAATAAGCATTTTACAAAATGGGCTATAGAAAATGTTGTAAATGAACGAAGTAATTCAGAAAGTATATTGTTTATTAATAAAAAAACATTATTTGATTCTATATCGGGAAGTTGGACTCAAAATTCTACAGGAAGAACATCCTATTTTTTAAAGTATCAATCTGAACTGAAACATGTAGATGTTACTAAGAGACCTAATCAGCTAGAAGAAATAATTCAATTATTAAATCTAAAAAAAGAAGATTTTGAATAAAAGTTATTATAAGCATTACAAAAAGGAGTACAATTGGATAACGAATAAATAACGAAATGAAAAAAGAAAAAACTTTTTCAGAACATTTATTAAAAGCAATTGTAGTTGCAATAGGTGTTGCTTTGTTTGGTGCTGTATTTGTAGTTGCTGCATTCAAGGATTTATATGCCGGGTATGTCGCTTTATTCGTTTTTGGGAGCCTATTTTTTGGAACAATATTTTTTTATTTTATTTATATATTCTTTAGATCTATACAGAAACTAAAATGGTTTTTTGGTAGTATTACTGTTTTAGGATCTATAATTATTATAGCGACTTGCAACCTTGATATTTATTTTAAAAATTTATTTAATAATACATCATTACCTCCCGAATATAATGAATATCAAGATTTAGAAAGTAAAGCTGTTTTACAGTTTAAGAACAAAAAAATGAGACTTTTACTTGATTGTGATAAGGATTTGGAACAGTATATGACTATTCAAAATAATTTAATAGTAGGAGCCTCCGATTGCAAATTACTTAATGAAGGACGAATAAGTGGTAAAATATATTATAAATTTGATAGTCTCGGTAATATTACAGCAAAATATAAACCATCTGAAAGTGATGAGATTTTTTTGAAGGATATCTGATTAATGTTGATGAAAATTATTATAGAACCTGGGCTTTAGATGGGGATACCTTAAAACGCAAAATTAAAACATACAACGAGAATTTTAATTTAGATACAATAAAACAAAGCGACTTCGTTAGAAAAATTTATGAAAAAGCAGATTTTATATTTTCAACTGATTGTTATATAAGTACGAATACATCCCTTAAAAAATTCCAAAAAGTAATATTTTGGGATAATAATAAATGGAATGCATTTTATGATGATAGAAAAACTCATCAAGTTTTTAAAAGTAAAGGTGTAGTAGCTAATCGTTTGGTAATAAGTGATTCAACAGTTAAGAATGTATTGGGGACACATTATATTGAAGATATTCAGTACAAGTATTTTCAAAAGTTAAAGTTGGGGCGCTATAATTCTGGAGGGGAATTTTGGGAAGGTTTTTTATATATTAATATTGTTATTGGCAATGACACCTTAAAAATTAAGAAATTTTTTTTTATAGATAGTGATGGAAGTAAAAAGAATATAAAAATTAATGGGAAAGCTGTTAGAGATTCATTATTTAAAGTCTTAAAGAATGTACCTTATTACTATTATAGTAACCCAAATAATAAATATCAATTGTTTACAGATGAACCCTTTAAATTGTATGTAATAAAAAATTCTTTATAAAAATAAGATAAACAAAAATAGAAGTTAATTAAATAAGTAAAATTAAAGATTGAAAAAGAGTGATATTAGAAAATCATTTGTGTATAAAGAAAGTACAACTAAAAGTCAATCTAATATTTGTTAAAACAAAACAGTAGCCTAATGAATAAAAATGATATTATAAATATAAAATCAATAATAATTGGGGCAATTATTTCATTGATTATTACAAGCTGTATTTTTTCAAAAGGCTTTATAAGTTTTGGAGCAGCAGTTGTAGCTTTAGTTCTTTTTTTTGTATTCTTTATCTTGTCTTTTATAATCGTCAGACTTATTTTGAAGGCAAAAGGATAAGATCATTGATTAGATGTTAATGATTGGAATGGGCATAAAACATTATGGAATTTGGCGTTTTTATAAAGAATGTATTAAACAATAAGAACAATACATTGTGAAAAAAATTAAATGATGAATTTAAACATATTCAAGATTATAATACTATATCTTTTTGTTTCCTGTAAAAGTTATCATGTTGAAAATAGATATGAAGATAATCATGATGGCATTAACTACATAACAAAGGACTTTCAGTATTTAAAAATCGGTAAAAAATCTGGGATGTATATATATCCTAAATTAAATTTCATGTATACTTTAAAAAAAGGAAAGTTAGATGGGGAGATGAGTTTTATTAAACAAAAAGATACGTTGTATTTCTGCCATTATGATAAAAATAAACCTGTTGGCAAGTATATTAATAAATTATATTTAGAAAAAAATAGCACTTATCGTCTTATAATGACTATGAATCCTGCGATTATTATTGATGGAGAAGGAGTATTTAACACTAATCATAACAAAGAAGGTTATTGGAAAGAATATAATGGAATTTGTTTTAAAGATGGAAATTATGCCAATGGTTTGAGAAATGGCTTGTGGAAAGAAGATTGCTTTAATGACGCAGGGACTTATGAAGACAAAAAAAATGTTATTTATAAAAATGATTCAATAGTTAGTTTTATAGAGAATTAAGCTCTTTATGTGATTACAAGAATAAATACTAAATCAAATTAGGATATAAAAAAGTACGAGAAAAGCTCAAAATGTATATAAAGATATTTAATAAAAATCTACATTAAATTTTATGGGGTATTCATCCAAAAGAAATATCTATACTAAATGGCAATGGAAGATTATGCAAAATGATGTGAAATTATATTATGGTTTTATAATCGAAAATAAATAGTAGTATGAAAATATCAATTATTTTAATTTTTAATTTTTTGTTCTTTCTTAATTCTTTTGCACAGCAAAAATTTGAAAGACCTCCAAAAGCAGGCAAAGAGAAAACAGCTATAATTAAAAATATTTTACCTAATAAAAAAGGACATCTAATATTAAATTTTGAAGAGTTACAACAAAATGAAGATAATTTGTATTGTTATCTATTTGATAGTGAGTGTGATATAATTGATGGAAAAACAACTCTTTACTCATACTACTTAACTTCAGGAAATGACACTCCAACATCTATTCAATATAATTTTGCAGAAGGTGAGTTTTTGGAAGGGAAATATCAAGGAATTTGGAAGTATTATCACAAGAATGGAAAGATAATAAAAAAAGAAAAATGGAATAATGGTAAACTTATTTATAGAAAGGAATATAAACTTGATACTTGTGATAATTTTGAAGAATATAAATTTTCTAATATAAACCTCTCAGGATATAATTCGGTAAAGCAGTTTAAAAAAGATTTTTTATTGAAATCAGGAAAATTAACTTGTAGAAATGGAGTTATTAAAAGTATGAGATTAGTATTTCACGATGAAACAACTATTCAATTTATACATATTAATAACGGACTTGTGGAAAGTCATGAAATTCAAATCATTAATGATCTTATCCCCTCAGGAAAAAGTTATTATTATGATAAAGAGGGTAATATAAAGAGGATCTCTGAACTAGAAAATGAGTTTTCAAAAGGGAATGGCTATTATATAGATTACTATTATCCCAAAAATGAAAAGAGTAGTGGAGTTATAACAACGCCTATTTTGAAATCCGAAGGCGAGGTTGAAAATAATTTTAAGATTGGAAAATGGAAGTATTATAATAAAAGTGGATCAATAGAGAGTACGAAAACATATACTCTAAAAGATTCAGTTGACGTTCGCTTTCCGTATTGCATTTTTAATAAAAAAGAACCTTGTTATTCCGAAAAGGGATAAATATTCTTAGATTGTTATGCTAGACCAAAATAAAATGAAAAAAAATAATCTATTATTATTACTATTATTATTTGTGTCATGTGCCAGGGATACTCAAAGAGTAGAGATGAAATGTTATGTATATGACTCCATTTCCAAAACTCCAATTGAAAATGTAGAAGTGATACAGTTATTAGATGGAGAGCATGTAGTTGTTGCTATATCTTCTATAAAGGGTTACTTTGAGGTATGTAAACAAACCAAAGTAAGTTTAGGAATGGCATCTCATAATCTGGCAAATTTAATTCTTTTAAAAAAGAAAAATTATCTGACAGATACTATTGAAGTATACGGTAATTCAAATGATTTATATAAAAAAGACTCAATATTCATGAAAAGATTAAACTAAAAAAGAAATAATCTGAAGAGACTATGAGGTTTTGAGGTAGATAAATCAGATCGAAGGCTGAAAATAAAGCTTTAACTTTTAATAGATATCAATGAGAAATTATGGAGAAATAAGCTAAAAACATATATCATTAAAATGAAAAAACTATTTTCAATAATTATAACCAATTTATTGTTTGCAACTTGTATTGCGCAAAAAAAACAGATACCTCAAAAAACAGTTTCGATATCTATTCTAAAACCAGACTATAAAACAGCTTGCGGAAATTCAGGAATCAAATTTAAGAAAACAGATAGTTGGTATAATGATAAAAACATGACGACAATAAGAAACTATGATTCTAAACATTCCAAAAGTATTGAAGTTGTTAAGAAACAATATAGTATGAAGAATGGAGTACTATATTATGAAAACAAAGAAATTGATAGCCTTCAAATTTTTTATCGCCAAAATGAAGATATTGATTATATCGTTTATGTTATTGACGGAAAACCAATGGGTTATACAATAAATGTAAATAACAATCCTCGTCCCAATATGTATTCTGTTTCTTATAATGATGAAGGTGACATACAATATGATTTTATTAAAGAAAACGTTTTACTTTTAAAAGGAAATGGTATTTTGAAAAACTATTATTATAGTCAATGGAATGGGAAGACTCAGGATTATTCACTAGAAGTTTTAAAAGAAGAAGGTGAGGTTAGAAATAATTTTAAGATTGGAGAATGGAAGTATTATAATAAAGATGGATCAATAGACAGTACGAAAACATATACTCTAAAAGATTCGGTAGATGTTCGTTTTCCACATTGCATTTTTAATAAAAAGGAACCTTGTTATTCTGAAAAGAAATAAGTCCTACTTTTAAAAAAAATATTGAGTACACAGAATGAATGAATAAATTAATGATTTTTCCAATAATAATAGCCGTAGTTCAATTAGGAAGTTTTGGACATTTATATTATGTCCATAAACATGAGAGTGGACAATTTCCTGCTGATTTTATTGAATTGAATATTTTGGCTATTTGTAATATAGGAGTATTAATTTTAGCTTACTTTTTCTATTTTAAAGCACATATTAAGTTGGGTATATGGTTAGTTCCTATTTTATTTTCTGTCATTACAATTACCCTATTAATTGTTTTATATATGATAATGTGGATTAATTAGTTTATAAAAGATTAGATACACAAAAAATATAATAAAAGTTTCAGTTACAATAGAGATTTTAAGCTCCTAAAAATTCGTTAGGTCTTTTATTTAGTATCTGAAAAAAACTAGAACTAAATGCTTGAAGGCTTTTGTAACCTACAAGATACGCTACCTGCGATACAGTATATTTTCCACTACTTAAAAATTCAATACCTTTTATGATTCGTACTAACTGTATGTACTTAGAAATTGTAATTGTTGTTTCTTTCTTAAATATCCTTTCTAAGGATCGTAATGACATATTGTAGTTTTCGGCTATTGTAGTCACTTGCAAATCATTTCCAATATTATCAATAATAAAATTGCTTATTTGTAATAATCGTTCATCATTGGGAATAACGATATTTAAAGTCATTGCATCTTTAAAGAAACTAGGTAATCCTACAAAAATGGCATTTAGAAATGCTTCTTCCTCAATAGAGTATTGTTCTATTTTGCTCCACTTAGATGAATAGGATATAATCTCCCGAAGTACGGGGGGAACAGAAAAGATTCTTAATTTATCATAAAATACATTTCCCGAGTCAATGGAATAAAAAATGGTTCTCAGATTTATATTATCAGAAACAGTTGTTGTTCTGTGAGATAGATTAGAAGGTATCCATGCCGCATGATTTTGAGGTAGGAGGTAGATGCGTCCATTAATATGAAGGTATTGAAAACCTTTTTCTACATAAACAAGTTGTGCTCTTTTATGGAAATGCTCTTTGGTATCATGTTTCCAATTGTCTTCAAACCAAACATAGGCTTTTTTGACAATGCGATCTACTAATTCGTTCGGTGTTTCAGAATGTATGGCAAAATCCATTTAGTGTCGTTTTAGATTAAACATATGGCAAATTTAATTATAATACTCATTTTAAATTTGCAACAGTAAAAAATATTATGAATACACATAAAAAAAACTGGAATAGTAAGACGAAATTCTGTTTTGAAATCTTACTTCCTTTTATCGGAATCCTATTTGTTGCAGCCACATTGCGTGCACCATTATCAACTCTTGGTCCAGTACTAACTGAAATAAGTAAGTCGCTAAATCTTTCTAATAGCGAAGCTGGATTACTGACTACTATACCATTAATGGCGTTTGCTTTTTTATCAATTTTTGTCGGACAACTATCTAGAAAACTTAGTATAGAGAAGTTTTTGTTGTTCTCAATTGTACTTTTAATAGCTGGATTATATATTAGAGTAATGGGAACCGTTTTCACATTATTTCTAGGGTCTGCCATACTTGGTATAGCAATATGTATTGGAAATGTTTTGGTACCGGGATATATAAAGAAAACTTTCCCTAATAAATCAGGAATGGTAATCGGCTTTTATTCTGTTTCTATGAATCTTACCGCAGCACTTGCCTCTGGTTTTAGTATAGCAATTGGTAAATTAAGTGGTCTAGGCTGGAAAGGTTCTTTAGGAATATGGATTTGGGTTGCAGTGTTTTCTTTTTTGATATGGCTGCCTATTGCATTAAAAAAAACTGAAATAGCTGAAACTCAAAAAATGATAAAAAGTAATCTAAATATTTTTAAATCTCCATTGGCATGGCAAATTAGCATCTTCATGGGGCTACAATCGTTAATGTATTATTCTCTTGTGACTTGGCTTCCGATGTTACTGCAAGATTTTGGTATGCTAAAAGAAGAAAGCGGATGGGTTTTGTCTTTTATGCAGATGGCAATGCTTCCTCTAACTTTTCTGGGGCCAATTATTGCGTCTAAACTTTCCAATCAGAAAAGCTTGGTTTTAGTTGTTGCTGCAGGAATGTTTATCAGTGTGTTACTAATAGTATTCTTTCAGTTGCAATACATCTATACTTCAGTTATACTCTTCGGAATATCTTCAGGTCTATCTTTTAGTTTATCGATGATGTTTTTTGTACTTCGTACAACAGATAGTCATGCTGCTACAAAAATATCAGGAATGGCACAATCGGTAGGGTATTTATTAGCAGCATTTGGACCTCCAATATTTGGTAAGCTATATGAATATGGAAATACATGGAATCTTTCCTTATATTTTCTTTTAGTAGTTGTACTTATAATGTTGGCAGTAGGTTTGAAGGCGGCAAGAAACCGACTGATAAATTAATACTAATTCAACATATTTATACATAAATGTATAAGCAGATTTAACTTTTATTTCCATAAAAAATGCCCCAAATAGTGTCTAACTATTTGGGGCATGTCTCTTTAATTGGGTGTTTATTCTTTTATTAATCTAATGGTAGCTTTATAACCTGTACCTACATTCCATTGGCTGGCTTCAATAACAGTTCCTTTATCGTCAAAAACCTGAAATTCGGCAGTATTTGGTGAAGCGAAACCTTCGTTTAAAGCTTCAAAATCAATTTTGTTAATTCCATCTACTAATTTTATTTTGAATTCTTGAAATTCTCCATTCAAACTAACTTCGGGTACAATTATTTGATCATTCAGATATACTTTTATCTTATCGCCATCTACAAAAGCAGCATCTCGGTAGCGAATTGTAGAAGTAAGTGATTTTGTTTTGAAGCTTCCTAAATATTGATTTCGTCTATAAAATATGCCTTCAACATTAGCTTCTTTTTTGTATAAACTACTATCTTTAAAAAGTTCCTCTGGATTTACTTTTAAAGGATCTGGTTTTTCTACAAGGGGTGGTGGGTCAATTTTGGGTGCAATTTCTTTAGGAGGAATAGCTTTTTTGATTTTCGATTCTTTAGGAGGAATCGGCTTAAATTTAGTATTGAGCTCATCCTGTGTGTATCCTTGTATAGAAACGCTAATCATTATAATTAAAAACAATATCTTTTTCATATCTCTTAAATATTAATATATAAATGTAGATTAATCTTAAAATTAAATACAGCAATACTTATTTAATAAACATTTAATTATACTATTTATTGCATTTATAGCGCGTTAATTATCAAATATAAAAAGAAGCTCAGTATAATATTATATTCGATTGTTGCCTTAATTTGTATATTTGATCATTGGTTTTTTAAATCCCATAAAATCTATAATGTCTGAACCTTTTTCATTAGACCCAAAAACTGTTTTCCTTCTTTATTTTTGGGCAAATTTGTTTATCTGTATTCTTATTTTTAGTTATTCCTTTTCATATGCTACCACTGAAAACAGGAAGATGTTAAAAAAATTTGGGTATGGAAAATTATTACTCACCATCGGATGGACATTAATTCTGTTAAGGGGTATCATTTCAGATATAATCTCTATTAATATTGCAAATAGTTTCGTTCTTATAGCCTGTTGCTATGAAACGTTAGCAATGTTGGCAATGCTTAAGAGTAAAACAAAAAGGCGATACAAATTACAAATAGGAATAACCATTGTTGGAATTTTGGTTTTTAACACATTTGTCTTAATAGGAAGCACAATTAATACTCGTGTTTTAATTATATCTCTTGGTGTTTTTGCTATTTATTTACCTCCTACGATTAGTTATTTTATAGAAAAAGGAAATAATTTTTTTCGAACTTTTTATGTGTTTTGTTACGCTGCATTCGAAGTCTTAATTATTACGCGAATGATTTATAATTATTTAAATCCGCAGAAGGACTTTTTTTCCTATAGTGTTTTTGATACTTTGTATAGTATAAGCTTGTTTCTACTAACACTCATCGGAACAGTAGGTTTTTTGTTACTGGTAAAAGAAAGACAAGATCATAAAATTAAAAAACTTTTGGAGGATAAAAACCAGTTTTTTTCTATTATAGCCCATGATCTGAGAGGGCCATTAGGATCATCGGCTGGGCTTTCAGAAATATTAACGCAAAATATTGAAGGATATAGCCGTGACGAAATTAGAGAAATTATAGAAATGCTCCATGAATCGAATAAGAATAGCTATAAATTACTAGAAAATCTTTTGGACTGGTCGAAAGTACAAACAGGAATGATAGAATTTAGTCCTAAAAGAATCATATTAAATACTTTGATTAAGGAAAATATTGAACTTAACAAAAATGCAGCTTTAAATAAAAACATCAATCTCTCATTTGAATCATCTGAGATTATAGAGGTTGAGGCCGACAAAAATATGATTGACACCATTGTACGTAATTTATTGACTAATGCTATTAAATTTACTGATAAGCATGGAGAGATTACAGTGAAGATCAAAAGAAAGTATCAAAAAGTAGAAATCGCTATAACAGATAATGGTATTGGAATTCCAGATAATATAAAAGAAAAATTATTTAAAATTAATGGAAAAGTAACTCAAAAAGGTACTGAAAATGAAAGTGGGAGCGGACTTGGATTATTACTTTGCAGTGAGTTTATAAAAATGCATCAAGGTAAAATTTGGACCGAAAGCGAACCAGGAAAAGGCAGTACATTCAAATTTACTTTGCCATTGGAAATTATAAAAAATTAAATCAAAGTTTGGAACTAAAACTTATACAGAATGCACTAAACTTACTGTTTTTTAAAGCCGTTTGAGCTAAATTTTCTTGTTTCTACACGTTTTTCTTTTATAGCTAAAGTGAATTTTACTTCTTTAATTTCATCAGGCGCCGCATTTATAAGCTGATTGTTATTTTCTACTTCTACATATTCTGAAATTCCTGTTTTTTCAAGACTCACAGTATAGGATCCTTTGGGTATATACAATACAAAGTTTCCATTTTCATCGGTTTTTGTTGTAAATACGTTACCGTTGTCATCTATTGCAATTATTGGTAATCCCCCTTTTTTCTTTGTGATATCAAAACTTTTGTCGGTAGCAACGTATGATAAAGATCCTTTTATAGAGGCTGTTTTATTTAAGCCTATAGCAATTTTAGTATCAGCATTTATTGTCGCTTTTATAGCATTAGCGTACCACTCATCAGTATTAATGGGTTTTATAATATAAGATCCAGCGGGTAATGACCTGTATTTTAAGATCCCTTTATTATCTGTTCTAAATGCTTTTCCATCAATAAGTACTAGCTGATTTGTTGCAGGTGTATTTTTAGCGGTTGCTTTATTTTTGTCTCCAGTTTCGTAGTAAACATAAACTTCAAGTTCGCTTTTTGTTTTATCAATTTTTATTGGATTAAAACGTTTTGTTAACCCTAGCTGTATGGTATTTAATGTATTTATACTGGTAGAAAAATCACTATAATAATTGTAAACGAATAGGCTGAAATCTTTACTTATGTCATAATCTAAACGTCCATTAATCTGAAGTGATTCATTAATCATGCTATTTTTAGAATATACCATTCCGAGATTAACAGTTAGCTTATCGTTAAAAAACTTTTGCTGTAAAGTAGGAGAGATGGTCAGATTCGTATATACTTTTTCTATGCCCAATTGTGAGTTCGCAATGATTTCTCCTAAGTAAAAATTATTGTATTGATAAAAGGCCAATAGGTTTAGGATTTTCCAGCTGTAAATAAAATTTGTTTTAAAATGGAATTCGTTTTTATCTATTGTCGTGGCAGTAAATTGTCCTCCTTCAAAAGATAACGATACATTTTGGTTTGTAGGAGTATTGTAATAGGTTAGCCCTAAAGTCATTCGGGCTGCTTTCATTGAATATCCATTAGGATTTGTTGTACTTAGCAGCTGTTCTTTACGACTTTCGGTATAATAATACGGAGATAGAGATAGTATTAATGAAGAAAATCGTCTTGATACACCTACATCGTAACGAGCTGTAGAAAAATGAGTTGAAGTAAATTGATTTGCAAAGGATTCTGGCTTTGCTGATAAATAATTATAAACACCCCATAAGTTGAATTTGCCTACAGGTAAATTTACTCTTTCATTTAGGTTGATAACTCCTTTTCTCATTCCCGAGAAGTAACCTGAACTTAGGTAATTAGAACTACTGTAGAATAAATTTTTGAGTTTACCATTAAACTGAACTTCTCCTGCACCACCAATTTTATTACCTGTTTCAATTTCAGATGTAAGGTTACTAATTGCTCCTCCGGCTCTAAGGTTAAAATTTTCGGATGTATATAATGAAAATCGTGATGAGGCTAAGTAATTTTTAGTACCAGAATAAGTATCATCATCATAAATAATGGTGTTTTCATATCCTTTTTTTTGCATCCAGCCGTTATTATGCGTGTACATTGCCCATGCTGATTTTCCAAATGATAAGCTTGAATCATCAATTAGGTTATATGTTTTATCAATAGCTCCAGCCTCGATGGTACTTTTTTCATTGGGTTTAAAAAATCCTTCGGCACCTCTTCCTATTAGGTTGAGGTCAAAAAACTTTGATATGTTTCCAATTGTAGCACCATAGTTTTTTTCTTTATAACTAAGCCAGGTATTTCTCAAAAAAACCTGATCTGAATTCTCCCACCAGTTCACATCTACATTTGCCTGTAGCACTCCTTTGTTAATTTCTGCCTGTGCATTAGCATATATAAAATAAGCGTTTGTATTGTCGCTATTGTGTTGTATACTAGCAGTAACCTGATTCGTTTGATTAAAGGTAAGGTTATAATCTGGGTTATATGGCGAAACATATCTTCTGTCTTGCCTGATAGAGCTTGCTCTTACGGTACCATTATTAATTATATCTCCATTACTGTACAGAGCAGTGATATTAATAGTGATGTCTTCTTGATTTAATACTGTTTTGTTGACCACTTTTTTTAATACTACAATAGTATCTGTAAATGCCTGAATATGGATGTCAGTATTTTCTATTGCGTTTCGGGTTATAAAATCGGGATAACGGGCTAAGATGGTCACTTTTTGAGCAGTATTCCCTTCGTTAGAAATACGTATAGGTATAGCAAGACTATCACCGATTCTTTCATAGATTAGATTAGTTTCGAGTAGCATTACTTTTACTAATTTTCTTTCGCGTATATAAACAGGTAAAAACACATTTTTAGTTTCTTGTGTCCCAACAATTGTAAATACAGCCTCGATAGTACTTTGGTTACCCGCTTTTGCAGTTGTAGCAACAATAGCTTTTATCGGAATGAAGATACTATCATGAGCAGCTATTGTAATGTTTTTTGATTTTCTTAATGAAAGGTAAATATCTTCGTGACTACTATGTGCGTCAAAAACACCTTCTATCGACTGTGAGCTAGTGTTTATTATTTTTACATAAGCATCAATAACTCCTTTGCTATTTGTTTCAATTTTTTTGTTGGTAAACTCTATATTAAAACTATTGTTTTGAGCCCAAGCATTTATGCCTGATCCCCAGAAAGCAAGAAATAATAATATTTTATAGTATTTAACCAGCATGTATAAAGAGAATTAATTTGGCATTATTACAAAGTAAACACGAGTGCTATAGGTACCAGGACTAACATTAAGCCCAGGGCTATTTGCGGGTATAAAGAATTTTATATTGTATGTTATATCCTGAGGCGTACTGCTGGATTTAATAGCAACTGGCTGTGTTGTTGTTGCCAGTGTTATAGGAGAAATAATCTGTAATCCTTTATAAGCCATATTAGTACTTAATTGCAATTTAAGGATAGAAAGAGGCAATGTTTGTGATGATGTAGGTGATATAAAATCTCCTGATGCCTCTACTGCTAGTTGCGAATTATAAGTATTAACTCGTAGCGCATTTGCAATTGTAACCGATTTTTCTACAGCATAATCGGTTGGAGTGCTATAATTGATATTAAATTGTTGAGCACCATTTTGTAGTACAACACTTTGGCTTCCAAAATTTCCACCAAACGATAACTGAAACCTGGCATTTCCCATCGGAGAGGTATAAATGCCTATTAGCAGTTCTGTTCCTTCAGATATTTTATAAAGCTTGAATTCATAAGATGAATTGTACATCCCGTTTGGACTCACTAATAATTGATTACCGCCCTGAACAGTTAAGTTATAGCGAAAGAGCCTGTTTACAGCACCATTTAAATTTACATTACTATGAATAAGAGTAACCTCATTGTATTTGCTTAACTGAAACACCTGTGTAGGTATGTTTATAAGATTTCCATTGGCAGAACCACTATTTTCCTGACTGTTAAACTTTAAGTAGCTATATTGTGCTCCTACGGTGTAGGCACTGTTAGAATCATTGGTATAGTCTTGCGTAAGTCTTACGGTGAGTTTCCATTCGTTTACATTCATATGGGGTCCATAATATTGTATTGGAATAGAGATTTGATTATTTAGTGTTTTCCCAGATACCATTTCTGCATAAGTAGAAAACACAGGTTGCCCGCTATTATAGCCACCCAGCATATACTGAGCATTGACGGTATATTGGGCAAACAAAGAAAAATATATGATAATTACTAGTTGTTTCATAGGCTAAATTCTAGTTCTGCAATTTTTATAACATCCTTTTCTCCATAAGTTAAAATTGCTGAAACAGTATAATTCCCTTTGGCAAGGTCAGATGGTAATTGTTGTTTTAATACCCTAACATCTTTAGGAAGCGTATAAAATTCAGATTCTTTTAAGATGCTTTTTTTACCAGTACTATTGTTAAATAGTTCCCATTTTACTTTTCCATCTGTCCAAAGATTACCTTGATTTTCTATTTTTAATTCAATGATTTTATTCTTGTTATCATCTGCGTAGCTTGTAAAATCAACAAAATCAACAAGAACTTTATTTTCTTTAATAAAACTATGATACACTTTTACGCCCATCCTTACAGTTACTTGTATGGCAGCTCCATTTTGATCTATGGCAGTACCAGGATTAAGCTGGGTAAAGAAAATCATACCTGTATGAACAGGAATAGATGTATCAGCATTGGCAGGGACTTTAAATAGTACTTCTATTTGTTTAGTCTCACCAGGTTTAACAACAAAATAGGAGGTTGGTAAAATTTGTATCCAGTCGGTGCATGAAGTTGGAAGCGTATTTGCTTCTGCAATTTTATTATTACCAGATGGCTCATATTCCCAATCATTAAAAGAAACACCTACTTCAAGTTCCTTGTCGGTAGGGTTTGTTAGGTTAATATATTGTGAGCCCGATGCACCTGCATTTAATTTATAATATAAGCGTCCTGGTGATACAGATATACCTGCCTGAGCTTGTATTTGGTTTACCATGAGTAATCCAATTAGAATCAATATGAAATTTCTCATTTTTTTCATTTTTTAATAGTAGTAAATATACCAATTATTGAGGAATTAACGTATACATAATTGTAGTACTATATGCACCTGCTTCACGATTGAGGTAGCTTGGTGATTTTGTATCAGGTATTACATAATTAACATGAAATCCGCGACCCCATTCACCTGCAGGAGATTTTATAATTGTTGTTGGTAATTTAGAAAGCATAATTTGCGATGCTATCTGAAGACCAGCTGGAGGAGCAGCATTTGAATTAGTAAGGGTACCTGTGGCCGTTTTTACAGTAATTGTATTTACAGGTAATGTAGTGCTGTTTCCGTTATGAGAAAAATATTCTGCGCTTGCTTTTACAGTTACCTCATAAGCAGTACTTGAACTCACCTTTATATGGTCAGGTTGCTGCCCCGAACTATTTCCTAAAAGAAAATGAGTAGGTTGAGCCATACTTATATTAACTGTAGGCTGAGAAACCTGTATGCTTTGTACTTGCGCAATAGTAACATTAACCTGCGTTTGTGCAGATCCTATGCTTTGTGCCATTGCGGGAATAGAACAAAGTAGCAACAGAAAAAATTTCCATATGTTTTTTGAAGTTTTCAAGTCTAATTATGTTTCTAATGGTTAAATAATATCCTCCAGAAGATAATTAATTCTGAAAATAAAATATATAAAATAGCACTAACCCAAAATTCAGATTAGTGCCATTTTACTAAAAGTTTTTATTATTTTAATTTGCTACTATAGTGTAAGTAAGCAAAGTGCTGTAAATAGCTTCAGGCTTGTTTAAATATACAGGAGCACTCACTGGAGGAATTGTGTACTGTATGTTAAATCCACGAATATCACCTGTAGTTGAAGAAATAATCTCAACTGGAGTAGTTACACTAAGTGCTTGAGCATTTGCAGGGAAAGTTGCGTTTGATCCTGCGTCAATACTACCAGAAGCACCAGAGTAAGTACCTGGAGTGGTTGATACAACAACAGTCGATACTGGAATAACATCGTTTCCTGGTGATGTTAGCTCAGTAGCTGCCTGAACAGTTACTTTATAACCATTAGTAGCACTAACTTTAATGTGGTTCGGCAAAGAACCTGTTGTGTTACCTCCTGTAAAGTTAGCAGCTGTATTCATTCCGATACTAACTGTTGGGTTAGTTACCTCAAGTGAATAAACGTTTGCTACATTTACATTAAGGTTTGTTGTTTGTGCATTAATAGAATTTGCTGACAATGCAATAATTGCAAATGATGCAGCTATCAAAAATTTTTTCATTTAATAATTTTATTTAAAGTTTATGTTCTAAACAGTTAGATTATCTAAGCTATTTAGATGGCACAAAATTACTTTCGTGAATGACGGAAGTCAAAGTCAAAAACGGAGTTTTTAATGTCATTTTATGACAAGGGAGATTGTTATTTAAAGTGTAAAATGCAGTATATGAGTATTTTACATCAGGCTATTACGATGTAGAAACTAATTTTGAGGAGATTTTTACAGACATATTGCTGCAAGTCTTAGCAATGATTACTTAGTTATTGTATTTGCAACTGGTATTGGTTTTTGCTTAGGTATATACACCCGCTTATCTTCAAAATGGGTTCTGTATTGTTTAGGAGACATTCCTGTAGCATTTGTAAAAAAACGAATAAAATTGCTAGGATCAACAAACAGCAGTTCAAAGGCAACCTCTTTAATACTCATAGCAGTGTATCGTAGTAAGCGTTTGCTTTCTATGACGATTTCTTCGGTAATTATTTTTTTAGGAGACTTACCATATATACTATTACATATTTCGTTTAAGCTCTTAACGGATATATTCATTTTATCGGCATAGTCCTTTACAAATCGCATATTTTTCAGGTTTTCTTGTACCAATTTCCTGAAATTATTAGCAACATTTACTTCAGATTTTTTAAATGTTTCAATAGGGCTATACGACTTGTCTAATAATCCTTTTTGGGTATAAAGCAGCAATCGCTCTACAGTATTATGTGCAAAGTGGTACATTAATTCATTGTAAGGTTGCCTACATATGTGTAATAAAGACTGATGGTGCTGTATAATAGCTTTTTTTAAAGAATTGTGTAATTTGTATTTTAATGCCTGTTGTGAGTTAAAAAAGATGCAGGATTCTAAAAAGTCCCTGTCAAGATCGGTGCGACAATAAAAAGCTTCTTCAAAACAAACAAGCAGTACTTCAAATTCAGATGAGGTTTCTACACTAAATACTTGGTTTAGACCAATAAAACTACATTCAAATTTATCTAAATGGATTAGATTGTTATCCAAGTTTAGTGTAAGCTCTCCAGATTTTACCCAAAACATTTGGTAAAAGGAACTTCTGAATGACTTATTTAAAAGTGCATTTTCATTAGATTTAATTAAGTGTGCGCTAAATCCGGTAGGGTATTGCTTCTTGTCAAGGTTAAGAATTTCAATCATGCTATTTTCTATAAAACAGAATCTATTTCTTAAAGATAAGAAAAATTATACTAATAGATATGAATGTAGTTATAGAATATAATAAATTGATATTTTATTTAGAATAAACTTAGGGATTGGTAAACTTATTTATTCTTTTGGTTATTTAAAGAAGAATAAAATAAAAATAGGGAAGGGGATAAAAGTAAATAAATTAGTTTCCCCTAACTATTAAATAAGAATTAACAATGTGAAGAGTTTAACTAAATTATAAATTCTATAAATTAGCGATTTCATTATATAATTCAATCAAATATGCTTTTTAGATTTCCGTTCATTACCTTATTCAGTATCATAATTTTTTTGTTTAACACAACTTTAAGCGCTCAAACGCAACATACTTTTAGCGGTTGGAATGCCGCCTTTTTTACTTACAAATTAGATAATAAATTTAGTGTACATTTTGATGGACAGGTGAGGAGTACAGATAAATTAGAAGATACCCAATCTTTTATTATACGTGCAGGTTTGAATTATAATATAAAAAATAACATGACTACTACAATTGGTTATGCTTATATCGGGAACAATAGGACTGTTATGGATATTGATGGTTGGGTTCCAGAGCATAGAATATGGGAACAATTTATTTTTAACCAACAATTTACATTATATAATCGTCCAGTGAGTTTGCAACATCGTTTTAGATTAGAACAGCGCTTCATGGGGCAACCTACGATTGATCAAAACGAACTAGTAACTGATAGTTATGATTTTGCGCAACGATTGCGTTATTTTACTCGTTCTATATTTCCACTTTCACCAACAACAAGTTTTACAAATGGCGCTTTTGTAGCTTTGCAAAATGAAGTATTTGTGAATGTAGAAAACGCTCCCAATGGCAAGTTTTTTGATCAAAACAGAGCTTACTTAGCATTGGGCTGGAGAATAAGTCCAAAATTTGATATTGAAGCAGGGTATATGAATCAATTTGTTCTTGGTAAAAATAATAATACTGTTAATAATATAGTTCAATTAGCAGCTTATGTAAGGTTGTAAACGATTCCTTTCTTAGAAGTTCTGTAGTATTATTGCTTTAAAACTATTATTTTAAGAGTATGTGTTTCAAAAAGCTAACTTTTTAATTTTTTGATATTTGGCCTTTTTTTTGAGAATTTTTTCTTTCAAAAAAAAGGTGTATCTTGCGAAGAATTAATAGCATATTATAATAATGACTACTTCAAATTTTTATTTAACAGATAATCACTTGATGTGCCTTTTGGGTACGTTGTTATACTTGCATGACGATACTTTCTTAAGAAGCTCAAAAGAGTTTATTCTTTAAGCCCTGTCAAAACTCTAGACAGGGACCCCTTTATTTAGACGGCTCAATTTATTTTAATCTTCAATTTTCATTTAGGACCATGGTATCATTGGATCCAAACTATAGAGCTATACGATATTTAATGATGAGTTATATATCATGCCTAATGAGAAATGAAGTAACGCAAGAAAGTTATGTCACAAAATATTATTTTAACAACAGGAATATACGATTTAATTAAAGATCATTTAAGAAGAAAGAAAGTAACAATAGAAGAGGAAATATTATTATTAGCTGAGCTTAAAAAAGCATCTCAGGTTTTAAGAAAAGATTTACCAGAAGATATTGTTTCTGTAAATAGAAAAGTAACTTACAAAGATCACACAAACAACGAAGAGAAAACAGTTGTGTTTGTAGGGCCTCAAAAAGTAAAAACGAGTAAAAATAAAATTTCTATTCTTTCTGATGAAGGTATTGCAATGGTAGGGTACAAGGTAGGTAAACTTATAGAATGGCCTTCTAAGAAAGGCGATTTAAAACTAGAAATATTAAAAGTAGAAGAAGTAGAAATGGCTTAACACACTTTTAAAAATTAAAACATCCCAAAAGAACCTTTCTTTATGGGATGTTTTTTTTATTATCATATTTAATTAATAGGGCCAAATAACATGCAAAGGTTTTTGCATCCAGGGGTATTTAATAATAGAAAATGAAAAGGGTGATTTGTGAATCAATAAGTCATAGACTCTTTTTTCAACAGTTAATTCCCAGCGTTCTTCTTTTTCTATAAGGATCCCATCTCGTACCAACCAATTTCCTCTAAATCCTAATATGGAGGTGTCTCCTACGTTTGGCCAATGGGAAATGGCGGCACTAATAAGTCTATTAATTAAATTTTTTTGATCTTCTGTAATAGTTATATTCTCTATCACAGGTGTTGTTATGGGTAATCCGCACAATACTTTATTTAGAGGTAATGAGGTTTCTTCTGTTTTAGTTAATCCAGTGACAACATATTGCAAATAATGAACAGCATTTAATTGTGAACGACTATCTTTAAATTGTTTTTTTTCTAATAATTCCAGTCTGTCTATTAACATTTCTATATAATTATTCAATAGTACAATACCTGCATTTTTAACCGTGATGACATTCATCTCTTTTTGAGGTGAAAGTATCTTTGAGTCCGTTTTCTGTTGAAATTTTGGTTCTGTATTTCGCATTGTATTTCCAGTATCATTTTTGACTGAATAGGTATTACAAATCAAATATACTAAAACTCTTAAAATTAAAAACAGGTATAAATACCTAAAAAACAATTCTTAAACTGTGGTATTAATAAATGAATATTCCATTAGTCAATCTGAATGGACAGCGTTATTACAATATATTAATTGTCCAAATCAAAAATCAAATTATTCGCTTCAATTTATTATGCTCAGTTTGTGCTCCTCTTTTTTTGCATCAAGTTTTCAAAAGGTAGGTAAACTTACAGACTAGTCTTCTAAGAAAGGCGATTTAAAACTAGAAATATTAAAAGTAGAAGAAGTAGCTTAACACACTTTTAAAAATTAAAACATCCCAAAAGAACCTTTCTTTATGGGATGTTTTTTTTGATTAAGATATCTTGAAACAAATACAGCATAAGGTTTCGTCGCTTCTAAAGGGTATTATAGTTAATTCCAATAATAGTATGCTCTAGATATTTTTAAAAGCTTTTAAAACCTTAATATGTAATTGCCGCAAAAATGGGATTCTCTTTTATTTTCTCTCTTCCGTTTAAAAAGGAAAGTTCCATCAAAAAGTTGCATTGTACAATTTCGCCACCTAATTCAGTTACTAGATCACACATTGCTTTGGCAGTTCCGCCTGTGGCTAAAACATCATCGTGAATTAATACTTTGTCACCTTTTTTAATAGCATCGATATGTATTTCTAATGAGTCGGTACCGTATTCTAAGTCGAATTCTGCTGAAATAGTTTTAAAAGGAAGCTTTTTTGGTTTCCTTACTGGTACAAAACCTGCATTTAATTTTTGTGCAAGTAGCATTCCGAAGAAAAAACCACGACTTTCAGCTCCAATTACCTTGTCTATTTTTTGACCTTCTAAAGAATCTAATAAAATTTTAAGCGATTCTTCTCTCGCAATAGGGTCATTTAGGAGCGGAGTGATGTCTTTGAATAAAATTCCTTCTTTTGGAAAGTCTTGAATATCACGTATATAATTTTTTATCTGCATTTTTTTTAATTTTTCTGTTATTTTTTGCTTGTTTATCTAACATTTGTTCTTATATTTGCACCCGCAATGAGCACACAACAAAGCTACAAAAAAATAGCGGAATTGTAAACAAAAGGCCTCGTGGCGCAACTGAATAGCGCACTTGATTACGGCTCAAGAGGTTACTGGTTTGAATCCAGTCGAGGTCACAAAAAAATCCCATTTCTTACGAAGTGGGATTTTTTTTTATCTTTGAAATTCACTATTTTTAATCCAAATGGCTTTATCTTTGAGTCTTTGGAAAATTGATATTCATTATGGAACAGAAAATACATCAGGGAAGAAACGTAAAACGTTTCAGAGAAATGCTTAACATAAAACAGGAAGCTTTAGCTTTTGATTTGGGCGAAGAATGGAACCAGAAGAAAATTTCTATGCTGGAGCAGAAAGATGTAATTGAAGATAGCCTATTGAAACAAATATCAGCGGTATTAAGAGTTCCAGTTGAAGCTTTTCAGAATTTTGACGAAGAACAAGCAATAAATATTATTTCGAATACTTTTGCAGAACATGCCTTTAGTAATTCATTTAATTATGGAACAATTAATTTTCATCCAATTGAAAAAATGGTTTCACTTCACGAAGAAAAAATTGAATTGTACGAGCGTATGTTGAAAGAGAAAGATGAAATGATGGTGAGACTAGAAAAATTAATCAATAAGTAATTATATCTAAAGATATATTAATTCAAAAAAGAGACTTGCTAGACTTGC